>JAJEHF010000087.1 GCA_022823865.1 Bryobacterales bacterium
CGCCTTGCGCTGCTGCAAGCTCAGTGGACTCTACGAGGACTTCTGGGCCTACCGCACTATCCGCCCCTGATGCCTGCCCCGCTGCCTTGGGCCTTCAACCGCCCGGAACCCCTGCTATATCACTTTGAAGTCGTACACCCCTTCTGCGCAGCCCTGGCGCTCGCCGATCTTCCGTTCGTGGCCCCGGCGCCCAGCTGGGCTGAGCTTGCCATCGCCGCGGCCAAGTCATCGCGAGACGCTCTCGCGCCTCCGCTTCGTGTCGATGCCCAGACGTTGGAGCTTCTGGTTGAGCGTGGAAAGGGCGACGCCCAGCGCCTTGGCCGTCTCGGTCTGGCTGTATCCGTGTCGCTCAAGCTCGCCCAGCAGAAGTTGACGTTCAAAGCGCTCCACAATTTCGGGCAAGCTCTCGCCCGGGCGCCGAGCGTGGATATCCTGCTCGGACGCCTGCGCTGACTCAGTGCCTGCCGCTCCCCGGATCGAGTCGGGCAGGACGTCCGTGCCGAGTTCTTCCTGAGTCGCCAGCACTACCGCCCGCTCGACCACGTTGCGCAACTCCCGGACATTGCCCGGCCAACTGTGCGACATGAGGATCTGCTGCGCTTCGGGCGCGAATCGCAGCGTCGATCTTCGGTCAGGTCCGAGGAAATGGTTGCTCTCCCTGCGGCAGAACTGCGTCAGGAATTCCTCGACCAGCACCGGGATGTCCTCGGTCCGCTTGCGCAGGGGGGGCAATTCGATCCCGATTACGTTCAGTCGGTAGTAGAGGTCCTCGCGGAAGCGGCCCGCAGCGACAGCAGCCTGCAGGTCCTCGTTGGACGCCGCGATGATCCGCACGTCTACCTGCCTGCGCTCGTTGGACCCGACGGGCACGATCTCTCGCTCTTGGATCACATGCAGCAGCTTGGCCTGGGTCTCCAGCGACAGGGCCCCGACTTCGTCAAGGAAGATCGTGCCGCCAGCGGCGGTTTCGAAGCAGCCCTGCCGATCGCGCTCGGCGCCGGGAAACGCACCCCTGACGTGGCCGAACAACGAGGATTCAAGCATCTCGCCCGGAATCGTTCCGGAGTTCACGGTGAGGAAGTTCGCCTCGGCGCGGGCGGAGTTCCTGTGGATCGCGCGCGCCACCAACTCCTTGCCGGTGCCGCTCTCGCCCGTGACGAGCACCGTCGAAGTCGTGCGGGCCACTTGGCGGATCATCACCAAGACGCTGGTCATCGCCTCCGACTTGCCGATCAGGCCGTTCACCGAGTCGGCCTGCCCGAGTTCGTCCCGCAAGCGGGCGTTCTCGGTCTCCAGCCTCTTTCGCGCGAGCTGCTGCTCGATCTCTAGCAGCAGCTGTCGGTTGTTCCAGGGCTTGGTCAGAAAGTTGGCAGCGCCTCGGCGCGTGGCTTCCACGGCTGTCTCGATCGAGCCGTACGCGGTCAGCATGAGCACCGGTGTGTCAGGTCTGACCGCAATGATGTCGGTGAGAACTTCGAGTCCAGTCCGGTCCGGCAGCATTAGGTCCAGCAGCACAAGATCACACGGCTGGCGTGCGAAGACCTCCGTGCATTCCCTTGCCGTTCCTGCGGCCAGGGTGGCGTAGCCGGCCGCTTCGACGACGGCCCGCAGGGATTCTACGATTGCCGGTTCATCGTCAACGATGAGAATGCGAGCCGGATGCCTGGCGCTAGGGGCGGTCGGTACTTCAGGCATGCACCGGTTGCTCGGCCAGCGGGAACTCCAGGGTAAAGGTCGTTCCCGCCCCGGGTGCGCTCTGGACGGAGATCGTTCCGGAATGCTCTTGCACGATTCCGTAGCTCACCGCCAGTCCCAGCCCGGTTCCGCTCCGGGAGTCCTTGGTGGTGAAGAAGGGATCGAAGATCCGCCGTTGCAGTTTCGGCTCGATGCCTGTGCCGGTGTCCGACACCAGCACCTGTGCCCGCGCCCCGCTGGTCGCGTCCGCGGTCACGCGCGTCGTGACGCGCAGGGTTCCTCCATCGGGCATTGCGTCGCGGGCGTTGAGGAACAGGTTCAGCAGCACCTGCTGGAGCTTGCCTCGGTTGGCCCGGATGATCGCGGACGCGTCCAGGCGCGGCTCCAGCCGCACGCGGGCGCTCCGAAGCTGGGGCGAGATCAGCTCCAGTGTGTCGGAAATCGCGCGGTTCAGGTCGCAGCGGGTCATTTCCGCGCCGGAGGTGCGCGAGAAGTCCAGCAGCGAATTGACGATCTCGCTGGCCCGGAACGTCTGCTCGGTCATCTTGCCGAGCAGTTTCGCCTCTTCGCTTCCCGTGCCGAACCGGTCTGCCAGCATCTGGGAATAGGTCGAGATCACTGCGAGCGGCGTGTTCACCTCGTGGGCCACTCCGGCTGCCAGCAGGCCGACCGAGGAGAGTCTGTCCGCCTGTAGCACGGCCTCCTCAAGCTCCGCCCTCTCAGTGACGTCGTCGACGATCAGCAGCCTTCCGACTGGCTCGAATCCCTTCGCGACGAGCGGCGCGACGGCCAGGTTGATAACCCGGTCGGCGTTGTCGGCAGGGTCCTGCGGGCGGAATTCCTCGGGGAGCTCGGCAGAGCGCAGCAAGAATTTGTGCACTGTGCCGGAACCGGACTCGTCCACGCAGTCGCTGACGCGCTCGATCAGGGAGGCCGGGAGCAGCTCGTCGATTGGACGGCCCACGGCGTTTTCCCGCGATATGTGCAGCGCGAGCTCTAGCTGGGTGTTCCAACTCTGCACGCGGCTCTCCGTGTCCAAGACCACGATGCCGACGGAGAGAGACTCGACGATGTTCTCGTTGAAGTCCTTGAGGCGTTGGTTCTGTGCCGCCCTCGCACGCAGAGAGGAGTACAGGCGCGCATTCTCCAGGGCGATTGCGAGCGGGCCGGCAACCGTCTCGGCCAAGGCCACGTCTTCGCTGGTGAGCAGCTCGCCGCGCTTCGTGCGCCCCAAGCCGATCCACACAAGTAGCTGGTCCCGCAGCAGGCAGGGCACGAAGTGCCACATGCCGCAGACACCTGACGCACGGTCTCGCACGTCGTTGGAACGCTCCGCCACCGAGAATGGCCGGACGCGGACGCCGTCTTCGGTTTCGAGCAGCTCGATGCGGCGCGGGCTATCCCATTCGCTTTCATCCAGCCCGCGGCTCCAGAGCAGACTGAACTGCATGCCGGCGCCCTCCTCCGGCTCGATCGGCACAAGGACAGCCGCGCGCTCAAGGTGCAGGGTCTGAACGAGCCGGTTGCCGGCGGAGGCTACCATGCGGTTCAGATCCGTCTCGGCGGCGAGCTCGGCCGCAAAGTCCGCCAACGTGCGCCGCTCTTGGTAGCGCTCGCGGTAGGCCCGGCGCTCCAGCGTGCGCGCGAGCCAGTCGCGCACCGGATGGTACGCAGCCGCCGCCAGAGACAGCGACAGCAGCCAGACTACGGGGCCGTAGTTGTCGAGCCACGACTCGGGCACGGCCCCGCCGAACAGCACGGCCGCAGCGATGGCCAACAGCAGGCCGAGGGCGACGGTGGAGGCGATGGCCCGCCGCCAGACCAAGCTGAAGTCCAGCAGGCGATAGCGGACTAGCGCGACAGCGATTGCCAGCGGCAGCGCCGCCAGCGAGAGCACCGAGAAGGCTTGGTTCGGGCCCGGAGCGGTTCCGGCCGCGAACGGCACCACGTAGAAGATTCCGAACGGAGCTATCGCGGCTGCCGCGCCCATGCCCAGCCAGCGGCGTTGCAAGCGTTGCACTGGATCGGCGGTATTGCGGGTCCCCAGCCACACCAAGCTTGCAGCCGCGAGCCCGTTCAAGACCAGCAGCGCTAGCGGGGCCGTTTCGAAGAATCGGAACAGTGCCTCGTCTCCGATGCCGCCCGACACCCAGCCTCCAGCGGCGGCATGGTGCGCCGCCCCGACCGCCACGGCAAGTCCGTACGAGCAAGCTGATAGTCGCCCGTGCCGCTTCTCCCCGTCTGGGAAGCGCAGGCAGAAGTCCAGCAGCAACGCCGGCATCCAGAGCAGGGCCCAAACATCGATCCAATAGACGAGCCGGTCGATTCCTGACAACTCCCCGGTGGAGCTGAGAGCGTAGACCGCGCACGAAACGAGGCAGAAGGCGTAGAACAGGCCGGAAAGCGGGTGGCCCGGACTGCGCGTCCAGACCAGCAAGCCGATCAGGGCGTAGCTCCACCCCAGCACCAACAGGAACCCGCCCAGCGCCCCGCGGCCGGCGCCTTGTCCGACCGCGACCGACAGGCTAATGCGCTCGTCATCGCGGTCGATGCGGTAGTCGGCACGGGATCCCGCCCCGACGTCGCTCAAGATGCGGACCACGTCCAACGCCTCGTGGACCGGTCTGCCGTCGATAGCAGCCAATATGTCGCCCGGCCGCACTCCCACCTGTGCGGCCGGGCTGTTTGGCGTGACGCGGACGGCCGACACTCCGGCCTCCGAGTCCGCCCACATGATCCCGTCCTCCGGCACCCCGAAGCGGCCGCGCTCCACCCAGTTCACGAGCGAGAGCGTGCCGAGCGCCACAGCGAGGATGACGCCGAGCGACAGCCGCTTCGACAATTCACGGGACCGAACCATGTGAATCTGCGACGGATTTCGGAGAACCGCGAAACCCGCCTCGAATGTCCACACTATAGAGGATGCGGCCAGCGATTTCAAGCAGAACGCGACAGCTAAGCCTTTTGCTGTGAATAAGTTGCGCCGCCGTCGACGGCCGCCGTATCCGCAAATTGGGATACGGATTTCGGGATTACGGATACAGCGATCCCAAGGTGCCTCTGCGGGCTGCCCCGGCGCAGAGGAATTGTTGCCGCGGGAGGCCTAGGACTGCGAGGCGGCAAGCGCCTGGTCGAGATCCCAGGTCAGATCTTCGACATCCTCGATGCCAACCGACAGGCGCACCATGTCGGGCGTGATGCCCGCGGCGGCATGGTCGGCTTCGCTGAGTTGCTGGTGGGTCGTCGTGGCGGGATGAATCACCAAGCTCTTGGCGTCGCCCACATTGGCGAGGTGCGAGAATAACTCCAAGGAATTGATGAACTTGCGGCCGGCTTCGAGGCCGCCCTTGATCCCGAACGTGAAGACAGCCCCCTGGCCCTTGGGCAGGTACTTCTGCGCCATCGGATGGTACGGGCTGGACGGTAGATCGGCGTGGTTCACCCACGTGACCAGCGGGTGTGCCTCGAGATGCTTCGCGATGGCGAGGGAGTTGGCACAATGCACGTCCATGCGCAGGGCCAGGGTCTCCAAGCCCTGCAGGAACAGAAACGCGTTCTGGGGCGACAGACACGGCCCGAGGTCGCGCAGTCCTTCGACCCGGCACTTGAGGATAAAGGCGAGCGGCCCGAAAGTCTCGGTGAAGACCATGCCGTGATAGCCGGGGCTTGGTTCGGCGAGCATGGGGAACTTGCCGTTGGTCCAGTCGAACTTGCCCGAGTCGACGATGACGCCGCCGATAGAGGTGCCGTGGCCGCCGATGAACTTGGTTGCGGAGTGGACGACGATATCCGCGCCGAACTCGATGGGGCGGCACAGATACGGCGTGGCAAAGGTGTTGTCGATCATCAGCGGGATGCCCGCTTCGTGGGCGATCGCGGCGACGCCCTCGATGTCGATCACGTTCATGCGCGGATTCGCCACGGTCTCGACATAGATCACCTTCGTCTTCTCGGTGATTGCGTTGCGGAAATTGTCGAGGTTGTCAGGGTCGACGAAGATCGTGTTGTATCCGAACCGACGGAAGGTCGTGTCGAACTGGGTATAGGTGCCGCCGTACAGGGTGGCGGAAGAGACGATTTCGTCGCCGCTCTGGCACAGGCTCGAGATGGCCAGCAACTGGGCGGCCTGCCCGCTGGCGGTTGCGAGAGCTCCGATGCCGCCCTCGAGCGACGCCATCCGCTCTTCGAACACCCCCGTCGTGGGGTTCATGATGCGGGTGTAGATGTTGCCAAACTCCTGCAAGGCGAAGAGCGAGGCAGCGTGGGCCGTATCGTTGAAGACGTAGGAAGTGGTCTGGTAGATCGGCACCGCGCGGGCATTGGTAGCGGGATCGGGCCGCTGGCCGGCGTGCAGTGAACGAGTTTGGAAGCCGAATTCACGTTCGGGTTGGTCTGACATAGACTGCCTATCGTACAAACCCGCTTCCGCCGCGTGCAAGCGTTCGGTAGTCGCGGTCGCCGTTGCTTGCGATGATCGGGCAAATGGGCACCCGGCCCGCCCCGTGCCGGTGAAGCGGGACTACACTGGTACCGGCACAGGATGACGAATCGGTCGTGAAACACCTGTTTCTTGCAGTGCTGCTGGGCGTGGCCACCGTTGTACAGGCGGCCGACTCCCCCGGTTCGGGATTGGATCACTTCGAGAAGAAGATCCGCCCGTTGCTGGCGGAGCGCTGCTACCAGTGCCACAGCGCTCGCGCCGCGACCGTCTTCGGCGAACTCCGGCTTGACGGTGCGGCGGCCCTCGAGCGGGGCGGACGTTCGGGTCCGGCGGTGGTGCCGGGCGATCCCGAGTCCAGTCGCCTGATTCTGGCAGTGCGCCATGAGTCGGGCCTGACAGCAATGCCGCCTGACGGCAAGCTGTCGGACGCCCAGATCAACGACCTGACGGAATGGGTTCGCATCGGTGCGCCTTGGCCGCAGCGCGAGCGAAACGAACGGTCGGCGGCCGCGCAGGCCCCGGAAGCAACTGTCGGGCACTGGGCTTGGCAGCCTCTGACAGAGGCGCATCCTCCCTCGGTCGAGGACGCGAAATGGCCCCAGGGGGATATCGACAGATTCGTCCTGGCCAGGCAGGAAGAGAACGGGCTCTCGCCGGTCGGAGCGGCGGACCGGCACACCCTGCTGCGGAGATTGGCGCTGGACCTGACGGGCCTTCCGCCATCGCCCGAACAGGTTCGGGGGCTCGAGACGGAGCCTTGGCAAAGCTTCCTCGAAGCTGCGGTAGACGGTTACCTCGCGTCGCCCGCGTTCGGCGAGCGATGGGGCCGGCACTGGCTCGACCTGGCGGGCTACGCCGACACGCTGGGGCTCGGCCGGCGCATTCCCTCGCCGCATGCCTGGCGCTACCGCGACTATGTGATCGACGCGTTCAACCGCGACAAGCCGTATGACCGCTTTGTCAGGGAACAGGTTGCCGGGGACGTACTGGAATTCGAGAGCGACGCACAGCGCCGCGAGCAGATCGTGGCCACCGGGTTCCTGGCTATCGGGCCGTGGGCCTTGGTCGACCAGGACAAGCTGCAATTGCAGATGGACATCGTCGACAACCAGCTCGACACGCTGGGGAGGGCGATCCTTGGCGTGACGGTGGGCTGTGCCCGCTGTCACGACCACAAATTCGATCCGTTGCCGCAGCGCGATTACTACGCGCTGGCCGGTATTTTCCGCAGCACGCGAACGTTGGACGCCCGCATGTCGGGGGTTTTCAGCGATGTCCATCGCGCCCGCCTGCCCGAGACGACACAGGAGCTGCGTGAGCGGGCGGAAGCCTTGGAGCGCTGGCAAGAGGACTATGCCGCGGCTCTCTCCGAACAGCAAACAGCCGAGGCTTTGGTGGCCGAGCTGAAGGCCGCGGCCGAGGGCGCGGCGGGCGATGAGGACAGCGCCGACGACTCTAGCGATTTGAAGGAGAGGCTGGCGCAGGCCCGCAGGGCCGCGAATACCTCCAAGACCGAAGCGCTCCGGATCCTGCACTACGCCAAGCCGGCACCGCCGATGGCTCTGGCTTTGGCAGACGAGCCCGAGCCTCAGGACGCTCACATCAGCCTTGGCGGGAATCCCCACAACCTTGGCGCGGAAGTCCCCCGCGGCTTCCTCAGCTTGGTTCCGCTGCCGGCCACGGCGAAGATCGCCAACCGGCGTCTGATCGGCATCGGCTTCCAGAAGAGCAGCGGCCGGCTTGAACTGGCCCGGTGGTTGACGGATCCTGAGAACCCTCTTACGGCGCGGGTCATTGCCAACCGCGTCTGGCACCATCTGTTCGGCAGGGGAATCGTCGGCAGCGTCGACAACTTCGGCTTGCTCGGCGAACGTCCGAGCCACCCGGAGCTGTTGGACTACCTCGCCTCGCGCTTGCAACGACTGGATTGGTCGGTCAAGGCGCTGATCCGGGAGATCGTGCTGTCGCGCACCTACGCTTTGGCGGCTGAGCACGACGAGCGGGCCGCCGCTAAGGATCCCGAGAACTTGCTGCTGTGGCGATCCAACGTACGGCGCTTGGAAGCGGAGACGATTCGCGACGCGGTGCTGGCGGTCAGCGGCTCGCTCGATTACCGCAGCGGCGGCCCCAGCCTGCCGCTGGGCTCTCGCGGGAGCCTTGTCATGGGCCAGCCGCCACTCCTTGCGGGCAGCATGGAGCTGTCGGACTCGATTCGATTCAGGCGAACCGTCTATCTGCCCACGCTCAGGAAGTCGCAGCTCAGCGAGGTCGATCTGTTGAACCTGTTCGATTTCCCGGACCCCAACACGTTGAAGGGCAGCCGGGACGTGACAACGGTGCCGACACAGGCGCTGTACCTGATGAACTCTCCGTTCTTGATCAAGCAGTCCAAGGCTGCCGCCCGCGCGCTGCTCGCGCAGAACGCAGCCAGCGAAGAGGAGCGTGTTCGCGAATTCGTGCTGCGCGCCCTTGGCAGGCCGGCTTCGAGCGAAGATATCGCCCACGCGGTGAGCTTTCTGCGCGATACTGGGGCGGGCCTCGGTCGCGAGGAAGCGTGGGCGCGGTACTGCCATGCGGTATTCGCATCGAACGAATTCTTGTTCCGGGGGTAGCCTCCGAAGGTGCTAGAGATGGATCGACGCGAATGGCTCAAGTCGTGGGGATGCGGATTCGGCGCGCTCGCACTGCAAGCCATGCTCGCGGAGCAAGCGGGCGCCAAGACCGATCCGCTAGCCCCGAAGCCGCCGCACCACCCGCCGCGGGCGAAACGGGTGATCTTCCTCTGGATGCAGGGCGGGCCTTCCCAAGTTGACCTGTTCGACTACAAGCCAAAGCTGGCCGAGCTCGACGGGGAGGTGCTGCCGTACTCGATGCCGTCCAATCGGGCCATGCCCGGCGTCGCCTACTCGAAGTTGATGGGCCCTATCGCTGAGTTCGCCCCGGCAGGGCAGTCCGGCATGCAGGTCTCAGACTTGCTGCCGCACCTCAGCCGGCACGTGGACGACATCTGCTTGCTCAAGGCCATGGAAGCCGACAGCGAAGCGCATGCACCGGCCGTGCGGCAATTGCACACCGGGGCGACGCAGCTTGTGCGGCCTGCGATCGGCTCGTGGGTGGCGTACGGGCTGGGTACCGAGAACCGCAATCTCCCAGCCTTCGTCACGATCGCGCCGAACATCGCGGGCGATGGCGGCAGCGTCCAACTCTACGGGAACGCCTTCTTGCCAGCCGTGTATCAAGGGACTGCGCTCGGGAACTCGGCGACCGGCGCTCGAGGCGCAACCATCGGCTATCTTGACGATCCGTCCATGGAGGACGCGAGCAAGCGCCGTCAAGTGGACTTGATTCAAGACATGAACCGCTCGCACCTGGCGAGGCATCATGCGGACCGGCGTCTGGAGGGCGCTATCGAATCGTTCGAACTGGCCTTCCGCATGCAGGCGGAGGTGCCGGCCCTGCTGGACCTGGCCGGCGAGTCGCAGGCTACGCGGGAACTCTACGGAATCGGGGCCAAGCCTACCGACGATTTCGGCCGGCAGTGCTTGCTGGCGCGGCGCTTCGCCGAGGCGGGCGTCCGGTTCGTCCAGATCACCTCGAACGGGTGGGACAGCCATGCGAACATCCGGAGCGCGCACCCCAACAAGTGCCTCTCGGTTGACCGGCCCATTGCGGGCCTGATCCAAGACCTCAAGCAGCGCGGGCTCTTCGAAGACACGTTGCTCGTGTGGTCGGGCGAGTTCGGGCGCACCCCGCACTACCAAGACCTCCAGGACGGCGCCGGCAATCCTGACACGTACGGGCGAGGGCACAACCCGTATGGCTTCTGTGCGTGGCTTGCTGGCGGCGGAGTGCGCGGGGGAATGACCTTCGGCGAGCTCGACGACTTCGGATTTCGAGCGGTTTCTGACAAGGTTCACATACACGACCTGCATGCGACGATCCTGCATCTGCTGGGCCTGGACCATGAGCGCCTGACGTACCCGTACAGCGGCCGCGAGTTTCGCCTGACGGACGTTTATGGACGCGTCGTCAACGAAATCCTCGCCTGATTAGGTCGGCTCTTGACCGACCAGTGCTCACGCCCCGAACTTCTTGCGCAGCCACTCTAATGCCTTCTGTTGGTCCGCAACCGGCGCTCGCCTGATCTGCGCCAGCAGCCAAGTCCAACTCGGGGGCTCTTGTACGATATTCTTCGCGCCTTGATTACAAGCGCTACATAGAGCACGCAAGTTCGAGGGCTCGTCAGTGCCACCGTGGCTCCTATCGACTATGTGCCCTATATGAAGCCTGACTGGCCTGCCTGGATTCTGTTCGTCGTCGTCTCCGGCAGCTGCACCGCACATCTGGCAGGTGTAACCGTTGCGCTCAAGCACTTGCGCTCTGACTCGCTTCGAGATCCGCCTCGCGAACAGGTACTGCTGCGGCCGAACGGAGAGGTCTTCCAAGATGTACTGTCCGGGCTTCAGATCGGAGCGATCGTTGTGCGTCTTGATCTGCCAGCCCTCTTCTCTTAGTTCTCGTATCCTACGGCCGAATTCACGGGCGCCGCCCGAAGCCTCTTGAAGTTGCTGGGAGTCCAGCACAACCCCCACGTTGTCACAAAAGAAACGTCGGATCCTCTCTTTTGACCCTATCCGAGGCACTGAAGGACGCTCCGAGCAACGGCCGATGCGAGCTTGGGCGGCAGTGCATTGCCTACTTGTCGATACCGTTGTGTCTTGCTTCCGGCCAGTTTCCAATCTGCCGGGAAGGACTGTAGCTTTGAGGCCATTTCCACCGTCAGCCTAGGGTTACCTGAGAAGTCACGTCCGGGCGGAGCGTTCGCAACGCCCAAGCCGTCCACGCCCAGTTCGGCCCACGCTTGGCGGGCACGGGTTGGCCCGAGGTCTGGTCCGCCATGCTTTCTTGACCCGCCTACGAGCGTGGGAGCGGGCCGGTTGGCACGCTTTGCCCATTCTCCAGCTCCTCGCCACCCGTTCACAGCCATCATCGATCCCAGCGCTTCTCCCACTGTTTCAGAGTGCCCATTCTTGGAAGGCCACTGAAACTCGCGCTTGTCGCGGAGTCCCACGAGAAATGAGCGTGCTCGGTACTGTGGAACACCCTGATCCAAGGCGTTAAGCAGCTGCCATTGCAATGTGAACCCGAGGGTTCCGAATTCATTCTCAACGGCCATACGATAGGAGTCGAACTTACGGCTAAGCAGCCCACGCACGTTCTCGACCACAATCGCTCGCGGATCAATTTCACTCACAATGCGAAAGAAAGCCGGAAAGAGATTGCGTTCGTCGCTGTTTCCGAGTTGTTGACCTGCTACCGAAAAGGGCGGGCACGGCAATCCTGCTGCAACGACATCTACACCTTTCCAGTAGTGTGCGTCCAAACGCGTGATGTCGGCCTCAAGGACGTTCCAGTAGGGACGGTTCAGCCGCAAGGTTGCACAAGCATGTGGGTCATTGTCGATGAGTGTGGCGTGCTGGAATCCAGCTTGCTCGAAACCGAGAGCTTGGCCACCAGCTCCAGCGCACAGCTCAAATACTGTTCGTGCCACGAGACGAGTCCTTCGGCGTCGAGCGAGATTCGAACCATCTTGGAGGCGACTTCATGCCCGAACTTCCCACATCGGCCTAGAGCGACGCTGACTCCACCAGCGGGCAAGAGGCACCTCGATAAGGCCCTTCCAGTCAAGAATCGGCCATGCCAAATTGAGCCTGCGTCGATGACCAGCCATCGGCACTTACCGCTGATGTCGATTCGCGTTTGCTTCTAAGACTACTATATCTTGATTGGACGCCAAAGCGTAAGAGATTCGTGCAAATTACGAATAACGGTGCAATCGTTTGACACGGGTCACTTCTCATCGAACATGTTCTGGTGTGTTTTTCACATCCGAATGTGCACGGCTTGAGAGTGTGAGGCCGCTACGCGCACTCGCGATGCTACTGTCGCCATCGCACACTTGGCTTGACCTGTTCACGCACACATGGCACGGTTTCGGGGTCGTTACGGGCTCGCCCGCACCGTGAGGCGTTTCTCCCTCGTGGCTGGTTCTCGCTCAAGAACGTCGGCCGTATGGCATGTGAGCTATGCCTCCTTCAATCCACCGACCTCATCGACTGTCACAGATCGCACTGGCCTCAATGGAATCGTGGGGTGATAGCGCGCGTGACGACGCTCGCCGGTTCGCTCTAGCGCACCTTTGGCGACCATGTCGCCAAGGTCTCTCGTCGCCGTTGCGGGCGGGGCTCCCGTGATGGTCATGTAGTTTCCGGCGCTCAGTCCGCCGGCGAACCCCTCCGGTCCTTCCCGCAACATCCGTAACAGCGCTTTCTCCTGTCGGTCATTGAGCCTGTCGCGGAGGCGGTCGAGTAGCTTTGTCTTGTCGACTACGAATTCGATACGGGCTAGGGTGCGACGCTGGGCTTCGATCGTGATGCCGGCAAACCACGCGATCCAAGAAGTTATTGCATTGTCCCTGCTGGCCGCCTGCAAGGCTGCGTAGTAAGCCTTGCGCCGCAGCAGCATCGTAGCGGCCAATGCTGTCAGCGTCGGTTGTCCTATGCCTTGCGATAGAGCCTTCTCGCAGATCGCCCGGCCGATCCGGCCATTCCCGTCTTCGAAAGGATGAACCGACTCGAAGTACAGGTGCGCGACCGCAGCCCGCGTCAATCCGGCGAGCGAATCGGCGCCGTCGGGAGCAGTGCGGTTGAACCAAGCGATGAACCGTTCCATCTGCTCCGGTACCGCTGCAGAAGGCGGCGCCTCAAAGTGCACCTTCGGCAGATGAATCGGACCCGAAACGATTTGCATGGCTTCACTACTCGTTCGATAGCGGCGGACATCGCTCAGACTCCGCGTGCCGCCAAGCAGGACTCCGTGCCAGCGGAAAAGCATCTCGTGCGAAAGCGGTTCTGCGAACGAGCGATAGAGATCCACCATCATCTCGGCGATACCCTGCTCCGCAAGCGTCGCCCGCCGCTCGTCGGTTGCCAAGCCGAGCTGTTTCCGGATCGAGGACCGAACGCTCGCCCGATTCAAGCTCTCCCCCTCGATCTCGGACGTGGTTAGGGCTTCGGAGCTGATCGCCTCGATCGTGAGCAGTTCACGGTCAGACTCGTCCAAGTGCGTGAGCATGCCCTGAAGGACGCCGCTGCCGACGAGAAACACCTCCTCTGCTTTCTTGAAGCGATCCGGATCCCAGGAAAAGTTAGGCCAGTCCGTTCGTTGCCAGTCCCACGTCACGAGCGAAAGAAATATTCCCTATCGATCATAATACAGCACTATTTGATGAATAGGGGCTAGCGCTATCCATCAAACAGCTCCGCTCAGCAGACCGAACGCGGCCTAGGCTACGCCCTCAGCGACTGGCACGTTCACGATCCAGAACACGCTCCCGATTCCAGGCCTTCCCGCGACCCAGCCCCCGCCCACGTTCCGCCCTGCCGCGCTGGCCACGACCCACCCGAAGCACATTGCCAGTGCCCTGGCCAGCTCTGCCCTTCGCGAGGTACGCGGTGTACCGGGTTCAACGTCGACTTTCTGCCGTTGCTGTCACAACCACAAGGGTTAGGTTCCCAGGAGTCGGCAGGGCGCTGTCAGAACGGGCCGGGGAACAAGCGTCGGCAGGAGCCCTGCGGGGCTGGCCTTCAGGTGCGCGCAGCGCGTCGTTTGGAAAAGACGGGGGTGCTAGGAGGCAACTCTCAACCGATCGGAGTTGTGTATGATGTATATACACACATACGACTGGACTGCCTGCGATGCATCGCGAGGCACGAGCAGCGCCAGCGGGCCGGGCACGAGCCGCGGTCGGCCGGATTGACCGGTTCAGGAGCAGGACGATGGCATCGAAACGAATGCAGCTACTGATTCCCGAAGCGATGGAGATCCGCCTCCGAAGGGCCGCCGAACGAGACCGGGTTCCCAGAGGCGCATGGGTGCGCCAGGCGATCCAGGAACGGCTTGAACGGGTGGTCGGGCCGGTCCCCGAGGATCCGCTGGCGGAGCTGCGTAGGCTGAACGGTCCTACGTCGGACATCGGCGCGATGATCGGCGAGATCGAGGCCGGCCGCTCGTGACGGTCTTCGTTGACTCGAACATTCCGATGTACGTCGCCGGGGCGGATCACCCGAACCGGGGCCCGGCCACGCGCTTCCTGGAGACCGCGGGTGACGCCGGGTACGAGCTGTGCACCAGCGCGGAGGTTCTGCAGGAAATCCTCTATCGGTACACTGCGCTGGGCAGGCCCGACCTCGCCGACCGGGTGTACGACCTGTTCGTCGGGCTCGTGCCCAGGGTCTTCAGCGTGACGCTCGCGGATACAGACCTAGCGAAGCGGATCCTGCTGTCCACGCCGGGGCTGTCGGCTCGCGACGCCGTCCATGCAGGGGTAATGCTGAATCGCGACGTGAGCTGGCTCGCGACGTTCGACCGGGGGTTCGACCAAGTGGTGGGGCTCAACCGCGTCGAATTAGGGTAGGGGAGCTCAATCGCCCTCGCGGGGCAAGCTTACCGACTCGCGCGCCGTCACGTCGCACGTGAGCCATGCCCCTTTCAAGTCACCGTGCTCATCGACTGTCACAGGTCGGCCAGCCTATGTGAGATCGGCCGCAACTGTCAGATCGTTGCCGATGATCGAGGGGCACCAGTACCGTTCGATGTGCTCGATAACGAGCTCTGTGCCGCGCTCGTGGCTCACGTACGGAGGGTCCCGCGGGTCGTACATCGAGTCCGTGAGGTCCCGCGCCAGCACGACGTTCTTGCCAAGCCGGACCTGCTGGCGAATGCCGAAGGGGCGGCCTAGGACGCAGAGGTTCGTGTGGACGCCCATCAGCACCACGTTCGCAATCCCATTCTGGGCGAAGTAGTTGAAAATCTCCTGCCCGTCGTCGCTGATGCCGTCCTCGTCCGCGATGGCGAGGTCGGGGTGCTGACGGCTCCAAGCGCGCTTGGCCTCGCTGGGGAACTCGTCGTCGCAGGGGTCAGCGTCATGGATTGGCAGAGCGCCTTCCGACGCGGGGTCGAGGTGGCACCACTTGGCGATCGGGACCGGTGGTTCGGCGTGCGGCGCAGCCTGCATGCGCTCGCGCTGGGGAGTTCCGGCATAGACGTCCATCGTTCCGCTGGGGGCATGGACGATCGCCACGCCGAGTTCGCGGGCACTCCGGAGGACGCGATTCATTTCCGGGATCATGGCTTCGAGCCGAGATACCGAGCTGTTGCAGTAGTGGTCGTCCCACATGTCGCAGATAACGATCGCCGATTCGGACGCCTTCCAGAGAAGCGGCTTCTCCAGTGACTCGACCACGCCATCGCGCTCAGCCCGAGAGCGGGCGTTGAGGCGTAGCGTTGCGCCGCGATCGGACGGTCGGCGCACGAGTCTCTGGGCCGCGGCGATCACCGCAACTCCACCCGCACTTGCCAGAAGAGCTTGTCGACGTGTCATGTCCGTTTCTCAGTCGCGGCCCCATTCTATCTCTGCATGCTCGGCCGCGTTCGCTCTGGCCCGCGTCGGAATTCGATGACCTGCTGGCCGGAACAGATTCCCGCGACAGCCTCGCACTTCTCCAGCTGGTGCGTTCCGGTGCGGTTTGCGTGCCTCTTGCGGGACCGAGCCCCGTCAGGCGCACTCACTCGGCGGCCAGCGACGCGCACACGATCTCTTCGTCGTTCCGCGCAAAGACGCTCCTGCCAGCGTAGGCCGGATGGGACCAGTTCACAGCCCCGAGCTCGCGGCGGGCAGCTGGCGTCGATGTCGGCCGGATCAGGACCGCCCTGCTGATCTCGGAGTAGCCGGTCGGAGCCATGCGAGCGATGACCAGCTCGCCGCGGTCGTTGTTGATGAAATACCGGTCGCCGTTGCGGACCATGAACGCCGACGCATTGCGAGCCTTCTCGCGGGTCACGGCTTGGGTCTCCCAGACACGCTCGCCAGTGGAGAGGCGCAGGCATCGGAGCTGCCCGTAGCTGCAGATTCCGTAGATGTAGTCTCCCTCGATCACCGGGGAGTTCATCAAGGCGTGCAGGCCGTCCGTTTCGACTCCACTGTCACTGCCACCCTGCCATAGCAGCTCCGCATCCGCCCCTCCCAGGCGGAAGAGGCGGGAACCGTTGAAGAACGCGGAAACGAGCAGATGCGGCCTGCGCCAGGCAGGAGTCGCAATCGGTGTCTCCATTCGAGTGCGGAACAGCTTTTCCCAGATCACCGTGCCTGTCGCAGGGTCGATCGCGGCCAGGCCTCCGGCGTGCCAGACGATCAGTATCGGCCGGCCTTCGTGATGCAAGAGGATCGGTTGCGAGTAGCCCGGACCGGAACGCACGGACGAGAGCGCCCGCCAGACCTCCTCGCCCGAATACTTGTCGAGCGCGACGACCTTGGCGTCGGGCCGCCCGTACGCGACGGCGATCAGCAGGTCCCCGTGCACAAGCGGCGCGGACGCCATTCCCCACGGCGGCAGCTCGGTGCCGAAGGCCTGCGGAAAGCTCCGTTCCCAAACCACCGAACCGTCGAGCACCCGCGCGCAGACCAGGCGGCCGGTCGCGCCCAACGCGTAAACGCGGTCGCCGTCTACAGTGGGCGTCGCTCGGGGCCCCGCGGCGTATTCGATGCCTGCGTAGTTGACCGGCCAGCGGCGTGACCAAAGCGGCATCCCATTCAATTGGTCGAGCGCGACCAAGCCCTCGTGGCCGTCCAAGCCCCCGCTCGGATGGAATTCCGTAACGAAGACGCGCCCGGCGGACACCGCAGGCCCCGCATAGCCGGAACCCACGGGGGCTTTCCACGTCAGGGTGAGCGTCTGGCCCGAAAACCGATCCACGATGCCGGTTTCGCTCCACACGCCGCGCCGTCCCGCTCCTCGCCACTCGGGCCAGTCATCGGGCAGGAGCAGTCCGGGAACTGAGAGCCATCCCGTGAACAGCACGGTGCGGGCGACGATGCCTGTAAGTCTCACCGGAGCCAGGGCTGGCGTCTCAAGGCCGTTCGACAGGATCGCCGATGGCGGACGGCAGCCGATGTCAATGCAGGAGCCCGTCCCAGCGCGACTCGCCTTGCCGCCCGTAGTCTAGGGGCAGCTCGCGCCAGTCGTCGCGTGTCCGGCCGTTCCGATCCCACGCCAGCAGGCCGTCCTTGAACGTCATCTCGCAGACGAGCCGCTCGGTTCCATTGTGACGAGCGCCAAAGCTGTCGACGAAGCCGAAGGCCCCGGACTCCAGGCGTAGGACCGCGACGTCGGCAATCGCGCCGGGCGAAAGGTGGCCGAGTTCCTCGCGCTTGATCTGACGGGCCGGATTCCAAGTCGACTGCCGGACGACTTCGTCCAAGGACTGTCCCAGCGCCAAGAACTTGCTCATGGTGGTCACTTGGTCCTGCATGCCAGCGTTCATCGAGCCGATGTGCAGATCCGTCGAAATCGAGTCAGCCGGGAATCCCGCTTCCATGCAGGTGGAAGCGACGCTCCACTTGAAGCTGCCACCCCCGTGGCCCACGTCGAAGTACACGCCCCGCTCTCGCCCCGCGAAGAGCCCGGGATTCGGCGTTCCGTCGGGGAGCAGTTCCCTGCGATTCCCCGAGAAGCAGTGCGTGTAGATGTCGCCGGGCCGCAGCTTTTCGGTTAAGAGGGTCTCGATGGGCCGCTCGGCCAAGTTCGACCCAAAATCCACCATCACCGGAATCCCCGCGGCGTTGCCAGCGCGGACGGCCTCCTCGTACGGGTCCCACTCCGGTCCTGCATAGTGTGCAGTCTTCACGCCGACGATGATGTCGCGGTGAGCCTTGGCTAGGTCGGCGGTTGGGCCTGCCTGCATGTCGCTCAAGTCCTGCTCGAAGTCCCCGCCCCGCATGCCGTGGCCGACGATGTTGGCCAATGCAAGCACGCGCGTACGGGCACGGCTGATAACCGTGTTCCGAAAGGCCTCGAAGTTCCTCCATCCCGCGCACCCGGCATCGACGACCGTCGTGACACCGGAGCGGAACGTGTAACCGTCTGGGTAGACACTGTTATCGCCCGCGTACGAGCGGGCTTCGTTCGTGCCCGCGAAGACGTGCACGTGCAGGTCAACCAGGCCGGGCGTCACGTAGAGTCCCCGACAATCCACAACCTTGAAGGCCCGGCCAGCGTCAATCGCATCGTCGACGGAGACTACTTTGCCGCCGCTCACCGCGATGTCGCGGAGCGCGCTCAACCCGTTCTTCGGGTCGATCACGTGACCGCCCCGCAAGAGCAAGTCGAACTCGGGCTCGCCCGCGGACCGGCCTGAGCACCCGAGTGAAATCGCCGCAGTGCCAGCCAGCAACTCACGGCGCGAATATCTGCGGTGCAACTTCGTCATCTGGCTCCATCCGTTGCGATGATCCGCTTCGATTCGGCGAATCGGTCGCTGGCTTGGCCTCCGGCGATTCGCTGCGGACACACATGCCAGGGACGATTCCCGGCGTGTGAGGCACCGTCCGGGCTGCTGTGCCCTAGCACGCTCCGGCGTCGAGAACCTTGCCGTGAACCTCCTTTAGACTGTCGAAGCTGGGCCTCACATCGACAAGATTCGGCTCGAAACCGCGATGTCTCGTATCGGCCTCGCTAGTCTGCGGCCGCGCTCCGATCTAGGCCCATCCCGTGATCGTCGAGTTGGTAGTGCGCCGCCAGCAGATCCCGTCCGAAGTCCCCCTCGAACTCCCGCCAGACCGTGTGGCTGTGGTTGTTGCCGTTCTGCACGTTGTCGTACTCGATCAGGAATTCCGGGGACTGGATGCGGTAATAGTCCCCGCCGCCGGGCTCGATCGCGCCGGCCCACGCGAAGAACAGCTGGTCCTTCGGCGTTTCCCGCACTCTCTTCATCCGCCCTTCGGCCTGCTCGGCGGGCAGCGAGACTGCATACTGATCGGCTGTCGCCAGCAACATTTCGTACTGTGCCTGGCTGAGCTCGGACGCTGGCAGTCCCTGCGGCTGGTTCTCTAGCTCGGCCCGGGTGTCGGCGGTTGTCAGGATGTCCCGATAGGCCTCTTCCGCCACCAAGGCCTTCTTCTTGAGCGCGTCGCCCAAGGACATCATGAGCTTGCGGGCGGTGTCCTCGCGTGCGCCCAACGGGCGGACGCCCTTGCGCGGACCATCCATGACCATGTGCGGGTTCGCGCCGAGAAACTCCGGCGCGGTCGAAACCAGCTTGCCAGCCCGCATGAGGAAGTGCAGAGAAACATGGTGGCCTTCGAAGCGCCAAGCCCAGTCGCCATCCATCGACGGCTCGCCGAAGACGCTGACGTGGTAGACGTTCACATCGCGGCGTCCCGTGTTGTCGTTTTCTTTAATCCGCAGGACTTCTTCCAGGCTCATGATCGTCTTGACGGACACGAATCCTGCCCGCGACAGCGACGCTGCCAGCAGCGCGTCGGCCAGCGACCTCTGCTCTGGGCTCATGTCGTTGTAGGTGAGGCCGTTGCGCCGGTAGCCGCGCGTGCTGGCGAAGCTGTTGTCCGGCACGTAGTGCCAGCGCTCGTAATCGGGATTGTCCAGCTTGTACTTGGCTGACGTGATCTGGTTGCTGTTCAGCGAGGCGAGCCACGCCTTGGCGGCGGACACCATCAGATCTTCGGTGGTTGCGTGATAGGCGATCGCGGCCAGCCCTAGGCCAATGGTCAGGGCGGCGGCACGGAAGCAAGCGGCACGGCGCATGAGATGTCTCCTTCGGGGAAGTTGCAGCCAAGGTTGGGCTGCAGCCGCCCGGCACATTATAGCGACGATGAGCCCCGGAACAGACAACAACTGCCGTTCTCGGAGCTCTATCGCTCCGCGCAGCCGCCACCCTCCTTGGGATGCGGGCTGGTTTCGGCCGTAGCCAGCCGGCCACGGCGCCGGGCCCGCCGGATTGACACGCGGCTCCGATCCCTTCAAAATAGAGGCAGAGTCGGTTGATTGGCAGCGGGCTAGGACCCTCCTCGCGGCTCGACCGTTTGTGTCCCCCTTATCGCTCCTGTCTTGAGTATTCGTCCATGATTCAGGTTGAAGGCGTCACCAAGCGCTACGGACCCAAGACCGCAGTCTCGAACATCAGCTTTGAAGTCGAGCGCGGCGAGATCGTCGGCTTCCTGGGCCCGAACGGGGCCGGAAAGACCACGACCATGCGCATCTTGACGGGCTTCCTCCCGCCGACGCTCGGAACGGCGAGCGTCGCGGGCTTCGATGTAGGCAAGAGCCCGATCGAAGTGAAGCGGCGCATCGGGTACTTGCCCGAGTCTCCGCCGCTGTATCCCGAGATGGAGGTCGAAGACTATCTGCGCTTCGTGGCAGCCATCAAGCGCATCCCCAAGAAGGAAATTCCCCGGCGCGTCGACGCGGTCTTGGAGCGGACCGCCACCGGCGCTGTCCGCGACCTGCTGGTGGGCAAGCTGTCCAAGGGCTACCGGCAGCGCGTCGGTCTGGCGCAGGCTCTGATCCACGGTCCGGAAGTCTTGGTGCTCGACGAGCCCACATCGGGCCTGGACCCCAAGCAGATTATCGAGGTGCGGGGCCTGATTCGATCGCTGGCGGGCGAGCACACGATCCTGCTCAGCACGCACATCCTGCCGGAAGTCGCCGGCACCTGCGGAAGAGTGATCATCATCAACGAAGGGCGGATCGAGGCCAGCGATACTCCCGAGAACCTCACGGCGCAACTACAGGGCGCCAATTCCCTGTTGCTGGATATCGATGGTCCGTCCGAAGCGGTCCGGGAGCGGCTCGAACTCGACCTCGCCGTGCGCAAGGTGATCGAGCACGAGGCCCGCAATGGCCGCACAGTGTGGCGCGTCGAGGCCGACAAGGACGAGAACCTCACGCGGCGGCTGGCGGAAGCGGTGGTCACGTCCGGCTGGGGTCTTTACGGGATGCAATCGCTGGGGCTGAGCTTGGAGGACATCTTCCTCAAGCTGACCAGCGACGAGTCGGCTGCCGCGCAAGCCGAGGAAGAGGTGCCCGAGCCCGAGGCGGCTGAATCGGATCCCCCCGCCGACGAGGGCTCCGGGAGCGGGGAGGGCGAGGACGAATGAGAAACATTTGGACTATCGCGATGCGCGAGTTCAAGGTGTACTTCACGTCGCCGATCGCGTACATCGTGCTCGCCATGTTCGCCGTGGTGTTCGGCTACTTCTTCACCTCGGGCCTGGCGTTCTTCATGGACTACAGCGCCAGCGTGCAGGCTCAGGGCGGCGCCGGCGCTCCGCCGCTGAACGTCAACCAGTTCGTCATCGAGCCGTCGCTGGGGAACATGAGCATCGTGCTGCTGTTCTTGATGCCGATGATCACGATGCGCCTGTTCGCCGAGGAACAGCGCAGCGGGACGATTGAGCTGCTGCTGACCTCGCCGCTGCAGGACTACCACATCATCTGCGGCAAGTGGCTCGGGGCGTTGTTGCTGTACGGCTGCCTTCTGCTGGTTGCCGTGCTGAACATCTCGGTGTTGTTCCTGTACACGACTCCGGACTGGAAGCCGCTGTTGGTCTCGCTGCTCGGGCTGCTGCTGATGGGCGGCTCGATGATCGCGATCGGCACATTCCTCTCGACCCTGACGCGCAACCAGATCGTGGCCGGCGCGCTGACGTTCGGCGTCCTGCTGCTGCTCTGGGTGCTGAACTGGATCAGTTCGTACGAGACCTCCACGTTCAGCCGGGTCTGCGAGTACCTCGCCATCTCGCCGCACTTCGAACAGTTCTCGAAGGGCGTCATCGAACTCAAGGACCTGCTCTACTACCTCAGCGCGATTTCCCTCGGACTCTTCCTCAGCAAGCGCTCTCTCGAAGCGCTGCGCTGGAAGGCATAAGGAGTGCTCGGCAATGGACTGGTTGCGTTCAAGGCAGTTCAGATCGGGCGGCTATGCCGCTGTCTACACCTTGGTGTTCGTGGCTATCTTGGCCATGGCAAACTGGCTCGGCGTCCAGTACAACGAGACTTACGACGCGACCGAGCGCAAGCTCTACAGCCTGTCAGACCAGACGCACAAGATCCTCGACGGCCTCGAGCGGGACGTGGTGATTTCCTACTTCGACCGCACGTCGCAGTTCGTGGCGGCCCAGGACATGCTGCGTCGCTACGAGAACGCGTCGAACCGTGTCTCGGTCGAGTACGTCGATCCCGACGAGGATCCGATCAAGACCGAGGCCATGAACGTCCGTACTTACGGCACGTTGATCTTGAACATCGACGGCGTGCGCCACGAGGCCTCTTCGCTGAGCGAGCAGGACATCACCAACGCCATCATCACGGCTATCAAGGGCCAGGAGAAGACCGCCTGCGTTGTCACCGGTCACGGCGAGTCCTCTGGCGACGACATGGATCGCAACGGATTCGCCAACGCTGTGTCGCGCATCGAGGACGCCAATTACGATCACCAACAGGTCAACCTTGCCGAGGGCGCGGTCCCGGAGGATTGCACCATCTTGGTCGTGGCGGGTCCCAGCACGGCCTATTTCGATCCGGAAGTTGCGGCGATTCGCGACTTCGTGGAAGGTGGAGGCCGGGCGCTGCTGCTGCTCGGGCCCGTGCTGCCCGACGAGCGCGGCCGCCGCGAGGAGCTCAATCCGAGACTGGTGGGTCTGCTCGCGAGCTGGGGGATCGAGGCCAAGAACGACGTGGTCATCGACCAGTCTGCGATCGGCCAGCTCTTCGGGGGCGGCCCCTTCACGCCGCTGGTCAGCGAGTATCAGTTCCATCCGATCGTCGAGCCATTGGAAAACGTGGCGACTCTTTTCCCGCGCGCTCGCAGCGTCGGGCGGGCGTCGGACGTGCCTGACGGCTGGACGGTTGATGAGTTGTTCGAGAGCTCGGAGACGAGCTTCGCGACGTCGACGCTGATGGCAGAGGCGGCCGGCTTCACGCTGGGGCCGGAGTCGAGCCAGACCGATGGCCCGATCGCTCTGGCCGTGGCGGCGACATACGACGTGCCCGAGGCAGCCGCGGAAGGGTCCGAGCCGTCCGAGGCAGCTGGTGACGCCATCGAGCCGGCTGCGGAAGAAGCCGAGCCGGAGGGCCGCGTCGTAGCGGTCGGCTCGGCCGGCTTTGCCAGCAACTACGGCCTGGCACTGGGCGGCAACGACGATCTGCTGCTCAACATGCTGAACTGGCTGAGCTCGGACGAGGATCTGATCTCGGTCCGCCCGAAGGATCCGGAATCGACCGTGATCGAGATGACCGCCGCGGAGATGAGCCGCATCTTCTATGCGAGCTTGCTGCTGCTGCCTCTCATCATCATCGTCACCGGCGTCTGGACATGGTGGGGCCGCCGCTAGCGGAGAACTTCGAACAGTCGCAGCGTCACTTGCGCCACGCGCATCGTAGCCATGAAAGCGAATCCCCTTCTCGTAGCCGCCGTATTGCTGGCCCTGCTGGGCGGGGCGGTCTGGTATACGCGGGAGAATCCGCCCGCGGACGAGGATGCCCAGCCGAAAGTCGTCGATCTGGAAGAGGCCGAGATCCGCGAAGTCAGCTTGCTGCGCAAGGGCCAGGATGCCATCACGGTGGTGCGCGGGGCGGATGACGAATGGGAGTTCGGCGGCGGCTTGGAGATTCCCGCCGACCAGTCCGCGGTAGGCCAGCTCGTCTCCAGCCTGGCGACCCTGAACGCCGAGAGAGTGGTCTCGGAGAGCGTGGTGGACTGGGGGCCCTACGAGCTTGCCGAGCCCGAACTGGCCGTGAGCTTCAAGCTCGCCGAGGGCGGCGGCGCGGTGCAGTTCGGGCGAGACACCCCGACCGGCTCAGGCGTGTTCGCCCGGCTGGAAGGTGACCCGCGCCTGTTCACCTTGTACAGCTACAACAAGACGACCTTCGAGAAGTCGCGATTCGACCTGCGCGACAAGCGCCTGCTCGACCTGGACGACGCTTCGATCTCCAGCGTCACGGTTGCCGCGGGCGGCCGCACGCTGCAGTTCGAACGCGCCGAGGGGAACTGGTCGATCGTGTTGCCCTACCGGCTGAGGGCCGACGACTTCACGGTCAGCGATCTCGTGCGAGCGGTGAGGACTGCCGAGATGACTGAGGTCTTGAGCGATTCCGCCGAGAGTGCCGACTATTCGTTCCGCGCGCCGCTCGCGACGGTGTCCGTCGCGGACGACAGCGGCGAGCACGAGCTCAAGCTGGCCAAGGACGGGGACACGTACTATGCCGCGAGCAGCGCTCACGGCGGGGTGTTCGGTGTGAGCGCGACGCTGGCCGAGAGCTTCGACAAGCCGCTGGAGGACTTCCGCAACAAGAAGTTGTTCGACTTCGGTTTTGCCGACCCGGAGCGGGTCGAGGTGCGGGCCGGGGACAAAGGCGTAGCCCTCGTGAAGGGCGAAGATGGCTGGTTGCTGGAATCGGACGGCAACCGCGAAGTGGATGGCGAACAGGCGCAGACTCTCCTGGATCGCCTGCGAAACCTGACGGCCACCGAGTTTCCCTCCGACGACGCGGAGCGGCAGAGGGCCTTCGGGCTGGACTCGCCGGCAATCACGGCCTCGGTAACGCCGGCAGGCGAGGATGGCGCGGCAGAGACTGTGCTGGTTTCGAATACCGGCCAGACCCTGGTCTACGCGGCGCGGGCCGGCGAGCCGTCCACATACCGGGTCGAGCAATCGGCCGGGCTGGACATCGAGCGCGCCGTGGAAGACATCTTGGCACCGCCGGACGCCGAAGACACGTCTGCCGAGCCGGCCGCCGAGGGCGAGGATTCTGATAGCTAGGGGCCATGCGGCTCCCTGCGGCCGTTAGGGGCAGGTGAGGCGCGTGCCCGTTACCATGGGGTTGGACATGGACGAACTGCGTTCACTCATCCGCGAAGTGCCGGACTTTCCCAAGCCGGGCATCCTTTTCTACGACATCACCACGGCGTTGAAAGATCCCAGAGGCTTGGCCATGGTGGCCGACGAGCTCTGCGAGGCCGCCACCGGTCTCGCAGTCGATCTGGTCGCCGGCATAGAGTCCCGCGGATTCCTTTTCGGGCCGCAGGTTGCCCAGCGTCTGGGGACGGGATTCGCCCTGATGCGCAAGCCGGGCAAGCTGCCGGCCGCCACCTCCAAGGTGAGCTACACGCTGGAGTACGGCACCAACACGCTCGAAATCCACTCCGATGCCATCCAGCGCGGGCAGCGGGTGCTGATCGTGGACGACCTGCTCGCCACCGGCGGCACCGCCGAGGCCGCCATCCAGCTCGTGGAGAAGCTCGGCGGGACTGTCGCGGGCCTGTCGTTCGTCATCGAGCTGGACTTCCTGAACGGGCGTGACAAGCTCCGGGGGTACGAGGTCTCGTCCCTGCTGCACTACGACAGCTAGGAAGGGCGCTCCGGCCGCATGGCGGATCCCACAGGCCTCCGACCGCAAGCACTGCGACTGCAGGCCTACGCCAAGGTCAACCTGTTCTTGCGCGTGCTCGGCAAGCGCCCCGACGGATTCCATGACATCCGGACACTGTTCCAGACTGTGAGCTTGAGCGATTCGCTCGGCGTCCGCCTGACGCCGGCCGGCCGGCCGGCGGTCAGGTTGACTTGCAGCCGGGAGGATCTGCAGGGCGAGGACAATCTGGCCTGGCGCGCCGCCGACCTGATGCTCAGGCTGACCGGCCTTGCGGCGCAGATCGAGATCACGCTTGACAAGGCCATTCCGTCCGGCGCCGGCTTGGGCGGCGGCTCTAGCGATGCGGCGGCCGTGATTCGCGCGGTCGCCTCCATGCTGCCCACCCGCCCGGCCGCTCAGGAGCTGTTCGACGTCGCGGCCGAGCTCGGCAGCGACGTGCCGTTTCTCTTGCTCGGAGGCTCCGCCATTGGCACTGGCCGGGGCACCGATCTGAAACCCCTCGCCGACTTGCCGCCGGCCGCCTTGGTGATCGCGCAGCCCGCGGTGGAAGTCTCCACGGCGTGGGCATATCGCGCCCTACGGGAGCACCGCGCCGCATTGACATCAGGCTCGGACAAGAGTAAGATCGAAGGGTCCGGCTTGAGTTCCAACGCGCCCTTTGTCGGCTCGCTGCCAGGCAGCAGAGAGGGCATGGTGAATGACTTCGAGTCGGTAGTATTCCAGCGGTTCCCGCTGATTGCCGCTCTCAAGGGGCGGCTGCAGGCCTTGGGGGCGCAGCCAGCTCTGATGTCGGGCAGCGGATCCGCAGTTTTCGGGGTTTTTGAGTCCTATCAGTCTGCGAGACTAGTAGCGCAGACGCTGCGGGCCGAGGGGTTTGCGGCGTGGCCGGCGGAGTATGTGGGGCGGGCAGCGAGCCGCGTGCCAGACGCATCCGGCTTCGACTCCGCTAGGGGCTAGGCGCCGGGTAGCGCGCGGCTCGAGAACACGCATCGGTTGGGAATTCGCACAGTGCCTACGGAATCGAGGTTGAAGGTCTTCGCCGGATCTGCCAACAAGGAATTGGCGGGGGACATCTGCGCGTGTCTGGGCATCCGTCCGGGACAGCTGGCGCTGTCGCGATTCACTGATGGCGAGATCCATGTCCAGATCGAAGAAAACGTCCGGGGCATGGATGTTTTTGTCGTTCAACCCACCTGCACGCCGGTGGACGAGCACCTGATGGAGTTACTGCTATTGCTCGACGCCTTGCGGCGAGCTTCTGCCAAGCGGATCACGGCGGTGCTGCCGTACTACGGCTACTCGCGCCAGGACCGCAAGGACCGCCCGCGCGTGCCGATATCGGCCAAGGTGGTGGCCAACCTGCTTGTCGCTGCCGGCGCGGACCGCCTGTTGACCCTGGATCTGCACGCGGCCCAGATCCAGGGCTTCTTCGACATTCCGGTCGACCATCTCTACGGGCGGCCGGTGATCGTGGAATATTTGCAGCAGCTGCACCTGCCGCGGCTCGCGGTGGTGTCGCCGGACGCCGGCGGAGTGGAGCGAGCGCGGGCTCTGGCCAAGCGCTTGACCGCGCCGCTGGCCATCATCGACAAGCGACGGGACAAGCCGGGCGTCTCCGAGGTCATGCATGTGATCGGGGACGTGCGGGATCGCACCTGCGTGATCGTCGATGACCTCGTCGACACCGCCGGCACGCTGGTCAATGGCGTCAACGCCTTGCTGGACCAGGGTGCGGCCCAGGTGTACGCCGTCACGACGCATGCCGTGCTTTCCGGGCCCGCAGTGGATAGAATTAAGGAGTCGAAGCTTAAGGAACTGGCGGTCACCAACTCGATTCCTCTGTCCGAGGAAGCCAAGGCGAGCGGCAGGATCCGGCAGTTGAGCGTAGCGCCCCTGCTTGCGGCGGGCATCAACTCGATCCATAGCGAGTCTTCGATCAGCATGTTGTTCGGCTAGGGGATGACTGCGGGCTCTTGCGAGGCCCGCCCGGAACGCGGCCGCAGCCAAGGCGGCTAGGGAGCAGACGCAATGCAGCAGCAGATTGAAATGGAAGTGGCGGTGCGCGAGGAGCGCGGCAAGAACGCGGCGCGGCGGCTGCGCTTGACGGGTAACGTGCCCGCGACGGTATACGGGCTGGGCAAGGCCCCCCAGTCGATCTCGGTCAACACCAGGGCGATGACCTCCGTGCTGAAGGAACCGTCTGGCCACAACCGCGTCTTCAATATCAAGTGCGACGGCGAGCAGGAGCATGCCATGGCCGTCGACTACCAGATCGATCCCGTGAAGCACTCGCTGCTTCACGTCGACTTGCTGCGCGTGGACGTCAGCAAGCCGGTCACCGTGTCTGTCCCCATCAAGGCCGTCGGCACGGCATTCGGCGTCAAGACCGAGGGCGGCTTCGAGGAGATGGTCAGTCGGGAGGTCCGCATCGAGTGCTTGCCGCTGGACATTCCGGAGAGCCTTGAGGTGGACATCACGGATCTGCACGTCGGCCAGGCGATCCGGGCCAAGGATCTGCCGGCCAGCGACAAGTGGACCTTGGCGGATTTCGAGCAGAAGGTGCTCGTGCACATCATGGCCTCGCGCGCCACTGCCGAACTGAGCGACGAGGAGGAGGCCGAGGAAGAAGAGACCGAGGCCGAGGAGCAGGCGGAGTAGCCCAGTGCCTTGCGCCCGCCGGTTGGTCCCTTGAGTTGCGGCGGAAGCCATGTTCTGGAGGCGCGCGGTGTCCGAGGACGCCGATTGGCTGATCGTCGGGCTGGGCAATCCCGGCGAGGAGTATCGCCAGACCCCGCACAACCTCGGCTTCCTGACGGTCGAGCGCCTTTCGGAGGACGCGGGGGTCCGCGTCACGCGGCCGGAAGAGGACGCGCTGGTGGGATCCGGGCAGATCGGCGGCAAGCGGGCATTGCTGGCCAAGCCGCTCACGTTCGTGAACCGCAGCGGGGGGCCCGTCAAGCGGCTGCTGCGGCGATACCGCTTGTCCCCGCAGCGGCTACTCGTCGTCTACGACGAATTGGATCTGGATTGGGGTCGGTTGCGTCTCAAGCAGAAGGGGTCGGCTGCGGGTCATAATGGTATGCAGTCCATCATCGACGCGCTGGGGACGTCAGAGTTCCCGCGGCTGCGCATCGGGATTCACCCGGGACACCCCGTCTCCAACGGAGCGCGGTACGTCCTGCGCCCGTTTACCCGGGACGAGATCGAGGAAGTTGGGGAAATCGTCGAACGCGCGGCGGAGGTCGTGCGACACGCCCTTGCCGAGGGCACGGAGAAGGCCATGGCGCGGAGCAACCGCCGCCTGGCGGAGTCACAGGAATAGAGAGTCATGAGAGTTTACGAGTTGGGGTTCATCCTCAAGCCGGACCTGCCGGAGCAGGAAGCGCAGGAGTCCCTCGAGAGCGTCAAGCGGGTGCTGGCGTCGGGCGGGGCCAGCGTGGACAAGGTGGACGACTGGGGCAAGCGGCCGCTCGCCTACCGCGTGCACGGGTTCTGGAGCGGCCACTACATCTTCATCCAGTACTCGACCAACGGAGACCGCTCGCTGAACCGCGAGCTGGAGCGCCGCTTGCGCGTCTCCGATCACGTCATCAAGTACATGGTCATCCGCATCGACGAAGATCTCAAGCGGTTGGCCAAGGCGCAGGCGCGCCGCGCAAAGCGGCAGCCGGTGCTGGATGCGAAGGCTGCCGCGCGTGCCGCCGAAGCCGAGAAGGCCAAGGCGAAGGCGCCGGGCAAGCCCGAGCCAGAGCTGCCGTCGCCGGCGCCCGGCGAGCCCGGGCCGGCTGAGGCAGCTGCTGCCGAGGAGAGCAGCGCCGAACCGGCTGCTGCCGAGGCGAGCGCCCCGGCTGCCGAGGAGTGATGAGAGGTATCGAGAGGAATCGACAAATGGCTGAGAACGAAGAGACACGACCGGCGCCCTCTCGCGAGGCCGGCAGCGGCCCGCGCCGCGACCGAGGCGCCCCGGATGGCCGCGGCCGCTCCGGCGGCAAGCGCTTCTTTCGGCGGCGCAAGGTGGACTACTTCAGCGTCAATCGGATCGACCACATCGATTACAAGGACGTCGAGACGCTGAAACAGTTCGTCGGCGACCGCGGCAAGATCAACCCGCGCCGCCACACGGGGCTGAGCGCGAAGCACCAGCGCCAGCTGCGGCGGGCGATCAAGCGCGCCCGGAATCTGGCCCTGCTGCCGTTCGTCGGCGTGATCGAGAAGCCGCAGCGCGACAGGGATCGCTCGCGGGACAGAGAGAGGAGTGGCTCCGATGCATGAGGTGATTCTCAAGAAGGACATTTACAAGCTGGGCGAGCGCGGCGATGTGGTCAAGGTCAAGGACGGCTACGCCCGCAACTACCTGTTCCCGCAGAAGCTGGCGATCCCTGCCGACAAGGGCAGCCTGAAGCAGCTCGAGCAAATGCGCGCAGCGGCGGCCAAGGAGGCCGTGCAGCTCCACGGCGACGCGACCAAGCAGATGGAAGCGCTCGAGGGAGTGGTGGTGCGGATGGTCGTGCGCGCCAGCCTGAACAACCAGCTCTACGGCTCGGTCTCGGCGCGCGACATTGCCGCCAAGCTGAACGAGCAAGGGTTCGGCATCGAGCGCCAGCGCGTGCAGCTCACGACTCCGATCCGGACTCTGGGAGACTACGATATCCCGGTCCATCTCTACAAGGACCTGTCGACCACCATCAAGGTCGAGGTCCGCGCCGAGGGGCGCGAAGACGAACCCCTGACGCGCAGCGTGGAGGCGTCAGCCGAGTTCGAGTTCGCGCCGCCGATCGAATCCGGGGAGTCCGGCGAGGGCGCCGAGCCCGCAGAGGCCCCGGGCGACGATGGCGCGCCGGAAGCCGAAGCGGCCTCTGAGGCGGACGGAGACGAGTCGGGCCCGGAGGGGGCCGAGACAGCAGGGGCGCCTAGCGAAGCCGGCGCGCCGGAGGCCGAAGCGGCTTCTGGGGCGGACGGCGACGCGTCGCGTCCGGCTGGGGCCGAGACGGCCGCGGAGGCCGCCCCGGCGTCCGGCGAAGACGCTTCCGAAGCGGGCGATCCCGAAGGCTCCGAAGCGGAAGATCCTGATGGCGCATAGTTTCTTCGACCTCAGCGGGCAGACTGCTGTGGTCACCGGCGCGGCGCGCGGCATCGGCGCTGGCATCGCTGCCCGCCTCGCACGAGCCGGCGCCACGGTCGCCGTCGCGGACCTAAACGCCGAAGCCGCCGCGGATCAGGCCGAGAAGCTTCGCGCGGAAGGGCTGGCGGCGTTCTCCGAGGAGCTCGAAGTGACGGATCCGTCGTCCGTCCAGGCGGCGGTCGATTCCGTGCTGGCCCGCCAGGGCCGCATCCACGCGCTGGTTTGCTGCGCGGGCATCGCGGGCAAGGCCCTGCCCACGTGGCAGCAGTCCGATGCCGACTGGCAGAGCGTCATCGACATCAACCTCAGCGGCGTCTTCAACTGCTGCCGGGCCGTGCTGCCCACGATGGTCGAGCACGACTACGGCCGGATCGTCAATATCGCTTCCTTGGCGGGCAAGGAGGGGAATCCGAACATGGTGGCCTACTCGGCCTCCAAGGCAGGCGTGATCGCGGCCTCCAAGTCGATGGCGAAGGAAACAGCGCTCCACAACATCTGCGTTAACGCGATCAGCCCGACCGTGATCCGCACGCCCATTCTCGACCAATTGACCGAAGAGCAGGTCAACTACATGACATCCAAGATCCCCCGGGCCCGCACGGGAACGGTCGAAGAGGTGGCCGCCGTGGCGCATTTTCTGGCCAGCCCGGACTGCTCGTTCGTGACGGGCCAGTGCTACGATGTCAGTGGCGGGCGGGCGACCTACTAGGCGCTGCCCCCACTCACACCCGCCTCTAGGGAGTGCCTTTGCGCCGCTTGAGCCTTCTTGCCGCCGCGCTCGCGATGGGCGCGGTACCCGTGATCGCCGCCGTGACTGTCGAAAAGATCCCTTATGCGGGCTGGCCGAACTGCTATCGGCTCTCTAACGGCGAAGTCGAGCTGATCGTCACGTCCGACGTCGGGCCACGGATCATCCGGTACGGCTTCGAGGGCGGCCAGAACTTCTTTGTCGAGCTGGAAGAGGATCTGGGCAAGACCGGCGGCGACAACTGGCGGCTGTACGGCGGCAGCCGGCTCTGGGTGGGCCCGGAGGATCCAGTCTATAGCTACGGAGCCGACAACGATCCGGTGCGGGTCGAGATCTCGGGGAACCGGCTCACGGCCCAGGCGCCCGTCGAGCATACGGGAGTCCAGAAGGCAATCGCGGTCGAGCTGTCCGACGAAGGCAGCGCTGTCAGGGTGGTCTACACCCTCGCCAATCGCACGATATGGCCTCTTCGCATAGCGACGTGGGTGTTGACGATGATGGCCCCCGGGGGGGCCGGGATCACGACCCTGCCTCCGCGCGGCACGCATCCCGAGGTCTTGGCCCCGACCAATCCGCTGGTGGTGTTCGCCTTCACCAACATGGCGGATCCGCGCTGGACCTGGCTGGAGAAGTACATCGTTCTGCGACAGGACCCCCAGAATGCCGATCCGGAGAAGATCGGGCTATTCAATCCGGCGACGCGCGGCGCGTACTTGCTCAACGGCGAATTGTTCGTCAAGAAGTTCGCGGCGTCTCCCGAAGAGGAGTATCCGGACATGGGAGCTTCCTACGAGACGTTCACCAACGAGCGGTTTTTGGAGATCGAGACGCTAGGTCCGCTGCGCACGCTGCAGCCCGGCGAATCCATCGACCACGTGGAAGAGTGGTCCTTGCACCGCCCGGTCGCGGTCGACAGCTGGGACGACGCAGAATTGGACCGGGCCCTCGCACCGTACTTGGAGTAGTGATCCGGACGGTTGCAGGCCAGTTGCTCCGTCGTGGCCGCGTGGGCCTGCTGCCGGGTACGTACAACCCTCCGACGATGGCGCACTTGGCTCTAGGCGAGGCGGCGCAGCGGTGTTTCGACCTGGATCAGGTCGTGCAGGTCATTCCTCGATCGGCGCCGCACAAGCGAATCGCGAGGCCGACCATGGAGCATCGCCTGGAATGGATCGCAGAGCTAGCTCGGCTCCGAAAGAGCTGGGCCGCCAGCTGGTGCGAGGCTGGCTTGGTCGTGGACATGGTTGACGCGCTGCGGCGGGAGGTCGGCGATGCGTGCGAGCTGTTCGTGATCGCCGGGCGCGACGCCGCCGAGCGCTATGCGACATGGGACTATGGCGACCGCGAGGCGTTCAGCGACCAGCTCGAGCGGTTCACGCTGTTGGTCGGCTCGCGCGGCGGGTCCTATCGGGTCGCGCCTGAGCACGCGGGGCGAATCCTGCCCTTTGACATAGCTTTGGCACATGCCGAGACTTCGTCCTCGATGGTGCGGTCCGCCATCGCTCGCGGCGAGGATTGGAGCCACTTGGTGCCCGCGGAAATCCACGCAGGGGTGGCTGCCGCCTATGCAAGGGGTGCCGAATGAGCACGGCCTTGGTCAGATACCACCCTGCGATGAACGGCGCGCTGTTCCGCCTGCGGGGAATGCTGCTCGATCTTGAGAGGACAGTCCGGGGCCTCGAGCGAGAATACGCCTCGGATGTGGACAGGTTGCGCCAGTTCGAACGCCGTTTCCGTCCGGCTGTCGGTGACCGGTACGACGAGCTGGAACGTCTCCGCGAACGGATCAATCGAGGCTGGCGGGCATTGGGCGAAGCGCAGGAAAGCCAGGCGGCCGGGACCGAGCAGGCCCGGGACGAGGATCATGGAGAAGCGGCGTGCTCGCCTCCTCCGGAAGAGGGGGCGCGCCGACTGTTCTTGGCGCTTGCTCGACAGATTCACCCCGATCTTGCCGCTGACGACGACGAGCGTCGCAGGCGCCACGAGCTGATGGCGGAGGCGACGCTTGCCTACCGCGACAGCGATGAGCGCCGCTTGCAATGGCTGCTCGAGCACTGGCAAGCGGAGAGCGAGCCGATCCTAGGCTGCGGACTCGGAGCATCGTGGGCGAGGGCGAACCGTCAGATCGCCTGGGCGCGCTACCGGATGCGGGAACTGCAGCATGCGCTGGGCCAACTGCATGCCTCGCCGATCGCGCGATTGATGCACGAACACGAGCGCGCTCGCTCTGTCGGACGCAACTTCATCCTGGAGATGCGGCGACAGCTGCACGCCGAGATCGAAGAAGCCTACCGCGAGTTGGATCGCTTGGAAGCTGCGGTCGACGATCTCGGCCCGGATTCGGGCGAGGCGGTTCGATCCGCGTTCAGCGCGTAAGCCGCCGTGAACCGCTGCGTTGCACGAAATGGCTTGGCTCTTCGATATCGTAGTATCCGGCGATGCCAATCCAAGACTCGACGGTGCAGTGCAAGTGACTCGTCGCGAACTCCTCCTAGCCGGCCTAGCGGCGCAATCTCTCGGAGCCCAAATGCCTACCCCTCGACTCGGCCTAGACCTCTTCAGCCTGCGATCCCAAGGCTGGACCGCGTTCCAACTGCTGGACTTCGCGCATGCGCACGGCGCATCGCTGGTGAACTTTTCGGAGCCGCGCTTTCTCGGCGGCACTGCGTCCGACCACCTCAAGCGGGTGCGCGAGCACGCCGATTCGCTCGGCATCCGGATCGAGGTTGGGTTCGGCTCGATCTGTCCCACGTCAACGCGCTTCCTCAAGGAGGACGGCACCGCGCGCGAGCAGCTGCTGAAGATGTTCGGAATCGCGCGGATCCTTGGATCGCCCTTCGTGCGGTGCTATCTCGGCAGCGCTGACGAGCGCAAGGGCGAGCTTCCGCTGGAGGCCCACATCGAGAACACGATCGCCGCCTGCAAGTCGGTCCGGGACGACGACGGCCGCCACGGAATCAAGATCGCGGTAGAGAACCATGCCGGCGATCTCCAGGCGCTCCAGCTGCGCTCCTTGGTCGAAGAGGCCGGGACTGATTATGTCGGCACGCTGCTGGATGCCGGCAACGCGACCTGGACCCTGGAGGATCCGCTACACACCCTCGAGGTGCTGGCGCCGCTGGCGCTGACAACGGGCATTCGCGACTCGCGGATTTGGATCGAGGACGATCAAGTGCACGTGCTGTGGGTGCCGCTGGGCCAAGGCAATATCGCCATCGACCGGTGGACTGCTCGGTTCCGCGAGCTGCGCCCGGATCTTGCGTTTTCCTTGGAGATGATCAACTTGCGTTCCGCTCGCAAGTTTGCCGTGCGCGACGCAGCGTTCTGGGAAAGCTACCGCGACGTGCCAGCGTGGGTGTACGAGGGCTTCATGAAGCTGGCGCGACAGGGCAGGCCTTATGTAGCGCCAGAAGGGGAGCCGGTCGCGCTCGAACGCCAGGAAGTAGCCGCTGATCTGGCCTACAGTCGTCGTCTGTTAGGTCTGGTCTAGCTGCGCCGTTTCTCGCTGCGACTGCGCATTCCTATTGGCGGGGATCGCGTGAGGATGATCCCCGCAGGACTTGCTGGTCCGCTCCTTTCCCTGGCAGCTGCCGTCACTCGCAAGGCCTGCGTCGGGCTACACCTTCTTGGTTCGCGTGCCCGCCAAGCTGAATTTCTGGTGCCACTCTGAGTCGGCGCCGCCGCCGTACCGGGCGGTCTCGACGTCGACCACGTATGGCCGCCCTTCGCGAGTCGCTTCCACGCCTCGCTTCAGAGCAGCCTCCAACTCGGAGGACTCGTTGACCTTTTCTCCTGCGACACCCTGGCTCTTGGCCAGCTCGGCGAAGCTGATGTCCGGATCGCCGAGATACATTCCGGTATAGCGGTCCGCCTCGGCCATCTTCCCGCCGTAGCGATAGTAGGCGCCGCGGACGGTCTGGTAGTTGCGGTTGTTCGAAACCACGGTCAGTACTGGGATCTCGTAGCGAGCCTGAGTCCAGAAGCCCGCGGCGCTGTACATCACCGATCCGTCCCCGATGGAGCAAATGACTTGGCGATCGGGCTCGGCCAGCTTGGCTCCGGCAGACGCGCCAATGCCCCATCCGAGGCCATTGCCGGTATTGGCGACGCGCATCTTCTCGCCGTCGCGGTGACCGAAGTTGAACGCCCCGAACCGGGCCGTGAGATTCTCGGGAACGATGATTGCGTTGTCGTCGGCCACGCTCGCGATGCGCGCGCCGAGTTCGTCAGGATGCACCGGGCCTTGGCCGAAGTTCTTGCGGGCTGCGGCCTCGGCCTTGGCCCGCGATTCCTTGGTGTACGTTGCCAGGGCTTGCGCGCGCGGCTTGGCGATCTGCTTGCGACGATTCGCGGTGGTGATCGAGTCGATCGCTTCGTTGAGATCCCGCAGGCCCTCCCGCGGCGTGCCCGCCAGTACGAGGTCGGTCGGGTAGTTGCGGCTGATGACGTCGGCGTTGGCCGTGAGGCGGATGAACTTCGCTGCCAGCGGCGCCTCCGGTCCGCGCGGCACGACCCTGCCGCCAAAGTCGGGCGCGCCGACGCTCAGGACGAGGTCCGTCCCGGCGAGCATCTTGTGGCTCTGGTTGAAGCGTCCCAGGTTCTGGGGATGGTGGGCCGGGAAGTTGTCGTATCCCTGTCCTTGGTTGGTGACCGGCACACCGAGCTTTTCGGCGAGCTTCAGCAACTCGTCGCACCCGCCGGTCTTCCAGACTTCGTCCCCGGCCACCAGCACGGGGCGCTGCGCCTCGACCAGGGCCTTGGCGGCACGCTCGACAGCGTCCTTCGCGGGGCGCATCCTGGATTCCGGCGTGAAACGCTCGCCCGGTAGGATGAGCGCTTCGACGTCCTTCGCTTCCAGCGCGTGGTGTGCCATCGCGAGGTAGGTCGGCCCGCCGGGGGGCGCCGTCGCCACCTTGAACGCCCGGCGCAGCATCAGCGCCAGACTCCGCGGCTCGCGCGATTCCCATGAGATCTTCGTGAACTGGCGGTTGATCTCCTTCTGGTCGAACCCCGGGCGCGGCGCGAGTCCCGCGTCGTCGCTCCAGAGCTCGTTGTCGTTCAGCCCGGCGGTGACCACCAGTGCGGAACCGTCCTTAGAGGCGTTGTACATCTGCCCGGCCGCCTGGGCTGTGCCGGCGATCACGTGGATATTGACGAAACCCGGCTTGCCCGAGGTCCGGTAGTAGCCGTCCGCCAGCGAGATTACGATTCCCTCGTGCAGGCCCATGATCAGCTGGGTGTGATCCTGGCCGAGGAATGCGTCGAAGAACCCCACCTCGAAAGACCCGGGATTGGTGAAGAGGTACTCGACGCCCGCAGCCTTCATCTGCGCTACGACAAGCTCTCCGCCCGTGCCGGTCATCTTGGTGGCTCCTTGGCCGCTCTCCGACGCCTCGAGCGGCGCGACGAGCGACTGCGCGGCGGCGGCGGTGAACCCCAATCCGGCAAGAGCTTCGAAGAGCCCGCGGCGCGAGATGGAACTGTCCAAGTAGCTGGCGATCAAATGACGCATGGTTTCCTCCTAACGAGTGTCCACATAGATCGTAGACGAGATCGACGGCGCAATGGTAGGCCAATTTAGCTGTCCGACCTTCTCAGCGGCGGTTCGGAGGCCGCTCTGCGAGTGAAATCTCTGTACTCTGCCGCCGCGCCCGCGCCGACAGTGAGCAGATACGGCGCGGCCGTTGTTCGGCTTGTCAGTGTTTGATGTGCGTTGATGGCACCCGACTTGGTCGTCGGCGACCGCCGCTAGTACTGCCTGCAGGCGGCCGCCCGCCTCTCTGGCCATAGACGAGTAAAGGTTCGCCGGATTTCTCGGCAGCTCGCGTCCGAAGTGTCAAAGCGCGTGCCAGCTTGGTCGAATTCCTGTCAAGGTTTCGAGGAATGTTTGACAGATCGAAACAGGACCGATAAAGAATTTCTGGATTCCTTGGCGATTTGCGCTCGAAGTGTCAAAGGGTTTGCCAAGTCAGCGGAACGCTGTCAAGGTTTCGACGAACTCTTGACAGGTGGGGCGGACCTGTCGATATGTCGGGTCGAACCCTAGGCCCGTTCACACTAGGCCGGTGTCGTCTTCTTCTCGGAACAGCTCGACCAGTCGGGTGTTGACGAAATAGTCAGCCCGGCCTGCGCGTTGCTTGCTCAAGAGCCCTTCGGCCGTAAGCTGCTTCAGGTACTTGGTAGCCGTTGGCCGGGACACGCTCACTTCTTGCTGCAGCGCCAGTACTCGTGTGTACGGATGGCGGAAGAGCGCATTGAGCAATTCGTGGGAGTAGAGGTGAGGCAGTTTGGTCCGGATCACATCCTTGTACTCCGCCATCAAGGCGCGAATGCTCTCGACCAGTCGGAGAGTGTCGCGGGACGTGTCCGCGACAGCCATGAGCATGTAGGTTACCCAGTCTTCCCAAGCACTTTCTTGCTGCACAGCCCGCAGCAGTCGGTAGTACCGTGGCTTTGAACGGGCAATGGCTCCGCTGAGGTAGAGGATGGGTGTCTCGAGCAGTCCGCAGCGAACCAAGTACAGCACGTTGAGAATTCGTCCTACCCGTCCATTCCCGTCGTCGAATGGATGAATGCTCTCGAACTGGTGGTGGAGGATTGCCATCTTCACCAACGGGTCGAGCCCAGAGAGCGCATCGTCATTGGCGAATCTCGTGAGTTCGCCCATTTTTTCCAACACCTCGTTCGGATCTTGGGGCGGGACGTGCACGACCTCTCCAGTGAACGTGTTCATGATCACAGTCCCCTCTCTGACACGGAAACCATCGGTTCGAGACTTCACGGTGCGGTAGATTTCGATCAAGAGGTCGTTCGTTAGCTGATTGTCGTTCTGCTTCAGGCCATGGAATCCCAGCTTGACCGCGCTCCGATAGCTGGTGACTTCCTTCGCGGCTGGATCCCGCAGCGAATCTGGGAATAATGCGGCGCGGTATAGGTCGTCCTGAGTGGTGACAATATTCTCGATTTCGCAGCTCGCTCGCGCCTCTTGAAGTGTCAACACGTCAATGAGAATCTCCGGGTTCGGTACTGAGATCGCCCGGCCCTTCAGTTCTGCAAGATTTCGGTTCGCGAGTAATGCTGCCTTGAGGATCGACGGGGTTTCGAGTTCGACGCTTGGGGGCAGTGAAGGCATTCTGTAGGTTGGCTGAAACATGGAGTGGTACCAAAAACAGGTTTAGTTTACAGTAGATCATGTCTATTGTCAATATTTCTCGAAATATTTGACAGATCATGGGCGGACTTGTCAAGCGGCTTGCTGTCAGGTGTGGGGACGAGTAAAGATTTTCTGGATTCTTTGACAGTTTGCGGCCGAAGTGCCAAAGGGCTTGCTGGGTCGGCGGAGAGCTGTCAAGGTTTCGCCGAACTCTTGAAAGGTTGGGGCGGGCCTGCCGACAAGTCCCGGCGACGAGCCACGGTCTTCGGGCCCGGCGAGACAGTACCCCCTGGTAGCGAATCTCGACGAAGCGTTTCCTTCGATGGAGAGTGGGGTCGCAACAGGAATGAGCGCCTGGGAATGAAGTGACGACGCTACGGTCTAGCCGCGCGAGGACGAACTGCGCCCCCCCTCGCGGGGTGCAGTCCGGTGCTCGAGAGATTCCGCTTGTGTCGGGCGAGCCGCCCCACACCGGTCTGTCGTGCAGCTCTGAACCGAGAGTGCGCCTGAGAGGGGGCCTGCCTTATCGCCTCAGGGTCTGAAGACTTCCGTCGTGGAGAGTTCCGGTCCCCCGCCGCGACCTCCGCTTCCGGTGGCAAAGTAGATCGCGCCGTTCAACAGGGCCGCACCGCCGCCGTGGCGCCCACGGACCAACGGAGCAACCAAGGACCACTTGCCCGTGTCCAAGTCCAAACGCTGTGTCTCTGCATGGGCCAGATCCTGCGCTGTCTCGCCGCCGAAGTAGTAGATCGAGCGATCCATCGCGATCAGGCCGCCCGCAGCCGTGCCGATAGGCAGCTTGGCCGCCAGCGTGGACCATTGCTTCGTCACCGATTTTCATTATCGATATAGGCACCTAGTTTGGGGGCACTGTGCATGGCGGGCCAGCGGAATTAGGAGCGCGAAGCGCCTTGGAAGACGATCTCGCGGTTGCCGAGCCAAGGGATGGCCGGGGTGCCGACGGCTTGG
>JAJEHF010000082.1 GCA_022823865.1 Bryobacterales bacterium
CGGCGACAACAGCGGACTCCAGCGCAGCGGCACTGCCCGCCACGACTCCATGACTTGAAGGCTCCAAACCCGCCGCATCTGCTGCTCGAAAGCTACAAGTCCTTAAGTTAGTGCCCAAACGCTTAAGTTAGTGCCATTGGGGGGCTCCGCGGGTCGGGGTTTCAGAGCCCACGATGTCAAAGAACCCCCGCATCGGATCCTTGACCTGCATACGGTATGGCACAAGTTCACCGAGGCCGCCCTCGGCCACAGCGGTTTGCCTGAAGCCGGTTCGTGCCTTAGCCTCCCGCTCTCGGAGCGCTCTTTCCCGACACACTCACGCCGATCAAGTCACTACGATGACCGTTAACAAATAGACTTCGACCTGATTTCGGTGTAATTTACGAACAAAACAAAAAATTTATATGAAAATTTCCGGCACTATGCTTGCCAAACGAGATTTCCCATGCTTGAATAATGAACGATGTCTGACTCCAGCTCAGAGGATCTTCTGCCGAGTTTCTGGAATCCAGGGATAGGAAGGTATCACCAAGCCGTCCGGTTTCCAGTCACGACCCCGACGCGCTATTTGTCATTCTCGGTGGCCCTGAATCTTCGCCTTCCCGGTGAAGACACCGGAGACTGGCACGGAGACGTGCCGTTCGTCACTGCTATCGACAACCCACGGACCCTGAGGCTCGCCGGGCCGGGCGGCTGGGCGGACACAACGCCAAGCCTCGGAAGCAAGGGTGTCCGCGACATGGCCCACGTCCTTGAGGGACTGTATATCCCGCCCGGCTGCGGACCGGTCTGGGTGGCGAACCACTATCGTGCGATTGCGGACTACGTGCTTGTCGATACCCAAGACTGTTGGTGCGCCGAGTTTCCAAGGCACGTGCCGGTCTACAACATCAACCAATGGCTTTTCGCCCCTGAGCACGTAGAACACTTGGTCGAGGAGTACCTCAAGCCGCTCCGGAACCAGCTGTCCCCTGAAGAAAAGGAACTCCACGACGCATGGCTCCCCACCGTAGTCTTCGGCTGAGCCCGGAACAAGCACTCCACGAACGCATCATGAGAGAGATCGCTCTCGAGATGCAAGACACACCCCTCGTGCTGAAGGGAGGGACTGCGCTGGCGTTGCTATATGGGTTGGACCGTCATTCTCTTGACCTCGACTTTGATTGTGGCCGCGCAAAGCGTGTCCGAATTAAGAACCGTGTACGGCGCGGCCTGCGAGAGGTGGATGTTCCGATGTCGGCCTTCGGGCGGGGTCTCCCCATGTGGAAGGGACGACGATTCCATGTCCATTACATCAACCATGCGAACAACGCACGTCGATTGTTGAAGGTGGAGCTGAGTTCCAGGACCGTACCGCAAGCGAACGACATCACCGTTGTGGATGGAATTCGCACCTACAAGATTCCGGCCTTGTTCGATCAGAAGTTGAATGCTGCGGACGACAGGACTAAGGCGAGAGACTTGTACGACCTCGGGTTCTTGGCAGATTCCTATGGAGGTCGTCTCTCGACCGAGCAGATTCTGCGAGCTGACCGATTCAGCAGGGACTACAAGGGCCTGGCCCGTCGGTATCGCAAGGCATTCCAAGTCGACATGCTGCTAGAAGACATGACCACCGCTGAGGCTCGAGCGCTGGCGTTCAGGATCGCGATTGTCGAGCAGATGCACCACCGAGAGCAGCGGATCATTGAGCAGTCTGTTTCCAGCGGGCAAACGCTCGCGGACACACTTGCTCTGCACAAGATCTGGATCGAATCGAATGGCCAGCAAGGTTCCCGAGCGGATCTCAGCGACGAGAAATTCGTCGGGGCTGTCTTGCGTGGCATGAACTTCGAGCGGGCAGTTCTGCGAAAGGCCGACTTCTCAAACGCCGACCTTCGGAACGCCGACTTTCGGAACGCTGACCTCAGCGAGGTGGTATTCGTCCGCGCCGACCTGCGAGGAGCCGATTTCTCCGGAGCGGACCTGACAGACATCTCGATGCGCGATTGCAATGCTGGACCGGCCGCCAAGGGGTTCGCCGAGGCGCACATGAAGGCAGAGGCGTCTATGAAGGCTGCCAAGCCCGATCGATCTGACCGCGTTCGCTACGAACCGGTCCCGCTACGGGCCGAACCGGAGAGAGAGTTCGGGCCGTCACGCTAGTCTGGTGCAGAGTGGCCTGCCATCGAGCTTCGGCTGTTCCAGAACATAGTCGGAACTGCGGGCTTGAGTGCCCGACCGCGATGGCGCGGCGTGCTGTCGCAATGGTCATACCTGAATGGGTCCCTAGGGGTGCATACCACCTACACGTCAAATCATGATTTTCGGGTATCGAGAAAGGCACTTTCATATTCGCCACGCCACGCCGACCTGCCCCTGTTGAACGACCGAACCAATGCCGAACATGCAGAGGAGAGAGATCTTCCCTCGAATTTGACCGCAGGTCTGGACCAGAATCGCCATGATTCGGGAGGAATCTCGCTATAGCGCCAGACGTGGAAGGGGTGTAACGACGCCTGCTCCGAACACAAGAAGCCCTGTGCTGCGGTGCGGTCGCGCAGTCCCTGAGCAGGCCAAGCAACGTGGTACAGTGATTTCGCGGCCTTGGATTGCCGAATCCGACCCGAAAGTCCCGAGGCTGATCGCTCCGACTTGGGCGGCGGCGAAGCTTCTGTGAGTCGAAGAATCCTGACACAGGTTCGTCCTTCGCTACGCCCCTAGTGAAGCAGCGTACTTTGACGCGCCGCCGCACCCGGCCTCGATTGGACCCATGAGCAAGAGAAATGGGGAGCCCTCCGATCCGCTCCGCGCATTGCCTGGAGTGGACCTAGTGCTGCAGTCCCCAGCGGCCGAGCCATGGCTAGGTCGATTGCCGCGCGAGCGCGTGGCGGACCTCGTGCGGGAAGCGATCGGGGAGCTTCGCGAATCGCTGCTCGCCGATGCGTCGCAGACCCTTGGGGATCCGCTGCGGGCGGTGGCAACCAAGGTGGACAGTCTGGTCCAGAGCTTGAGCGATAGCAGCCTGCGGCCGGTCATCAACGCCTCCGGTGTGATCTTGCACACGAATCTTGGCCGAGCCCCTCTCGGTCAGCCCGCGGTGGAAGCGGTCGGCTCGATCGCAGGCGGATACTGCAACCTCGAATACGACATCGAGCAAGGGCGGCGGGGCAGGCGCGACGGGCATTGCGGTTCGCTGCTGGAACGCCTGCTCGGCGCTCCGGCGCTGGTAGTCAACAACAACGCCGCTGCGATCTTCCTCGTACTGCACGAATTCGCCCGCGACGGGGAAGTGATTGTCTCGCGCGGCGAGCTGGTGGAGATCGGCGATGGCTTCCGCATTCCGGACATCCTCGAGGCCTCGCAGGCGCGACTCCGAGAGGTCGGCTCCACCAACCGGACCAATCTCGACGACTATCGCGATGCGCTGGGCGAGCGGACCAGAGCGCTGCTGCGCATCCATCCGAGCAACTTCAAGCAAGTTGGCTTCACGGGGCGCCCGACGATCGAGCAACTAGTCGCCCTCGCCAAGTCCGCCTCGCTTCCGCTGATAGAGGACCTGGGCAGCGGCTGCCTCGTCGACCATCTCGCAGAGGGCATCGAGGGCGAGCCACCCGTGGCCCGGAGCATCAAGGCTGGAGTGAGCTTGGTTACGTTCTCCGGGGACAAGCTCCTCGGCGGACCCCAGGCCGGCATCATCGCCGGCGACGCCGGCCTAGTGGCGCGGGTCCGGCGGAATCCGCTGTTCCGGGCGCTGCGCGTGGGGAAGCTGACTTTGGCCGCCCTTGAAGCCACGCTGCGCTCGTACTTGGCGGGCCGGGAAGACGAGATTCCGGCCCTGAGGCTGATGCGGACGCCGACGACTGCGCTTAGCGCTCGGGCACACCAGTTGGCGCAGCGGCTCGCGGAGCATGGCATTTCCGGGTGCAGCGTGGTCGAGGGAGAATCCGTGCTGGGCGGCGGGTCCACGCCAATGCAGAGCATGCCGTCGCCCTTGGTGGCCATCGAGGGGCGGCCCGGACGGTCGGCGACGCACGTAGAGAGCGGCTTGCGCTCCTACGACCCGCCCGTCGTGGCGCGCATCGAGAAGGACCGTGTCCTGCTGGACTTGCGAACGGTGCCCGAGGACCAAGAGGACGACTTGGTCGCGGCGGTGATCCAAGCGACGCGTCCGCGTCAGACGGGAGCGTGACGTGAAGTTCGTTGTTGACACGAAGGGCTTTACCGATATCGTCGACATCTCGCAGCAGGTTCGCAGCGCCGTAGCCGCCAGCGGCGTCACGGAAGGCGTGGCGCACCTGTTCGTGCAGGGTTCGACGGCCGCTCTGTCCACGATCGAGTTCGAGCCGGGGGCCGTGCGAGACCTCAAGGAGGCATTGGAGCGGATCGCTCCAATGGACGCGCGCTACCACCACAACGAGAGATGGGGCGATGGCAACGGCTTCGCGCACTTGCGCGCGGCCCTGATGAAGCCGTCGCTCTCCGTGCCGATCGAAGGTGGCCAGTTGCAACTCGGCACCTGGCAGCAGGTAATTCTGCTAGACTTTGACAATAGAAGCCGCAAGCGCCTTGTCTACGTGGAGGTAACTCTTAGTGTTTAACCGCTTTTCCTGTAACCGTCTGTCTGCGCGCACGCGGCGAGCGGGGATTTTCTGCGCAGCTCTTCTGCTCAGTGTTGCAACCGGTTTGCAACAGGAGGCTTCTTTCGCCAGGGATGCGGTGACGTGGATCGAGCGTTACGACGAAGCAATCGAGGAGGCGCGCAAGACAGGCAAGCCGATCTTCCTCGAGTTCCGCTGTGCCCCTTGAAGGGCCGGCAGAGCATTTGACGCACAGGTGGTGCTGACCGAGGACAACACAAAGCGGGGCAAGCTGTTGCAGCAGTATGTGACGGCACGCATTACTCGCATGGACGGGATCAACATCGGGCTGTTCGATTACGACCGCTACAACACGCTTTACTTTTTCGTGCTGAACGCCGACGAGCAGATCTACCTGCGCTACGGCGGGCGCGACGTGCGCTCGGCGACGACGTACCTCAACCTCGAGAGCTTGGAACTTGCGCTGGAGCAGGGGCTGGAACTGCATCGGCGGCATCAAGCCGGCAAGCTCGCGCCGAAGCCTGCGCCGGCACCGAAGTACCCGCGTGACATCCCCGCGCTTTACGAGCGCACCGTTGGAAGGGGACGGTGTGTGGAGTGCCACCTGATTGGTGACTTGGAGAACGTGCAGCGCGAGTTGGACGGCACCCTCGACAAGCTCAGGGACTTGCATCGGGCACCGGACATCCGCAAGCTTGGGATCGAACTTGACGTGCCCAAAGGCTTGGGGATTGCCAGCACCGGCGGTGCCGCGGGCGAGGCGGGCCTGCGACCCGGCGACGTGATACGCCGCTTGAACGGTGTCGACGTCTGGACGTTCGGCGACTTCCAGTGGGAGTACGGCAAGGTGCCTCACGATGCGACACAGGCCGAGATCACGGTCGAGCGCGACGGGGCCTCGTTCGACCTGTCGGTAAACCTGCCACGATTCTGGTGGCACACGGACCTGACTTATAGGAATCTCTCGGTCGACCCGCGAGTCTACTTCCGGTCGGAGCCGTTGGCTGACGAGGAGAAGTGCTCCTTGGGCTTGGACGAAGACGGCTTCGCCAGCCGCGTGGTTGCGATCGATTCGTTGTCGGACATCTTGGGGAGTCACCAACTCCAGATCGGAGACGTCATCTATGGTGTCGAAGGCCAGACCAGGGACGAGGTCGCCAACACCGCCGAACTCCACATCAAATTGCGCAGGCAGGCAGGGTCGGAGCTGACCCTGCAGGTGCTGCGAGGAGACGAGCGCATCGAAATGTCACTTAAGACGACGAGGATGAGCTTCAGGAAATGACGATCGGATTGCGCGTCGCTACCGCGGCCATCTTCACCGCAAGCTTGTGGGCCGGCGGATGGTCGGCCCCGGCGGAGGCAACTGATCGGGCAGGGAAGGCGCTCGTGAGTTGCCGCGCCAAGCTGAGCGGTGATCACTTGGTGGTGGAGATTCAGGCCATCGAAGGCTGGCATGTCTACGCGATGGACAACGAGCTGCGCGCCAAGGAAGCCTTGGCCGGCAAGATGTCGTTGGGTGTGGAGCAAAACACCGAGGTGCGAGTGTCGGGTGGCCTGAAGGTCGTCGGAGGCTGGTATCAGACCAAGCCTGAGGACTATTCGCAGCCCGAGCTGCGCTGGTACTCCTACGGATTCGAAGGCACTTCGACCTTAGCGGCCGAGGTTGAGCGCACCTCGGGCGACTCCGCCAGCGTGACCGTGCGAGCGCAAGCTTGCGACAGCGCAAGTTGCGTTGCAGTCGAGGCGGCTTTGGATGTGCCGCTGACCGACGGCGCCGGCGAGAGCTTCAGCACCGACAGCTTGGTGCCGGTCCGGTCTTCGTAACGCTACCACTGCGGCGGCGGTTCATGTTCAAGGTCCTCAAGAGGGAGATTGATCGACCGCCTTTCGCGGAACGAGCGATAGGCGCCTTGCACGATCTCGACCGCCCTGAAGCCGTCGCCGCCGCCCGCCGCTGGCGCACCACCCGTTGAGATCGCGCGGAAGAAACTGCGGAACTGCTCTTCGAACGTGTTTCGGCGAGGCGGCCAGAGGTCCACCCAGCCAGGCTCGAACCCGCCCCACCACTTCGAGGGCCTGGTCCAAGCCAGCATCTCCGGCGGCAGGACTGATTCGGGCGCTTCCTCGAGGTAGACCGAGACAGGTGCCGATTGAAACGGCCCGGTGATGAATGCCGAGCAGCCCAGCGTGGCCTTGGTCCCGTACAGCATCAAGGGGGACGTGAAGGCGCGCGAGAAGCGGTGCCAGCCGAGCGACCCAATCGCGCCGGACTCCATCTTGAGGTTGAGCGCCACGCTGTCGTCGATGTGGTGGCTTTCCAGAACGGAGGCCATTTCGCAAGAGACGCTGCTGAATTCGCCCAGCAGATCCCGCATCTGGTCCAAGCGGTGCTGGCCGACATCGATCAGAGTGAAGCCACCCCCCTGCTTGGCGTCGAAGCGGTAGTTCCGCACGCCGCCGGGCACCACGTCGAGCGGCTCGGAGATGCTTCCGCTGAAAGCCCGCACTTCGCCTAGGACTTCGTGGCGCAGCAATCCCTTCACGCAGAGCTGCTCGGCGCTGAAGCGATGGTGGAATCCCACTTGAAGCACACGCTTGGCCCGCGCCGCGGCCCTAGAGATGGCATCGGCGTCTTCCAGCGTCAGTGCCAGCGGTTTCTCGCAGAGCACGTGTCGGCCTAGGGAGAAGGCACACTCCGCCTGTTCCCGATGGTAGGAGTTGGGGGATGCGATCAGCACCGCGTCCACGCCCTCCGCGGCGATGGCCTCTTCAAAGGTCCTTGCCACGAGTGGGATTCCAAATGAATCCGCCGCGGTTCGGGCGGCGTCGATCGCGGGGTCGAACACGCTCAGCACCCGCCCTCCGATGGCTTGTAGGGCGGGGAGATGCCGGGCCGTTACCACGGCTCCGGCTCCCAGAACTGCGAATGCCGGTACTTCTGTTCCCATACAGCGATCCCTGATTATCCCAAGCAGCCCACCGCATCGCAGGGGCTGGTCAATGACCTAACGTCACCACGTCACCCGCCTTTCGGGCGAGCCTCAGCAATCGAGGCTCCGGAGATTCAAACCACTTCAACTCGGGCGTAGATTCCGGGTACGCTCGGCAGCCGAGGTGACCAGCAGGAGTTCCAAAGCGGCCGATCCGCCGAGGACGATCACCGGCGCTCGCGTTCTTCACGAACCACGTCTGCCGGCCTCGGACGCACCGATGCCGGGACCCTGGCCTTCAGCCGCTGCATCAGCTCGTCGGTCGTTGGTCGATCAAGGCTGCTTCGCAGTTCGGCCAGGGCGTACGCCGAGAGTGACATGCCAGCAAGCTCAGCTCTGGCCTTCAGCTTGCGATGCACTTCGTCCGGCACGTTGCGCACGTGAATCGTCGTTGCCATGTTTCTCCTAAGGATTCATCGTAGTCGCATGTCCACCTGCTCTCGCCCTTCAGGCCGCTTTCCTGAGTGCGATCCTCCGACGCGTCGACTTCGGAAACAGCTCGCGCAGCGGGCTCAGTTGCGAGGGCGAACTGCTGGCGCGCTCGATTGCCGGCCACGGCTGTCCGGTTGGAAGACCTTTAGAATCAGTACTTTACGAAGAAGTGTAGGCCGAGTTTTCGGATGAGAGCGTCTCGGATTCCTCAACTCGTTGATTCTAAATGGGTTGTGTGCTTGAGCGCAGCCGGCCAAGGCG
>JAJEHF010000164.1 GCA_022823865.1 Bryobacterales bacterium
CGGCGACAACAGCGGACTCCAGCGCAGCGGCACTGCCCGCCACGACTCCATGACTTGAAGGCTCCAAACCCGCCGCATCTGCTGCTCGAAAGCTACAAGTCCTTAAGTTAGTGCCCAAACGCTTAAGTTAGTGCCATTGGGCGGACGCCGGCCGCGATTGCAATAATCGGATAGCCGTGCCGCTGCAGTTTATCGGCAAGAACCGGCTTGCGCTGGTCATCCTGCTGTGCGTCGCAATGCTCGTCCTGCTGGGCGCGCTGCAGTTTGTCTGGACAGGGCAGCTCAGCGAGGCGCAGGAGGCGATGATGCAGGACGCCCTGACCAACTCCGTGCGCCAGTTCGAGCAGGAAGCTGAGCGCGCACTGCTGTTCCTTCTAGCGCTGATGCGGCCGGAGGGGCGAGGCGGGCAGCAGCTGGACTGGAACAGGTTCGCCGAAGGGTATGCGCTATGGGCCGAAACCAGCGCTCATGCCGGCTTGCTGTCTCGGATCTTGGTGCACCAAGCGGGTCCCGACGGCGACGCCAAGCTGCAGGAATTGCCCTTGGGGGAGGCCGAGCCGGTGGCTGCGGACTGGGGACCCCAACTCAAGTCGGTCGAGCGTGGCTTGGCGCAAGCGGACGGGCGGCTCAGCCGCGGTCGCGGGCCCGTCACATGGACGCTGTTCCCGGAGGCAAGCGCCGTCGTGCGACCGATCGTGACCCTAGACCGACTCAGGCGGGGGGTGCCGCGGGGGCCCCGCAGCGGCGGGTCGGCGTTCATCATCGTCGTGCTGGATTGGAACTATGTTGCCCAAGAGATGCTTCCCGGATTGGTTGAGCGGCTGTTCTCCGGGGCCGATGGCGAGCGGTTGTACGATGTCGCAATCGCTGTCCGCGATGGCGAGAGCTTCTTGTACCGATCGGACCCGTCGCTAGACTCCGCTTGGCTTGCCGGTGCGGACGTGCGGCGGCGCCTGAGGCTGTTCCGGCCCCCGCCGGAGCGCCCCGGGCCGCCCACAGGCGGGCCGGATGTGATTCGCCGGCTTGCACTGGAAGCCGGCCGCGACGAGCGCGCGGGCGCGCCGGGCGGTGCCGGCCAGCAGGGCGGTTTGCGTCTGCCGCAGGGGGGGCGGGGCCGCATTGCGGTCGCCGGTGCCGACGCCGGGATGGATGTGGAGCTTGCGGCCGCTCACATTTCGGGCTCGTTCGCAGGAGCGGTTGCGCGACAGCGGGCGCGCAACCTGGGCGCGGGTTTGGGAGTGCTGCTATTGCTGGCCGGCGCCATGGCATTGGTGGTGGTCTCCGAGCGTCGGGCGACCCGGCTGGCCGCGATGCAGATGGAGTTCATCGCTGGTGTCTCGCACGAGCTGCGCACGCCGTTGTCGGTCATCTGCTCGGTCGGGGAAAACCTCGCCGACGGCATCGTCTCGTCTGCGGAAGGGGCCAAGCGATACGGACAGCTCATCTTCAGCCAGGGCCGGCGCTTGGACGAGATGGTCGAGCAGACCTTGCAGTTCGCCTCGCTGGAGTCCGGCAAGCGGCAGTACAAGCTGGCCCGGATCGACCCGGAAATGGCAGTGCAACGTGCCGTGGATCAAGCGCGTCCAATGATCGAGCAGGCGGGGTTCGCGCTGGAACGCGGCACCGCTCCCGGCTTGCCACGGGTTCGCGCCGACGAGAACGCCTTGCAGCAGATACTTGCCAACTTGATCAGCAACGCCGTCAAGTACGGCGATCCGGGACGCTGGATCCGCGTCGAGGCGGACGCGGGCGAGAGCGATGGTGCCCCCGAGGTGCGGATCCGGGTCTGCGACCGCGGCAGGGGGATTCCGAAAGCCGAGGAAGGACGGGTGTTCGACGCATTCTATCGGGGGACAGCTGCGGGGGAAGGGAACGTACAGGGCTCTGGGTTGGGGCTCAAGCTGGCGCGTGACCTCGCGCAAGGCATGGGGGGCGAGCTCTCGATGCAGAGCGAGCCCGGCCGGGGCAGTGTGTTCACGCTGCGCTTGCCGGCGCTGGTCGACGCGGAGGCCTAGCAGAACCGGCAATGTCGCGCATTTTGATCATCGAGGATGAGGTCGGCATCCGCATGACCATCGAGGATCGCCTCAAGGCCGAGGGCTACGAGGTCGAGGTGGCCGAGGATGGCGTGAGCGGCTACGAGCGCGCCCGCGCCGGCGGCATCGACCTGGTCGTGCTGGACCTGATGCTGCCCAAGAAGCCGGGCCTCGACATCTGTCGCGACCTCCGCGGGGCGGGCATCGTCACGCCCGTGCTGATGCTCACCGCCAAGGGGCAGGTGATGGATCGGGTCAAGGGCCTGCGCACCGGCGCCGACGACTACTTGGTGAAGCCGTTCCAGATGCTCGAGCTGGTGGCGCGGATCGAGGCCTTGCTGCGCCGCGACCGCATCAAGGGCGGGGCCAGCGAGGCCAAGGTGTACGCGTTCGGGGACGTGCGGGTCGATTCCAAGCAGGCGGCGGTGCTTCGCGGAGACGAGAAATTGCAGCTCTCGGCGAAGGAGTACCAGTTGCTGCTGTACTTCGTCCAGAATCCGCAACAGGCGCTCTCGCGGGACCGCTTGCTGCGGGAAGTCTGGAAGTATCAGGCCGAGGTTTCGACCAGGACGGTCGACGTGCATGTCGGCTGGCTCAGGCAGAAGATCGAGGACGACTCGCGCAAGCCGCGATGGATCATCACGCGGCACGGGATCGGATATATCTTTGATCCGCAGGAGCGCAGCTAGGCCGCGCTCCCTGCTGATAGACTCAAGGCAGGCATGAACCGCCGTCGCTTCATGACTGCTGCGGCCGCCGCCGCGACCGTCCCGGCAGAGCGGGCCGCGTCCCAAGGCAGGATCCTGCTGCCCACGGACACACCGGACGAGCTTGGCTTCAGGATCATGTGGTACAACCCCGTGCCGCCGATTGACAAGAGCGCCTATCGTCTCGAGGTCGGCGGGCTGGTCGAGAAGCCGCAACAGTTCGAGTTGGAAAAGCTGCGCTCGTACCCCAGGTTCGAGCAGTCCAAGCGCCTGAAGTGCGTGCAGTGTTGGTCTGCCCGCACGACGTGGGAAGGCTTCCGATTCGAGGAACTGGTGGAGGATGTCAAGCCGCTGGCCAAGGCGACGTCCGTCAGAATCGACTGCGCGGACAAATGGTACGAGTACATGTCGCTCGACGAGATGGCGGAGCCCGGCGTGATGTTGTGCTTGGAGATGGCCGGCCAGCCGCTGACCGACCAGCACGGCGCGCCGTTGCGACTGCTGGCGCCGTCGAAGTACGGATACAAGTCGGCCAAGCTGGTGACCAAGATCACCTTTGTGGAGAAAGGCGGCGGATCGATGGCGTGCGATATCGGGCCGTACTACTCCCCAGGGGGCGAGATCCTGCCCGGCTACGACCATCCTCTGGATTTGGGCCCGAACCTGCGGAAGAAGATCCCCGGCGGGGAGATCGTCGCCTACTGATGCTGCGGCTGGCCAAGCGCGACTTTCTCAAACTCGCCGGACTGGCGATCGCCGAGAAGCTCGTGCCCTCTTGGGCTTGGGCTCGTCCGGCGGAGCCAACCGAATCGGATCGCAAAGTAATCATCGTGACCTTCGGGGGCGGCTGCCGCTACCAGGAGACCTTCGCGCCGGAGGGGCTGCGCAACATACCGAGGCTGGTCGGGCTCAAGGATGACGGGCGGTTCTTCCGCAACTGCGCCAACGACGGCGTGCTGTCCCACTACAATTCCACTTCCAGCATCGTCACCGGAAACTGGCAGCGAGTAGATGACTTTGGATTCGGATGGGCCAGAAGCCCCACCATCTTCGAGTACTTCCGCAAGGCCACGGGCGTGCGCTCGACAGACGCTTGGGCGATTTGCACGAACAAGAGTTTTGCCACGATGGGCGCTACGAAGGTCCGCGGCTACGGCGAAGGTCATGGTGCGAACGTGGTGCTGCCCAAGCAACTGCTGCTTGAAGCGGTGGACGAGGTCATCAAGCGAGATCTCGATCAGGGCGTCGCAGACCGGGAGAACGTGCTGCGCCAATTGGAGGGCATCCTCAACGCCGGCTACGAGGGGATCGGCTGGACGATCTTTCGCGGCGGCCGCCAGCTGGACCGGCAGGTCAGGCAGACGCTCAAGCGCGGCTTGGTCGAGTACATCTACGGGCCCGAAGCGCCCAACTCAGGGGACGAGTTGACCTTCTTCGTTGCACGAGAGGTCATGCGTGAGTTCGCGCCGCGCCTGATGCTGGTGAACTTCTGGGACATGGACGTGGCGCACTGGGGAGCGTACTCGCTCTACTTGCAGGCGATCACCAAGACCGACCGGTTGTGCGGCATGCTGTGGGACGAAGTGCGGGCCAACCCCTCCTATCGCGACAAGACGACGCTCTTGATCTTGCCGGAGCTGGGTCGCGACGGGGACCAGGATACGGCCAACGGCTTCTTGAATCACCGCAGCGGGGACCCGTCGTGCCGGGATGTCTGGATGCTAGCGCTCGGCGCTGGATTGGACCGTGGCGAGACTGACCGCCGCATCGCGCATGTGGATCTGGCGCCGACCGCACTCGGGATGCTTGGCGTCGCGCCCGGCGAGATGCAGGGCAACCCGATCCCCGAGATATTGATCTGAAGCCTGTCGCCACTGCCGCGCTGTCCGGCGTTGCTGTATCGCTTCAGAGATCAATTGGATTTGCTCGCCCCAGAGCTTCAGCAGGGTTCGGGATCGACTCCGAGGCCGTCCGCGACGCGATTGATGTAATTGAAGTACGAAACGACTTGGACGGCATCGTGGATTGCCCGGTCGTTCCATCCGGCTTCGCGCAATCCGTCAACGTCGGCGGCACCCACCGATTCAGGGGCACGCGTGAGCTTCTCGCCGAATTCCAGCAGCGCACAGGTAGAACTGTCCAGCCCTGCAGTCCGCCAGTTGTCCCGGACGCCGTCTGCCACTTCGTGATCGACCTCTTCCCGGAGGTCGTGCCAATGCGCGTCCACTCAATAGTGGCACTCGTTCGCCTTCGAGACAGTCACGGCCAGCATTTCCCGCTGACCTCTGGAAAGAGGCGACGGACCGTGCATGATGTGGGAGTAGAGGGTCATCGAAGCGGAAAGCACCTCGGGATTCGGGCTCATGATCCGCACGATGTTCCAGATCTTGCCCGCCCGTCGCAGAGCCGTTCGATACTCGTCGAGGAGAACTCCCTCCGCGGCGTCGGGGGCGACAGTCTTGATGTAAGCCACGAATTCACTATATCCGTGGCCCGCGGCGCCCGCGCGGGGCGGTTGATCTCCGGCTCTACTTCTGCGCGATGCGAGGCCGCTTCGTGCCGCCACGTTGGTCGTGGCGGGAGTGCTCTCAGCACAGATCGTGAGAGTGAATTCGATACGGCCCCTGTTCTTGTGATCGCGGAGCACGTCTCGGCCCTCGGACGCGTTCGACGTAGCCGACCGGGATCTCGAGCAGAGGCCCGGTTATCGCTGGGTGCCGCTGTAACGCTCGATCCACTGCTCGGAATTGCGATGCAGTTCCACGCGAGGCACGTCGTTTTCAAGTGCCCGCCCGGGCGTGGTGCGACCATCCGCGACGGCCTTGTCCAATAGCGCTGCCAGCCTAGCGGCGACTTCAGGGCGGTCGCTGGCTAGGTTCTTGGTCTCGCGGACGTCCGTGTCGAGGTTGAACAACTGCACGAAAGGAGCCTTGCGCAGGTCGGCGCCGGCAGGGGTCGACCCGAACGAGCGCATGGCGTCCCCCCACGCTTGTTCGGGGATCGGCAGAGTGCCCCACATGCCCCGCGACCCGCTTCCGGGCGTGAGCGCGAGCTTCCATTGCCGGTCGCGAATTGCGAATGCGAGCGGCGATTGCATGACCAGGCTCGTTCTGGGGCTGGACGAACCTGGCGAAGTGAGAAGCGGCAGGATGCTGATCGAGTCGGGGGCTTCCTCGGGCGCGAGCTCGACGCTCGCGATTTCGGCAACGGTCGCCGCCATGTCGTTCAGGCCGACTAGGCCGTGGCACTTCGAACCCGGCTCGACTCTTCCCGGCCAACGCACTAGGAAGGGAACCCTCAGCCCGCCCTCATACACCGTGAACTTGTATCCCCGATAGATGCCGCTAGCGTAATGGCCGAGCGGCTCGAGCTTGCGGATCAAGTTCGGGGTTGCCTTGCGCACGTTGCCGGCGTAGGGCGCGGCTCCGTGGTCGGAGGTGGCGATGACCAGCGTGTTGTCCGCGAGGCGGTGCTCGTCTAGCGCAGCGAGCACGCGCCCGAGAGTCGCGTCGGTCTCTTCGACGAAATCTCCGTACAGCCCCAGCTTGCTGGTGCCCTCGAACGCGGGACTCGGGCTCGTGGGAGTGTGCGGCGACGTCAGGGCCACGTACAGGAAGAACGGCTTGCCGTTGCGGGCCTGTTCGGCGTTGCGATCTAGGAACGCTTCCGCCTCGGTGGCGAACGCGTCCAAGACCTTGTAGTCTTCGAAGTCCTTGGCGGCCGGTCCCACGCGATTGAACGCGCTCCATCCCTTTTGGGCAGTGACCTCGCCTTGGAAGTGGCCGTTGCGAACGAACACGTAGGGGTACATGTCGAGCGAGCCGGGGAGGATGAAAGAGTAGTCGAAGCCAAAGTCATTGGGCCCGACCTTCAATGGACGCTCGTAGTCGACGTTGTCCACGCCTTGGTTGCCACCGTCGTTGGTGTGCATCAATGTGCCGAGATGCCACTTGCCGACATAGCCGGTCCGGTAGCCGGCCCGCTTGAGCATCGTCCCGAGCGTGAACGCGCCGGCGGGGAGCTGGGGGTTGAGAAAGCCCCAAGGGCCGCTCCGAGACGGCTTGGCGAAGCGCCACGCGTAGCGGCCCGTCATGATGGCGATGCGCGAAGGCACGCACACGGACGCTACTGAGTGCGCGTCGGTGAACATCATCCCGTCGCGGGCCAGCGAATCGAACGCCGGCGTGCTGGTCTGGCAGCGGTCCCCGCCGTAGCAGGCGATGTCGCCGATGCCGAGATCGTCTGCCATCACGTAGACGATGTTGGGATTGTTGGCATAGGCCCGGGACGCTCCGAGGACCAGAAGCGCGGACAAGGCGGCAGTGCTGTAGAGGCTGGCAGATCGGAACGAGCTCATGGAGGCGGCAATAGTATCCCACGCTTCCTTTGAGGGCCGTCCCGGCCGAGGGCGCGGCGGGCGACCGGCAGGCTGGAGGCCGCCAACCGGCGAGGGGGCGTCGCTGATCGCCGGAGAGACTCGTCGATCGCTCTCTGCCACTGCAACACGCTTGCGGGCATCGTGCTCGCGGGCGCGCCTGCTTCGCGTTCCGCAAGGGGCGTGAACGGCTGGGCGCTCTGAGCTTGGATCGACGTGCGGACAGGAGTCCTACGCTGGCAGACCCGTGCGCGCGGGCCAAGCTCAGCCAGTCTCACAGTCCAGCCTGCAAGAACGCGATCACGTCCGCCATGTCTTGCTGGGTTAGAGCCTCCTCGAATCCCTCGGGCATCAAGGACACTTCCGATTCCCGCAAGTCTGCGATGTCGGCCTTGAACACGGAGATGTCCTCAAGCTCGCCGCGCAGCGTGACCGTGGCCGAAGTCTCGGAGACGAGGATCCCGTCGAAGAAGCGACCGTCGGTTGTCTCCAAGAGATTGTTGCGGTAGCGGTCGTCGATGGCATAGCTCGGATCCAAGATGCTCGTCAGCAGGTCTTCCTTGCTGCGGTTGGCAACTCCCGACAGGTCAGGGCCGATGCGCCCCCGCTGTGCTCGCGACAGGTGGCAGTTGGAGCACTCGCGCCGGAAGACCTCATCGCCTCGCTGTGGGTTTCCTCTCAACTCGAGCGCTGCCAAGTGTTCGGCGATCACGCGGCCACGGTCGCGCTCGTCTGCGGGCTCGATTCCGGCTGCGGCCTGCCGGACGCGCTCGTTCGGATGCTGGGCCAGTCGGATGAGCGTGACCGCGGGGATTTCGGCGGGCGGGATGCGGCCCTGCCTGACCGCCTCAACGAACGCCACGGCGTGCGCGCGCTTCCGGATCAGGGCATCTGCGATCGTGTCGCGGACCAATAGCGGCGAATTCGGCCATGCATCGATCAGAGTCCGTGCCGCGCCTGGATCCTCGAACGCGGCAATGGAACGGGCGGCTTCGATGCGCAGGTCGGATTCCGAGTGCTCGAGCAGGAAGCTCTTGAGGGAGTCTGTGACATCCGCGTAGCGGCCCGCCTGCAGGATGCGCGCCGCTGCCAGCCGCTCGCTGAGCGGGCTCTGTGGCGCCTGTGCCAGCCGCTTCGCCCGCCGCACGTGGACTGCGAGATCAAAATGGCGCGCCACTCGGCTGGCAGCCGCGCGCAGGTCTTCAGACGGATCCTCCAAGAACCGGCTGATGATCTCGCCGGCGAAGGCACTTCCGCTCGGCCCGCCGATATGCAGCGAGAGCCCGGCGCCCAGCCCGTCAAGGGCGGCGATCCTCCATCGGTCGTCGCTGAGGGGTTCGGCGCCCGAAAGCAGCTGCAGCAGGGCGTCGGTTGCGGAAGGGTCGACTTGGGCAGCCACCACTTGCGCGGCAGAACGCAAGTAGCTGGCTCTTGCCCGGGTACGGTCGTCGAAGAATTCAGGTTGGTGCTTGACCAAGGCGGCGAGCACAGATGCCGCCATTCCCGGAGGCGCGCTGAGCGCGGCCGCGTGAAACCAGTGATCATCCGGGAAGCGGGCCAATGCGCCAGCCAGAGCGGCCGCTGATCCGTGTAGTTGTGCCAGGCCGCCAGCACTTAGGGCTGCTTGGAAGGCCACGCGAGGGTTCTTGTCCCGCGTGGCCGCGATCACACTCGCGCCGAACTCGTCCGGAACCCTCTCGGCGAGGCGCAGCGCACTCTCCCGGAGGGCCGGATGCGGATCATCTAGAGCGGACGATAGCGTGTCCGGTTCAACCGCATCTAGGCCTTCGAGTGTCCACAGGGCAAGCAGCCGCACTGCGGGCTGCGGATGGTTCAGCACGATGGACCGCAGGTCCGGCGCTACCGCGAGATCCTGCCGCTCCACGAGCAGACGCTGGGCCGTGCGCCTGTGCCAGCCGTTGGGATGCTCCAGCCGCCGCGCGAGTTCGGCGCTGGATAGCGAACCGAGCCGGGCCGTCCGTGCGACTGGGCCGGAACTCTCCGGCACGATTCGATAAATCCGGCCCTTGTCGTCTCCCGCGCGGAAGTCCATCTTCAGCCTTTGCTGGACCGCCTCGGGAATGAAATCTGGGTGTTCCAAGTACTGGCGGTAGTAGTCGATGACATAGAGGGTGCCATCCGGGGCGTTGGCGAAGTTGACGGGGCGAAACCAATTGTCAGTGGAAGCGATGAACTCCTCAGAGGGGGGCCACCTGCTCGCGACGTACGTGGGCCCGCTTGGAGTGAGCAAATCGCAGTGCACAAGGTTGCCGTTCCCTTCGCCCACGAAGATGCTGCCCCTCAGCTTGGCCGGAAACCTGTCCCCTGTGTATACCGTGGTGCCACACGCTGCTGTGAAGAAGCCCTCCAACTGCTCCTCGCGGCCCGGGCGAGTCTCCGCGTAGCGCCTGCGGCGGGCTTCGGTGCGCTGGATCCGCCACTGTTGCGGCTGGCTGACCGGGAACACGTTCGCGGCCGGCCGGCCGTGGTCGGAAATGTCCTGCTCGGCGTGTTCCACCGGCAGCAGGGGGTTACGCCTCAAGTACCCCGGCGGGATGACCGTGTGGCGCAAGTGGACCGTGTTGTGCGCGATGAACCAATGGCCCCACTCGTTGTAGTCGTGGCCGAACTGTGCGTCTCCGGTCGACGCTTCCGCCGCGCCGCTCAGGGGGTCGAAGCGGAATTCGCGGTCGCGCACGCTCACCATGGGCATTTCCGGGTGCTTTGGGGAGGTCACCTCGCCCGGATAGCCGTGGTTGACGACGTAAAACCAGTTGTCGAGCCCTAGGCGGGGGTTGCTCAGGCGGCCCTCTACGTGCGCTAGCGCGAACCCGGTGTAGAGAGTCTCGCGGATATCGGCTCGATGGTCGCCGTCCGTGTCCTTGAGGTAAAGAATGTCCGGAGCTGCCGTAGCGATCAGTCCTCCCTTCCAAGGAGCTATCCCCTCGACGCCCAGCAGGTTGTCGGCGAAAACGGTGTGCGCGTCGACGACGCCATCGCCGTCGGTGTCTTGGAGATACTTGATGCGGCTGAGCGGGAGAGTCCCTTCCGGGGGGTCTTCGGGGTTGTCGGCAAGTTCGGCAACGTATGCCGATCCGTTCTCGTCGAAGGCTAGCTCGACCGGATCGACCACGTGCGGCTCTGCCGCGAACAGCTCGATGCGAAAGCCATCGGCGATGCGAAACGAATCCAAGGCCTCTTGGGGCGAGAGCGGCCCTGCATCGCGCTGACCGCAGCTGGCGAGCATCCAGAGCGCCGCAGCTGCGAGCGATGCCCTCATCTTCATTGCCGCTGGCGTGGCACCGCGATCATGTCTACGGCGAGACTCCGGCCCGCCACGGCAGTTCCCCGCACCGATGCCTTCGAGGCGGCCGGAGGGGATTTCGGATCGTAAAACTCCGGACGAATCTGATTCAGGGCGGTGCTGGTGCTGTCATCGGAGACGTAGTATGTGGCCTTGGCTAGGTGGTCTAGGTCGCTGCCGGCTTGCCCGAGAATTCCGGCCAGGTCGGCAAACATCGCTCTGATTTCCTGCTCCGCGGTCCCGGAGCCGCGGCCGTTCAGGGTTGAGACGTAGACGCTGGCCGGGTGAAATACTCGGGCGATGCGCGAAAAGACCGGGGACGCCGTCAGGCCGGGGGGTGTCAGGTATGCGATCGGCCGGGAGTCGTCCGGTTCGTCCGCTGGGGCTGTCGCGACGATGGCCTCGATCTCGATCGCCTGCCGGTTCAGCCATTCGACGAAGACTACGGGCGGGGCACGGCCGCCATAGAACTCGACGATTCGACTCTCGACGAGGCTTGCCGCCTCGATCGGGCGCAAGAAACACCTCAGCTGGACGAGTTGCTCGCGGCTCGCTCCAAGGTGTTCGAGCGTCTCGTCAATCTGGACCAGCACGTCGGTGGCCGCTAGCTCCGGTTCGCCATCGGCAGCCCTGCCTGATACGAAGCTGCGCGGACCGTTCGGCAGGATGGCTGCGTGTGAGCCTCCCCGTACTCCGGGCAGAGAGGGTGAGACCGTCCGAGCAACCTCGCCGGGCGCTTCGGCGCTGATTCCGGCAGCGGCCACCGCATCCAACGCCAGGAGTGCGCCGGCAACGGGCAGCCTGCCCTCGACTAGCGTGACCGCTGGCCGGCTGTCGAGGCGGAAGCGAGCTTCGATCTCGCTGGCTAGGGCAGAAGTGGCCCGTTCGTCGGCCGTGATCGCGTTGAGGCGGACGAGCTGGTCCAGCGAGCTCCCTGCGGATTCCAGCGCCCGGGCCAAGTTGTCCAAGGCACGGCGCACCTGCGCGCCCGGGCTCTGGGCGCCATCTATAGAGCCGGATCGGTCCGTGGGTAGCGATTGGCCTGTGTGGACCAATGCCGAACCTTCGATGCGAATCGCTTGCGCCCCGCCCAACGGGCCTTGGCCAACGCCGTAGCGGGCCAGATGCACGCCCGGTACAGGATCCGCTCCGAGCACCGGGCAGCTGAGCACAAGTGCCAAGACGGGCCACGGACGGAATAACATCGCCCACTATCGTATGTCCCCGGAGATTTCGAACCAAGGAATACTGATCGGTCCCACGCATGGGGCCGGCCCGCTCCCGTCCGGAAGCCCATGCTCCGCACGCCGCTTGCCGCGGGCGCGCTCGGCCGGGGCAGTTGCCATGCGCCGGATCGCAAGCGAGCAGATACGGACCCTAGGGTCCCGAACGTGGCGGCAGGTGGCGCCCCGCCTGCGCGTCGCGCCACATCGCTTCGGAGTCCAGCGACGCTCCGGGGTCGCCTTGGGCTTGCATCCAGCGCCCCAGCGCGGCAGCCAATCGGGCGCGAACCTCCGCAAGGCCCAGATCGCCGATCAGGTTGCGCATCTGGTACGGGTCCGCGGCGACATCATATAGCTGCTCGGCCGGCCGCCGCATGAAGCGGTTGGCGAGCATCACTGCCCTGCGGTTGATGGCGGCTTGCGCCGATGGGCCGCTGGCGGCGAGCCACGTCTCCCAGAACCAGTTCGTCCGGAACGCGCCCATCATGTGCTTCTCGAAGTAGAGCGCTTCGGGCTGGAGATTGCGGATGTAGTGCCAGCGGGCGTCGACGATAGACCGGATCGGGTAGGGCGGTCCCTCGGGCACGTTGTTGTGCATCAGGTACACGTATTCGCGGTGGTCGGCGGCCTGGCCCCGCAAGACCGGCAAAAAGCTGCGCCCGTCGAACTGATCGCCGGTCGTGGCTCCCGCAGCAGAGACGAGGGTTGGCAGCACGTCTGCATACTGCACCAGCGCGTCCGTACGGGTTCCGGCGGCGATTCTCCCGGGCCAGCGCACTACGAGGGCAGTATGGACGCCCGTATTCCAGTTGGTCCACTTGTTGCCGGGAAACGCCGAGCCCTGCTCGGAGGTCAGCAGCACCACGGTCCGATCGGCCTGTCCGCTGGCATTGAGAGCGTCAAGGACCTTGCCGACTTCCCAGTCCCAGACTTCGATCTCGGCGAGGTAGGTGGCGAACTGCTCGCGCGTCCGCGGCGTGTCGGCCAAATTGTCGGGAAGCACCAGCTTGGCGAGGTCGAACTTGTCAGGACGCCCCACCGTCCAGGGCGCGTGGGCCTCGTGGAAGGCGGTTACGAGGAAGAACGGCTGATCTGCATCGCGGCCCATGAATTCCTCAATGCCGCTGGTGTCGAACTCTGGCGCGGGAGTGGGCTTGCGGTAATTCGTGATGCCAGGGACGGGCTCGAAACGGAAGGACTCATCCGGCAGGACATGCTTCTTGCCGGCCAACCCGACCCGGTAGCCGAGCCGGCCCAGATGATCCACGACCGAGAGCGTGCCAGTGCGGGCTGCCGAGTGGTTCCAGCTCGAACCGCTCCGAAACGGGTACAGGCCGGTGTACAACTCCGTGCGGCAGGGATTGCACATCGCCATCGCCAGGTATGCCCGGTTGAACGTCACGCCCTCGGAGGCAAGCCCGTCGATGTTTGGCGTAGAGATGTTCGGACCGCCGTAGAGCGGCAGGTCGTTATAGGTGACATCGTCGGCGATGATCAGCAAGAAGTTTGGCCGTTCGTCTTGGCCCAGCGCTAGCGGGGCGAGGAGTAGGGCTGCGGATAGCAGCCAGGGTTTGGTGGGCATAGCCTAACGATCGTAACGGGATCCGGCCTGCCGCGTGCCACGGTTCCCGCTTGGTCTGAAACTTCACCTCTAGGTGTTACCCTGAGTGGCCGAGCCTCCCCATGTCTGAGTTCTCGCGGCGCGACCTGTTGAAGTCCTCGGCCCTGATCCCGGCGGCCGTCGGCTTGGCTGGATGCACCGCGGACGATCCATCTCCGGCACAGCCGCCCAACATCATCGTGCTGGTAACGGACGACCAGCGCTGGGACATGCTCGGAGCGGCCGGAAACCCGCTGATCCAGACCCCGCACATGGATCGTCTGGCCACGGAGGGGGTGTTGTTCGAGAACCACTTCGTCACCACATCCCTGTGCGCTCCATCGCGGACGTCGATCTTCACCGGCCTCTATGCGAGTTGCCACGGCACGCACGACTTCGCAACGCCAATGTCGGAAGATCTGCACGAGCGCAGCTATCCCGGGCGCCTGCGCGCCGCCGGTTACCGAACAGCCTTTGTCGGCAAGTATGGTGTTGGCCGTACCTTGCCGGAAGACAAGTTCAGCTACTTTGAGGGCTTTTCCGGACAAGGGCAGTACGTGCACGAAGTGGATGGCGGGTCCCGGCACCTGACCGGGATGATCGGGGATCAAGCTCTCGAGTTCTTGGAGACCTGTGACGGCGAGACGCCGTTCTGCCTTTCGGTGAGCTTCAAGGCGCCGCACGTCCAAGACAGGGTCGCGCCGTTCTTCATCAACGATCCCGCGTTTGACGAGCTGTACGAGGACGTCGAGATACCCCCATTCAAGAAACTCGATCCTCGCTATTTCGAGGACTTGCCCGACTTCCTCCAGGACGGGTACGAGGGTCGCATCCGTCAGCAGCGCCGCTTCCCGACACCGGAGACGTGGCAGGCTGCCATGAGGCGATACTACCGGCTCATTACCGGTGTCGACGTGCAGGTGGGGCGAATCCTGGCTTGGCTTGACGAGAGCGGCCTCGGGGGCAACACCGTGATCGTGTTCACTTCCGACAACGGGTTCTTCTTGGGCGAGCGCGGTTGGGCAGGCAAGTACTTCATCCACGAGGAGTCCATTCGAGCGCCGCTGATCGTGTGGGACCCGCGCAGCCGCAAGAGGATGGGGCGCCGCTGCGCGGAGATGACTCTCAATCTCGACATCGCGCCCACGATCTTGGAGTTGGCTGGGCTTGAGGTCGATCCTTCAACGAATGGCAAGAGCGTGGTGCCGCTGCTGGATGGCGCTTCGCCCCCATGGCGCACCGACTGGTTCTACGAGTTCCTGTGGCGGCGAGAGGGCATTCCGATCCCGCGCACGGAGGGGGTCCGCTCGGAGCGCTGGAAATACAACGTCTACCTCGACGGACAGCCTGGGTACGAGGAGCTGTACGATCTCGAGGCGGATCCAGAGGAAGAAACGAACCTCGCCGAGTCTGCCGACCACCGGGACGAACTGGAGCGCCTGCGCGGCCGCCGCCAAGCGTGGAAGGAAAGCCTGGCGGCTTGGCAGACCGGCGAGCCTTGGGCGGACCCTGCCTGAGTTGCCCAAGGCGCCCAGACGGTTGCCGCAGCCCCGCGCTTGCGCAGCCTTGGCTGCGCTCTACTAGCGCCGGTCCGGAGGATAGCGTCCCGACGGCTTGGCAGGATCGTATTTCGGGTTCTTCGCGGGCATGTTCGCGTCAACGTCCCTCAGCCACGCCTCAAGGCGCTCTTGGAGGGACTTTGACCGTTTCGGGAGCAGGTCCGCGAGGTTGTAGCGTTCGCCCGGGTCGTCAGCGAGGTTGTAGACCTCGATCGAGCTGTCCTCGTACCACTGGATGAGCTTCCAGTCCCCGTCCCTCAACGCAGCGCTCGGTGCGCCGCCTTGGTTGCCGTAGTGCGGGTAGTGCCAGTACAGGGGCGCCCGCTGGAATCGCTCACCGCGCAGCAAGGGGACCATGCTGGTTCCGTCAATGTGCTGATCGGGACGCTTGCGGAGCCCCGCCAATTCGAGAAGGGTCGGGTAGAAGTCCACGCTTGTCACCGGTGCGTCAATGGCCGAGCCGGGCTTGGAGACGCCGGGCGCTCGAATCAGCATGGGCTCGCGGATGCCGCCTTCGTACATCCACCCCTTGCCGCCGCGCAACGGAAGGTTCGCCGTCGGCGAGCCCTCGGAAGTGCTCAGTCCCCCGTTATCAGACATGAACACCACGATGGTCTTTGAAGCGAGCCCGTTTTCCTCCAGCGCGTCTAGCACCATCCCGACAGCCGTGTCCAGCGCCTCGACCATGCCGCCGTATACGGCGTGATCCTGCACCTGTCTGGCATCTCGGAACCCCTCTTGCAGGAAGCGAGGGCCGGCGAAGGAGAATTTCGCCGCCTTGGCCGCGTACTTGTCCTCCAATTCCTGCGTTGTCATGAGCGGCGTGTGCACGGAGTAGAACGACAGGTACGCGAAAAAGGGCGAGTCGCGCTGCTCGGCGATAAACCGCCGGGTCTCCCTGGCCAACCTTAGGGGCAGATACTCGCGTTCCGGACCGTCGTCTAGGTTGGGGTTGCCGTAGGGAGAGAAGTAGTTCTCGCCGCCCCACGGACCGCCGTGCTCCCAGCCGCCCTTGTTCTGGTCGAAGCCTTGGTCTTGGGGCCAAAAGCCCTCCGGGCCCATATGCCACTTGCCGGCAAAGAACGTGGCGTACCCGTTCTCTCGGAACGCTTCGGCGATGGTGACCTCTTCAAGAGGCATGCGGTCCGAGTAGCTGGACGGCAGCAGCATGGTGTTGCGGTTCCACTGTTCCGGCTGGTTGCCCCCGCTCGGGCTGATGTAATCGGTGACGCGCAAGCGAACCGGGTACTTGCCTGTCATGATGCTGGCGCGGGTCGGGGAGCAGACCGGGCAGGCCGCGTAGGCCTGCGTGAAACGGGCGCCGGAACTCGCCAGCCCGTCGATGTTGGGCGTTTCGTAGAACTGGCTGCCGTAGCAGCCCAGGTCACGCCAGCCGAGATCGTCGGCTAGGAAAAAGACGACGTTGGGCGGGGCAGCCGGTAGCAGGGCGGCCACCAAACAGGTCAGCAAGAGGAGTCGCGTTGCCGCGGCGGTACAGGAATAACGCATCAGAACAATTCTCCGAATAGCTATGCCTCGAATGTCAAGGCTTGGTGGACGTATCTCTCCGCCGCCCGACCCAGCTGGTGCGCTAGCCAATGAGATGACAATTCCCGGGCGCAGGACTAGCGAGAGTGCTACGTGCTCCGTCGCAAGGCCGGAGTTTTGAGCAACTGACAGCTGCCTGTAGGAACGCTTACTTGTGTCTGCCTGGCCCTGCCAGATCCTCCAGTCGCGAACCTCGTTGGCGTGGGCCAGAGTGTTGCGGGCCATCCCTTCAAGGATGCTCATGTAATGGAGCTTGGCGCTGTGGACGTGCAAGGCGATCTCGAGATCGCGCAAGCTGCGTCCGCCAGAGATCTGGGCGAAGGCCATACAGAGGGACTGGGCGAGGCAGGAAGAGCGCACATGACGCCAGTGGGTTCCGGAAATTCTTTGCGCCAGGGCAAGCCCTGGCAAGGAGGAAGCGATGAGCTGAAACCTTGCACCGCGAGCCAGCAGGTTCGACACCTGTCCGGCAAAGGCGCAGCCCGCCAGCCGGAAGCGAGTGTTGCA
>JAJEHF010000027.1 GCA_022823865.1 Bryobacterales bacterium
CGCGGTTGTCTTCACGGACACGGTCAAGCGCGGCGAGATGTTGCGGCAGGTTCGCGGTATCGGCACCTTGGTGCCCGAGACCGTGGTCGTGATCGCGGCGAGTGACGCGGGCCGCATCGAGCGACGCTTCGTCCAGCCTGGCCAGCCTGTCGAGCCGGGCACCGTCCTGCTGGAGCTCAGCAGCCCGCAAGTCGAGCAGGAATTCCTAGACGTTGCGGCCCAGCTGAGAGAGGGCCAGGCCGAGTTGGCGAATCTCCAGGCCCAGCTTGAGGACCAGCGACTTACCCAGGAGTCCCTAACGGCCGACTTCGAGGGACAGTACCTGCAAGCCAAGGCGCAGCACGATGCCGATCTCGAGCTGTCCAAGTCCGGGCTTACAGACAAAGTCACCCTCATGAAGTCGCGCGTAGCCATGGAACAGCTGCAGAAGCGATTCGAGCTGGAACGGGCTCGCGGGGACGCCCGCAAGCCATCCGTGGAAGCGCAGTTGGCGGCGCAGCGGGCTCGCATTGAGCAGATGGAAGCCCTCCTCGCGCTCCGACAAGACAAGGTCGACGGGCTCAGGGTTCGGGCCGGCCTGCACGGAATCCTCCAACTCATGGATGTCGAGGTCGGGCAACTAGTTGCCCCGGGCGACGAGTTGGCCCGCGTCTCCGACCCGACGCACCTGAAGGCGGAGCTCAAGATTCCGGAGACTTTGGTAAACGACGTAGCGGTTGGGCAGCGCGCTGAGGTCGACACCCGGAACGGGGTGATCGCGGGTGAGGTTTCGCGCATCGATCCGGCCGCGATCGAGGGGACCGTGCTCGTTGACGTCCGGCTGCTCGGCGAAATGCCCCGGGGCGCTCGGCCCGACCTCAGCGTCGACGGGACGATCGAACTTGAGCGGCTTGAAAATGTGCTGCACGTGGGTCGCCCCATCCATGCCAGGGAGGAGAGCCTCATGGGACTCTTCAAGCTGGAGGGCGACCAAACGCACGCCACGCGCATCCAAGCGCAGGTGGGCAAGGTTTCAGTCAGCACGATCGAGATTCGTTCCGGCCTGAGCGAGGGCGACAAGGTGGTCCTATCCGACATGTCGGCGTGGGACGCCTATGACAGGATCCGGCTCGAATAGGCAGTCAGTTCTGCGGCACAAGGAGGCAGCAAGCTAGGCAATGGCAGATTCAACTAACGGCAGTGCGCCACTTATCCGCTTGGAGGCCGTGTCCAAGGTGTTCTTCACTGATGAGGTCGAGACACACGCGCTTTCGGGTATAGATCTCGAGATTCGCGATGGCGAGTACGTGGCGATCTCGGGCCCATCGGGCTGCGGCAAATCAACCCTGCTATCGATCTTGGGGTTGCTCGATACCCCGACCGAGGGGTTGTACCGGCTGAACGGCGAGTCTGTCGAGAACCTGAAGGCGAAGCAGCGAGCCCGTATCCGGAATCGGCAGATCGGCTTCATCTTCCAAGCGTTCAACCTGATTGGCGACCTCACGGTCTTCGAGAATGTCGACCTGCCACTGACGTATCGAGGGATGCCGGCCAGCGAACGCAAGAAACGGGTCGAGGAAGCCTTGGAGCGGGTCGGGATGGCACACCGGATGAAGCACTATCCGTCGCAGCTATCGGGCGGTCAGCAGCAGAGGGTGGCGGTGGCCAGGGCGCTCGGTGGCGAGCCCTCGGTGCTGCTCGCCGACGAGCCGACCGGGAATCTCGACTCGAAGAACGGTGAGGCTGTTATGGAGTTGCTGCGAGATGTGCATGAGGGCGGTGCGACCATCTGCATGGTGACGCACGACCCGCGATTCGAGGCCTACGCAGAGCGAATAGTGCGACTATTCGACGGAAGGATAGTCGATCACAGCGTTGACGAGCTAGAGCCTGCCGGCGCTGCTTGACGCTTGGGGACCGCCGCTACTCGCTCCGTAGCGCAGCGACTGGATCGATCTGGGCAGCTCGTCGCCCGGAAACAAACCCAGCTGCGACACAGGCCCCAAGGAGGGTCGCGAATGCCCCTATCCACGTGACGATGTCGAATGCGCTCACTTCGAAGAGTATCGAGGCCAGAACGCGACTCGTCCCAATCGCCGCCAACCCACCAAGCAGCATGCCGGCAACCGCGGGCTGCAACGCCGTCTTCATTGCCGCAGCGACGACTCTAGACGGCACAGCGCCGAGAGCCGAGCGGATAGCGAGATCGCGCCGGCGTTCCACAACTGCTTGGGCGATGACGCTGTAGACACCTGCCACTACCAGCACGAGGGCCAGAACACCGAAGACCGACACGAAGAGAGTGCCGGCATGGCGCTGGGATTGCGAATCGGCGACCAGTTGATCCATGGACCGTATGTCTGTCACGAACGCATGCTGGTCGACGCCGCGAATGCGCTCCCGGACTGACGGCACCACGTTAAGCGGATCAGTTCTTGTTCGCGCGATCAGCGTGACTGCGGTTTGCGGGAAGAGGCCGAGAGGGATATAGATGTCGACAGTTGGACCGCTCTCCAGCCCCGCATATCGTACGTCTCCCGCGACGCCGACCACGGTCATCTTCCAGTCCGAATAGCCCCCGCCAAAGCTGATGCGCCTGCCAAGGGGATCAAGCCCCCTCCAGTAGCGCTTCGCGAAGGATTCACTGACGAGGACGGTGCGACTGCCTCCGATCTGTCCTTCCTCGTCGCGTGCCTCGAAGGGCCGGCCGGCCACTATGGGGATCTGCATGGTGGCGAAATAGCCGGGGCTCACTATGCGAATTCCATAGCTTGGTTGCTCGGACTCGTTCCCGGGTACGTACCCTTCGACGATCCCTTCCCCGCTCGAGAAGTAGCTCCCGGATCCCATTGGTATGCCGTGCACCGCTGCGGCGTCGCTGACTGCCGGGAGCGCCCGAACCTCTTCCAGCACGTCGCGCGCGAAGACCGCGTTATGAGCCCACTCGAACTTGTTGGGCGGCAGCGAGATGGTCATCGTCAGCAGGTCGCCTTGGTTGAACCCGGTTTCGACCTGGCCGGCCTGAAGCGTGCTCCGCACCAGCAGCCCTGCCCCAACCAGCAGGACGATCGCGAGGGCGACTTCGATCGCGACAAGACCACCAACTAGACGGGATTGCAATCTCCCCAACGTCACACCACGTCCGTCCAGACCAGTCGCCAAGCTACCGGCGGCTCGGATGGACCGCAGGGCCGGTGCGAGGCCGGCGACACACGCAGTGGCGATCACGCTGGCGAGCGCGAACACCAGGACAGTCAAGTTGATGCCCATTCCTTGCAGCAGCGGAAGGCTCGCCGGCATCCACGGCTTCGCCAAGCTGATGACCCACGCCGCGAGCACCACGCCGAGCGCTCCGGCACATGTCGCAAGGACCAATGCCTCGATGAGCAACCGTCGCACCAACACCCAGGAGGGCGCACCCAGCGCCAAGTGTGTCGCGATCTCGCTGCGCCGCGCGAGACCTCGAGCGAGAAGCAGCGCCGCCACATTTGAACAGGCGATGACCAGGAGAATGGCAGTGCCCAGCAGCAGGAGCAGTATCCCGTTGCGCGAACCTCCAGCCATGTGCTCCTGCAATGGCAAGACCCGGACTGTTCGGTTGCGGTAGGACTCTGGGAAGCGCTCGGCCTGGAGGCGGGCGATGACGTCCATCTCGGCTTGCGCCTGCGCGAGAGTCACACGCGGTCGCAATCTCGCAACCACGTCGAACCAATAGTCTTCCGGGCCCGGCTCGGCCAGCTGGGTTGCCGAGACGAACTGCGGTATCCAGAAGTCAACCGTTTCGACCACTGTGGAGCCCCCGAGTTGGAAGTCAGCCTCGAGCGGAGGAAACCGAACCGGTGCCGCTGCGACACCGACGACCGTGTACTTGGTGGGACCAGGGCGAGAGGTGTTGAGGATATAGAGATCGATAGCATCACCTACGAGCGAGCTATCCGAGTCGAAGTGTCGGCGCCAGACCCCGTCGCCGACCACCAACGCCTGCCCCGTAGCGGTCGCTTCGTGCGGGCGCTTGGCTCCCCGGTCCGCGTCTTGGAAGGTCCTTCCAAGAAGCGGCGCCCGGAATACGTCGAAGAATTCCGGTGTTGTAAGAAGTCCGCCCAAGCGGTCACTTTGCGCCCCGTCGATCAAATCGACGGTTTCCCATCGGTACCCGGCAACCGCCTCGAACGACTTCGCCTGATCCTGCCAGTCGGCGAGGAGTCCCGGAGCCACGCGTGTGACCGGATGGTCACTCACGGTCTCGACGCTTCGGAGCGTGACCAGCCGATCGCTGTCGGGATACGGAGGCGGGCGCAGCAGCAATGCCTCGGCCACGCTAAACACAGCCGTGGTTGCTCCGATTCCGAGCGCTAGGTTGACGACGGAGACGGCGAAGAACCCAAGGTTGCGGCGAAAGTATCGAAGAGCCGTGCTAATGTCTCGCACAGCCGCCTGAAACTGGGTCACGGTCCCGAACTCGGGTCGGCCACGCAAACGCCTTCGCGTGACGCCAATTTTCATTGTATGTTTCGGCCGGCGAGGGGATTTGCGATTGTTCTGGCCCTGCTGGCGAGATGCAGCTTGACCTCCCGACACTTCAGCATGTCTCTGATGCGGAAGGAGATGGCCAACAGCCGGACAGGCCGCCAGATCCATTCACGCTCGCTGGCCGCCAGCCCGTCCTACAGCACTGAGTTCGAGATGGACTCGCCCCTAGCCGGCTGGGGCAGAAGTCGATGGTCGTGCGGTCTTCGCATGCGGAAGGCCCCAAGTGACCGCCGGGAGGCCTTCGGTTCAGCCCAATCAATCTGCTGAGGTCCGAAGAGCCGTTCGCGGCTGAGCGTGGCGTGGCTGGGAACAGCTCTGCCCACCACGCAGGACTTCTGCCGCAGCCAGTTAGGACTCGTCTTCCGGAGGAGGGCTATGGGCAGCGCGGCTGCGGAGTTGCTTCTCCAATGCCCGCACTCTCTCCTCCGCTGCACCGGCACGCTTCGCCTCGGCACTGGCACGCTTCGCCTCAGCACTGGCGCGCTTCGCCTCAGCACTCGCGCGATCTTCTGCGGCCCGTCTGCGCTCCACCTCGGCACTGGCGCGATCTTCAGCGGCACGCCGCCGCTGCTCGAGCACTGCCAGCGAGCCGTCGAACTCCTCGCCCGTCACCGGGTCGCGGAACACCACCACCGTCGCCCCCGCCTGCCTTGCGCTGCGCAATTCCAATCCCAGCACCTCGCTCCGCAGCCACTGGCCCCGAGCCACAGGCTCCACCTCGTCAAAGCTGCCCGCGCACGCGACGTAGCCCTCCAGCGGGCTGCTCATCAAACTCCCCGTCGGATCGAGCCGCCAGTATTCGCGAACGCCGGTGCTGGCGTATTCCCGGGCCTTGTGCTCCGCATCATTCTCCGCAGTCGAAGGTGACGCCACTTCCAGCACGAAGTCCGGTGCCTTGCCTTCCTCCCAGATCTTGTAGGAACTGCGATTGCCGCGCTTGACCCCGAACACGACCTGCACATCCGGCTGCAACCAAACCTTGTCGTTGCCCCTCACGTAGTACACCCTCACTTCCATGGCCACGAGCGTGTCCTGGCGCTGCCGGAAGTGGTGGTCCAAAGCCGTTGCCGCCTGCCGCACGGCATCCCCGTGCCAGAGGCTCTGCGCGACCCACTGCCCTTCCGGGTACTCGACATCGTCGGGTTCCGGTGCCGCCGTGGCCGCAGCTGGCGAGGTTAGGGCGGGGGCATCCGCTTCCGTGGTGGGAGTGAACGACATAGCGGGCCAACAGGGTTCCTCGTAGCATACACGCTCCGTCGAAGCTCGTCCGTGGCGGCCAGCAGCCGGCGGCCGCCTGACTCCGATCCCATTCTTGGCCCACCTCCGGCGGTGGCGCGGTATTGCTACGGAGACAGATCGGGACTACAGTGACGGGCTGCTGATCCGCCGGCTGGTGGGCATGTAACCGCTGACCGCGGAACTTCAGGACCGCGGGGTGGGGGAGAGGCACGCCTCCTCCACGACGACGTTTCCCAGTAACGCGGAAGGAGATGGTCAGCAGCCGGACAGGCCGCCAGGCCCATTCACGCTCGCTGGTCGTAAGCCCGTCCTACAAGGCTGAGTTTGAATCGGACATGATCGCTCATCGTTTGCCGCGCCTCGCGTGCCATGTCCACAAGATCGGTCTGGCAGTCGACGCCTTACACCCTGCAATCGCGACGATCCCATCTGCCTTACTCATCTTCGACAGTTTGATTTTCGCGTTTCGCTAAACCAAGCTATTGCAATAGCTTAGGGTAGGCAGAAATCGGGCGTGGCACTACAATGCCCGGATTCGGCAGCGATTTGATTGCGCAAACAGCGTCAGGCTGCCTGG
>JAJEHF010000067.1 GCA_022823865.1 Bryobacterales bacterium
GTACATCAACTCCTCCTGTTCCCGGAAGTCCGAACTCGGACTCCCAGAATTGGAGGATAGGGCAGTATCGGGCCGGTCAGGACCAGACGAACCGGCCATAATTTCCGGAATTTGGGCGGTCAGATTTTCCGGAACTCGCAAGTGTGTGGATGTACGCCGAGGTGATTGACCTGGACGGCGACGGTTCAATGGATCTCGTCGCCGGCTCGAAGAACGATTTCGCGGCGATCGGCTCGTGGCGCTTTCCGTCCACGCCCGGCGGCAGGGCCTCGTGGAGCCGCTGGTACGGCGCTGGCTGGGTGATGTCGCTCGTTGCCCACGACATGAACGGCGATGGGGCTCTCGATATCGTAGCCAGCGACCGCAGGGGTCCACGCAGCGGGGCGCTGTGGTTTCAGAACATGCCCGGCAGCGCCGCGTGGCCGGAGAACCGGATTGGACCCGAGGGCGGCGAGCAAGCAATGTTCCTCGATGTGGCGGACCTAGACGGCGATGGCCTGACCGATGTCGTTATGCCAATCAGGGACGGTCCGATTCGGTTCTTTCGCGGCATGTCGAAGCGCGGTAATAGTTGGCGGACGTACGACATCGAAATGCCTAAAGGGTTTGGCGCTGGCAAGTCCGTGGCTGTCGGCGATATGGACATGGACGGGACGATGGATCTGGTCTTCACCTGCGCAAGTGCCGACGATGAGTTGTCTGGCGTCGGCTTGTTGCGGCACTCGGGCGACCCCACCGCTTCGCGCTGGGCAGTGACTGACGTGGGTGGCCCGGAAGGCACCAAGTTTGATCGTGCCGAGCTCGTTGACCTCGATGGCGATGGCGACTTGGACATTCTCACAACCGAGGAGAAAGATCTGCTCGGGGTGATTTGGTACGAGAACCCCGCCCGTTGATCGGCACCAAAAGCCGAAGAGTGCCGAATCACTTGCCAGCTGCGATGCCCCACTCCTGATTCACCGGCGCGCCAGAGGCAGTCGCCAGCGGCCCTCAGGCGAGATCTGACCGCTGACATTCCATGGATAGTGCTCGGCGAGCTTCAGTCTCGTACTCCGGATTACCTTCACGCAATTCCTGTCGCTAGGTGCAGGGCCATAATGATGACATGTATGCCAAGTTCAGCTTGGCGTCCTATAGCCGCATGATCGCGGCCGACTTGGACGACATGGACCGCTACTGCGCGCTCATGCACCAGCTTCCTCGGCAGTTCCATAGGCTGACCGAGATTGATCAGGCGAAGGCGCTCGTGGATTCACCTCCGCTGACGGGCACCCGCTGGGATGCGCTGCTAGCCGCGGTCGTCGAACACGTCGCGAGGTTGCATCGCCACAGAGTCCCGGACTGGGTGAACGAGCCGGGTCGCTTTCTCGCTGTCCCGTGGGTGATCTCAACCAATCCGGTGGTCGCGGCGGACTCTGTACTGTACGCGCCGGCTTCGTTCATTCGGCACAGCGTTTTTCCCGACCCACTCGACCTCGACGCTAGGGGAGGCGAAAAACATGCCTGGGTCCCTTGAGTCGGGTCGGCCCCTTGATCGTAAGGCGCTTGAGCGTGCGTTCAAGGGCCTCGAAAAGCAACTTGCCTCGCAGGAGGTCCGGGCCCACGTATATATCGTTGGCAGCGCGGTGCTCCTGATGGCGCACCGTCGCAGTCGGACCACGATGGATGTGGACGCGCTGTCTATCGATCCCCGTGACGTGGTATTGGCTGGCGCCCGAGCCGTAGCGAGGGAGCAAGGGCTGACTGAAGACTGGCTGAACGATCAGGTGCGCTGGGTCCCGAACTTGCCGCATCAGCCGGACCCGCGGGCGGAAGTGCTGTATGATTCGCCTCACCTTGTTGTCACTGGAGCGTCCGCCCCTCACATCCTCGCGATGAAGGTTCGGGCGGCACGAGCACGCGATCTCGAAGACATCAAGCTGCTGATGCAGCAGCTCGGCATCACTACCATGCAGGAGGTGCGGGAGATCCATCGTGCGGTGTATCCCCACGAAACCATCCCGTGGCGCAGCGAGCAGCGAGTCGAAGCCTGTCTCCGCGACTTGCTCGAGGAAGGCGAGACGCGTGGCGGGTCATAGCGGTGCCTAGCGCGAGTGGCGCATTCCGGATTGGGCAGAGTCCTCACGCCAAACACGCGATATCGTGAAGGCATGCCCCACGTGCTCGCATCCGGGCCGGACCGCCTCGGCCATTTCGGCGATTTCGGGGGTCGCTACGCGCCCGAGATCTTGGTCGCGCCGCTCGACAGCTTGGAATCCACTTATCTCGAAGTCAGGGACGACGAGGGTTTCATCGCCGAGCTGGCCGACCTGAACTGCCAGTACGCCGGCCGCCCCACGCCGCTGTTTCATGCCCGGCGGCTCAGCGCCCACCTCGGCGGTGCTGAGATCTACCTCAAGCGCGAGGACCTGCTGCACACGGGTGCGCACAAGATCAATAACTGCCTCGGGCAGGCGCTGCTGGCCCGCCGCATGGGCAAGCGCCGCATCATCGCCGAGACCGGTGCCGGCCAGCACGGCGTTGCCACGGCCACGGTATGTGCCCTGTTCGGACTGGATTGCGTGGTCTACATGGGCTCGGAGGACATGCGTCGGCAAGCGTTGAACGTCTTCCGCATGCGCTTGCTAGGGGCAGAAGTGATCGGCGTGGACACGGGCAGCTGCACGCTCAAGGATGCCATCTCCGAGGCCATGCGCGACTGGGCGGCGAATTTCGAGACAACTCACTACATGCTCGGTTCAGCGCTTGGGCCCCACCCCTACCCGATGATCGTGCGCGACTTCCAGAGGGTGATCGGCACGGAGGCGCGGGAGCAGTTTCGACAGATCTCGGACAAGGAAGGCCCCGACCTGCTGATCGCTTGTGTTGGAGGCGGCAGCAATGCGATCGGCCTGTTTCACCCGTTCTTGGGCGATGGCTGGGTGGACATGGTTGGAGTAGAGGCAGGCGGGCGCGGCGAGGCCTTGGGCGAGCACGCGGCGCGCTTTGCCGGCGGCGTGCCCGGCGTGCTGCAGGGAACCAAGAGCTACATCCTGCAGGACGATGACGGCCAGATTGCGCTGACGCATTCCGTCTCGGCCGGGCTGGACTACGCCTCGGTAGGGCCGGAGCACGCCTGGCTGAACGACGCGGGAAGGGTGAACTACACTTCGTGTTCCGACTCGGATGCGCTCGAGGCCGTCAAGACGCTATCCCATCTGGAAGGCATCATCCCAGCTCTGGAATCAGCCCACGCGGTAGCCGAGGCGATCAAGCGAGCGCCAGCGGCCAAGGGCCGGGCGTTCATCGTCAATCTTTCCGGCCGGGGCGACAAGGACATCGGCATCCTGCGCGAAAACATGCCAGAGCTGGGCTAGCTAAGCGACGCGCTGTACGGCGGTCGCCCCGGGGTCAGGCCAGCAGAGCTAGCTGGCGCCGGCTCACGCCCTCTTCGAGCCAAACCGGAGCGTCAACGCCCGATCGCCCGCGAGCTAGCTCGTCCGGCAGCATGGCCAACTCAGAGCGGCAGCGCTGCCGCGCCGCGTCGAGCGCTTCGGCGCTTGCCACGAACTGCCCGCCGGCAACGACGGTTCGCAGCAGATCTCGGTGTGTGCCCTCGAACGCGTGCCTGCTCTCAGGATCGCCGCTCGCTAGCGGCAGGCCAATCCACGAAGCCCGCGGCGGATCGGATTCGTCGTAGATTAGGTCGGCTCGGAGTCTGTCGCCGGCAGTGTAGCGCCGCACCTGCAGCATTCCCGGCAGCGTAGCCTTGCTCGGATCTTCAGAGCGTTTCGCCCGCGCCTGCCACTTGCCGGAGGCATCGCGCAGCAGCGTGAGCTTGTAGACGCCGCCAAGCGCCGACTGTCCGCCCGAGCTCGCGATGCTGGTGCCCACTCCCCAGATTCCGACCTTGGCACCGCGCTGCTTGAGAGCGGCGATAGAGTTTTCGTCGAGGTCGTTCGAAGCTACGATCGCCGTGTCGTGCAGCCCTGCCCCGTCGAGCAGCGCTCGCGCCTTGACCGAGAGACCCGCCAGATCTCCCGAGTCGAGCCGGATTCCCGCCAGCTGCGCCCCGTTCTCGCGCATGCTGACGCCAACCTCGACCGCGTTCCTCACGCCTTCTGGGGTGTCGAACGTATCGACCAGCAGGACGCAGTTGTGGGGCATCGCCCGGGCGAACGCCGCGAACGCTTCGCGCTCGTCGCCGAACGCCAGCACCCAACTGTGGCCGTGCGTTCCGCGCACGGGGATGCCATGCAGCTTGCCGGCCAGCACGTTCGAGGTGGCTGCGCAGCCTCCGATATAGGCGGCCCGGCTGGCGCTGAGTCCCCCGTCGATTCCCTGCGCCCGCCGCAGCCCGAATTCCAGCACGGGATCGTCCCCCGTAGCCAGGCACACGCGGGCGGCCTTGGTCGCCACCAGCGTCTGGAAGTTGACGATGTTGAGCAAGGCCGTCTCGACGATCTGGCACTGCAGCAGCGGGCCGCGAACCCGCAGCAGCGGCTCGTGGGCGAAAACGACCGAGCCCTCGGCGACCGCGTCCACGTCGCAGGAGAACTCCAGTCGCCCGAGATAGTCCAAGAACGCCGCATCGAACAGGGGCGCGCCCCCAGCGCCCTGGAGACTCGCCAGATACGCTAGGTCATCCTCGCGGAACCGCAGCTCGGCCAGCCACTCCAACGCGGTCCCGAGCCCGGCCGCGACCGCGAACGCGCCCCCGAAGGGCGCCTTGCGGAAGTACTGGCAGAACACCGCCTCGCGGTCCGCAAGACCCTCGCGCCGATACCCGGCGGCCATGGTGAGCTGGTACAGGTCGGTCAGCAGGGCCAGGGATCGGCCAACGGGCGCGTGCATGCGATCGCCTCAGGACCGATTCAGGTTCCAGATCAGGCGCAAGCCTTCCAGGGTCAGTCTTGGGTCCACCTCCTGAATAAAGCGCGAGTCGCGCGCAAGGCTCTCGGACTGCCCTCCGGTCGCGACCACCGTCGCGTCCGTCCCGAGAGTCTGAAGCATCTTTTCCAAGATGCCGTCCACCATTCCGAGCATTCCGTAGTAGAACCCCGACTGCAGGCTTCCAACCGTGCTGCTGCCGATCACCTTGTCGGGCCGCCGCAGGTCGATTTGCGGAAGCCGGGCGGTGCGCCGGACCAAGGCTTGGGAGGACACTTGGATTCCCGGGCAGATGATGCCGCCCAAGTACTCGCGCTGTTCCGAGATCGCGTCGAACGTAATCGCGGTGCCGAAGTCGACCGCTATGCAGGGACAGCCGTAGCGCTCGGACGCAGCGACCGAGTTCACGATCCGGTCCGCGCCGACCTCCTCTGGCGTGTCGACCCGAATCCCCAAGCCGGTGCGGGTGCTGGCGGTCACTTGCAGCGGCGCCAGCTCGAGATAGCGGCTGGCCACGCCAGCGATGGACGCGTCAAGTTGGGGCACGACGGACGAGAACACGAATCCGTCGATGTCGTCGAGCTTGAGGTTCGCTAGCGAGACCAGCGTTTGGAACAGCGCGCCCCAGCCGTCGGCAGTCTGCTCGAGGTCGGTCTTGAGCCGCCAGTCGGCCGCCAGCCGCTCATCGTCGAAAAGCCCGATCGTGAGGTTCGTGTTTCCGACGTCTACCGCGAGCAACATGAATCTATATTGTGCCTGTGTCGGGGCGCACGCTTCCGGCGACGATCGGGACGACCTCGCCCTTGGCGTCCTCTAGCATGAGCAAGCCGTGTTCGTTCAGGCCGGCGGTCACGCCCCGCACCGGCACGGAGCCGTCCTCGGGGACGCCTTCGATGACCACTCGCCGCCCCCGGGCATAGCTGGAAGCCGCTTGGAATGCCTCCAAGACAGGCGCGGCGCCTCCGTCCAGGTACAGATCGTAGAGTGACTCGAATGCTCTCAGCACGGGATCGAGAACCTGTTCCCGCGACCAATCCTTGCCGGTCTCGATACGCAGGGACGTTGCGGTGTCGACCAAATCGGAAGGAAACTCCGCGTGGTTGAGGTTGATGCCGATGCCGACAATGACATGATCGACCTGCTGGCGCTCCGCCTCCATCTCCACGAGGATCCCGCAGCACTTGCGCTCGTTCACGAGGATGTCGTTGGGCCAGCGGATGTCACAGCGGAGGCCTGCCAGGCCCTCTAGGGCCTCTTTGACCGCCAAGCCGGCGACAAGCGTCAGGACTGGCGCCGCGTGCGGGCGGACCGGCGGACGCAGCACCAGCGAGAGGTATAGCCCCAGACCGGCTCGGGACACCCAGTTCCTGCCGAGGCGGCCGCGTCCTGCCGTCTGCTCGTCCGCGGTCACGACCGTGCCCTCGGGGCAGCCTTGTCGCGCCAAGTCCGCGGCCGCCAGCATCGTAGTGTCGATGGTGGCGTAGTGATGAGCGGGCTGGCCGAAATGCGAAGCCATGGCGCGAGCCTCGGAACTCAGCGCAGGCTTGCCGCGTTCGGTGCGTTCTTGCGCGGCAGAGCCCGTCGCAGCTCGAGGATGGTGTCGGCGTGCTCGCCTGTGAGGGCGAGGTTGGCGAATTCGTGCGGGTCGCTGGAGTGGTCGTACAGCTCCTCGCTGCCATCGGCATAGCGGATGTAGCGCCAGCGATTGGACCGCACCGCGTGATTGCCCCGCAGGTAGGTCATTGAAACGGCCCGCTTGCGGCCCGGGTTCTTCAGCAGCGGGAGCAGGCTCTCCCCTTCCAGATCCGGCTTCGGAGGAAGGCCCGCAAGGTCCAGCAGGGTTGGGTACAGGTCCAGCAGCGAGGCCGGAGACTGCACGACCGTGCCCGGCGAGGTCGTGCCGGGTGCCACCAGCACCAACGGCACGCGGGTCGATTTCTCCCACAGCGCGAACTTCTCCCAGTGGTTCTTCTCGCCGAGGTGGTAGCCGTGATCTGACCACAGCACGATGGCCGTGGACTCGGCGTGCTGCGAGCGCGCCAGCGCGTCCAGTAGACGGCCCAACTGGTGGTCGGCGAACGTGCAGCTGGCTTGATATGCTCGCACCGCCTCCGCCCACGTGCCGGGCCGCTCTTCGTCGGCCTCGAGGATGGCCTGCATGAAGTGCTGCTTTTGGCGCAGCAACGCGTGTCCGCCCGCCGGAATGTCGTCCAAGTCGTTCGGGTGCGCGCGAGGCATTGCCACATCGCCGCTAGGGTAGGCGCTGAAGTACTTGGGCGGGGCGTGGAACGGCATGTGGGGTCGGAACAGGCCGATCGCGAGGAAGAAGGGCCGGCCATGCTCGCGCTCGAGAAAGCGGATTCCGAAATTCACCGAGCGGGCGTCCGGTGTCAGCGTCTCGTCGGGCGGCCACAGGCCCCAGTCGAAATTCGGGCTGCGCACCGCGGCAATGCCGTTGAACTTCCGGGGCGGCATGGGATCGAGCTGCATCTTCTCGAAATGGTGGAATGACTCGTCGTCGTGATAGGCGCTGTTGTCGTGGTGGTGGAAGATCTTCCCCGCTCCCTCGACTTGGTATCCGTGGTTCATGAAGTAGCGCGGCAAGGTGACCGCGCCCGGCAGGGCGCGCCGCCAATCGGAACGGTTGTCGTAGACGCCGGTGCTGGAAGGGCGCAGCCCGGTCAGCAGGGCCACCCGCGACGGATTGCAAGCTGGCGAGGCTGTGTAGGCGCGCTCGAACAGCGCTCCCCGCCGCGCCAAGCGACGCAGATTGGGCATCTTCACCGGCGAATCCGGCTCCAGCACCCAGTCGTTGAGATCGTCCACGGCGATAAACAGGATGTTGGGCTTGTCCGGGCTGGCGTCGGCGCGGAGCGTTCCACGAGCCGCCGCCCGCACTAAGGAGGTCGGCTCGTTCGAGGCGAATTTCGCCCGGGCGTCGAGTTCCTCCAGAGTGAAGCGCACGCTGACGATGTAGGGTTCCTCACCAGCGGCCCAGTGCCCGTATGTGGTCACGACGAAAGTGCCGTCAGGGAGCAGTTCGACTCCCGGGTACGCAGTGTCCGCACGCGCGAGGTTGTCCATCAACCGCACCCGGTGCTGACCCTCGCGTCCGGCGACGATGTCTTCGTACGTGCCAACCCAGCCGACCCAGTCGCCGTGGGTCGGGCTGTCGTGGGTACGGTCTCGAAAGCTGATGAACAGGCGGCCATCGGGACCATACTTGGCCGTGTGCCGGTCGCCGGTGAGCGCGCCCGGCAGCTCGCGCGGCTCGCTCCACGTCTCGCCTTCATCGTCAGAGAAGATCACGAACGAGTTCAGGGTGCGGCTGTTCTCGCGTAGCAGCACGGCGATCTGCTTGCCGTCCGGGGACCGCAGCGCACCCGGCTCGCACAGGTGCGCGACAGGATGCTTGGCGATCACCGTCGGCTGCGACCACGTCAGCCCGCCGTCGGACGAGACCACTCGGTAAACCTCGAAGACTTTGCCTTGCGGATGCTCCGGGGGATCCCGAAGCCAGCGGCCGTCGTCGTGGAAGAACGCCATGTAGGAGCCGTCCTTGCGCTCCACCATCGACCCCATGGTGACGACGCCGCCGTAGCTGGGGCCGGGAGTGTTGATGGGCTGCAGCGGCGACCAGGTCTCGCCCTCGTCCTCGGAATAGGCGACGCGCACCCCGCCCGCCTTGCCCGAGAACATCACGATGCGCGGCACACCTTCCGGATCGACCAATCGGAAGAGCGTTGGCACTTCCATGGATGTGGCCCAGTTTTCCGGTGTCTGAAGGCGGTCGGTCCAGGTCAGCCCGCCATCAAAGCTCTTCTTGTAGACGATGGCTCCCCTGCCGTGGCCCTTGGGGTAGGCGATCAGAATGGTCCGGTTGTCGGGCAGCAGCAGCGTGGACGGGTGGCCCAGATACTGGCCCGGCTCCCGGTCGACCACGACTTGGCGGTGGGTCTCGTCGGCGAGATCCACCGTGGGAATTGAGTAGCCCCGCGGCTGCTGGGCCGAGGCCAGTATCGCGGCCACGGCCAGAGCGCAGGCGAACGCCGCCCCCGAGCGCAGGCGCGAGGAGTCGAACAGGGAACGCAGGTGAACCGGCATCGCGCCCTCAATCATAGAGCGTTGCGCGGAGCTTCCGCGCTCATACGCGTACGGCCTCGCCGGACTCGGCCGATGCGTATACGGCTTCGACGATAGCTAAGGTCTTGAGGTAGTCCTCGCCCGTGGATTCGAAGCTCTTGCCGTCCAGCATGCGGTCGATGAAATGCCGCTGCAGGCGATACACGCAGTCGCCGGCGAAGTTGCGGTTCTCGCGCGGATACTCGACCGGGCGAATATCCTTGCCAAGCGGCTTGATGCGCATGGAGGAGTCCGCCTCCATTGCCAAGTGCCCGCGAGTTCCGTCCAGCCGCAGTTCGCCGAACGTATATCTGGGATTGGGCGTCTCAGCTTCGTTATAGCGGTTCGCGTCAAGAATCGCCGTCGCGCCGCTTTCGAAGGAAAACAGGACCTGTCCGGCGTCCTCGCCACGGATCCCCGGGTTCAGGCGCCGCAGCTGCGCAAAGACGAGGGTGACCTCTCCGAGCAAGAAGCGGAAGGTGTCGATGAAGTGGACGGCCGTTTCATAGACCAGCAGCCGCGGATAGTGCCTGAAGAACGGCTGGCGCGCCAAGTAGGCGTCTTCGCTCCACCCATCGCCGGTGCGCATGCGGAAATACAGGTGTGTCGGCTCTCCGATCAGGCCCTGTGACAAGGCCCGCTTGATCTCGCGATACCACGGCTGCCAGCGAAAGTTCTCGTGCACCATGAAGCGCACTCCCTGTGCTTTCGCGCCTTGGACGATGGATGCGCTTTCCTCCAGGGATGGTGCCAGCGGCTTTTGGCAAACGATGGCGACGCCGCGACTGGCGGCGTGGTCGCAGATCTCTGCATGCGTTTCGGGCGGCGTGATGATATCGACGAAGTCGGGCCGCTCCTGATCGATCATTTCGCGCCAGTCGCTGTAGTAGCGGGGAATCCCGTGCGTGGCCATCTGGCGCCGCGCCTTGGCCTCGGTGCGGTTGGAGATCGCCCCGAGGCGCACCTCGGGGATGCGATTCCAAGCTTCGAACTGGAAGCCCGAGAAGTAGCCCGCTCCGATCGCTACCGCCTTGAACGTCTTCCCCATGGGGTCACTGTACACGCCGGCGACAGGCCGAGGCTATCCGATCCGGCTATACTCCAAGCGCTCACGGAGCCCGCGGCATAGAGGCGGCGATGGCTGGGTGACCGGCGCGCCGCGCCTGCCGCATGGGGACAAGATCATCGTGATAGGACTCATCGCCTTGGGGCTCGCCATAGTCCTGTGGTATCGCATTCGCCAGCTTTCCCGGCAGATCGACGATCTTCAGCGCGCCGTCCATCGATCGTCTGGCAAGGAGCCGAGAGCAGCCGCTACGGCAGCCGAGCCCGAGGTACGGCCGCGGCCCGGCGAGCAGGCTCGCCCGCCGGCCAAGCGGCCGTCGGGAAGGCGTCAGTGGGTGCCTGCCAGGATCAACTGGATGGTTTGGCTCGGCGGTGTCTCCGTTGCTCTCGCCGGGATCTTCTTGGTCAAGTACTCGATCGACCAGGGCTTGCTCACGCCGGTCGCACGGGTTCTGCTCGGAGTTGTCGGCGGTCTGGCCATGCACGGCGTCGTGGCGTGGCGCGTTCGCACTGCTAGCGGCTACCATCCGGCCCTGTCGGCACTGGCCGCGGCCGGAAGCATCACGATCTGCGCCGCGATTCTGGCCGCGCTCCACCTCTACGATCTCATCGAGCCTCTCCCAGCGTTTGCAGTCTTGGCCGTGCTGGCCGTTGCCACCATGGTGCTCGCGTTGCAACACGGCCCCGTCCTCGCCGTGCTGGGCATCCTCGGGGGTTACGCCGTGCCGCTGCTCGTGGGAGGGGACAGCGATCGAATGGGCGGAGTGCTTGCGTATGCCACGGTCGTCAGCGTTTCCGGCATGCTCATGGTGCGCTATGCCTACCGCAGTTGGCTGTGGTGGTGCATGCTCGCCGCCGCGCTCGGCTGGAATCTGGTCTCGTTCGGCAATGCCAGTGCCGATGGCGTCCGCGGGCTCTACTTGGCGGCTCTGGCCGCCTGCCTGATCTTCCTGCCCGCGCTGAACTGGTGGCCGCGTATGAGCTGGATCGGTCCCATCGCGCCGACATGGAGATCGGCCGGGGACGATGGCTCGGTTCCGGTCGCCTCAGGAAAGCCTCCCACTTGGTGGGGGCTGGGCCTGGTGGTCGTGGTTCAAGGGCTGTCCATTGCTAACGAGCCTTTTGCCCTCAACGCGGCGCTGCTGTGGGTCGTGCTGCCCGTCACGCTGTACCTCGCGTGCCACAGGTTCCCGCAGTACTCTGCGCTGCCGCCCGCGGTCTTGGCCGTGCAGGGCATCGCTTGGTTGTCGACGGGTTTCGAGCTGGATCGCTCGGGCATCAGCTGGCAGCCCAGCCTCGTTGCCTGGATGCCCGAGATGGTCATGTATGCCGCTTGCAGCGGACTGGTGCATGTGGCCGGCCCGTTCCTGCTGCTCCGCCGCGGCGCTCAGGCCGCGAAATGGGTGCCGCTAACGGTGTTGGGGCCTCTGTCGTGGCTCGCTGTGGCCTTCTTCCTGGCAACCGACCATTCGTCGTCAGCCCTGTGGAGTGCGGCTAGCCTTGCCATCGGCTGCATATATGCAGCGACCGGCATGGTCTTCCAGCGGCGGGGAGATGGCCTGCACTATACCTGGTGCGTCCTGGGATGCTCCGGCGCGTATTCGCTCGCAGCCGCCATGTTCTTCAGCGAGGCAGGCCTGACTGTCGCGCTGGCAGTGCAGGCCGTGCCGCTGGCGTGGTTTGCGGCGCGCTCGGGAGCGGGCAACTTGCTGTGGGCGACCAAGGGCGTGCTGGCCGTGACCGTACTGCGGCTGTCTCTGAATCCGTGGCTCGAGAGCTACTCCTCCGGCCCTCATTGGGCGGTCTGGGCCTACGGAGGCTCGACGCTGGCCTGCTTCCTTGCCAGCCGAGTCGCGCTGCCCCTCCCGCGCCTGCGGCGCTGGACCGAGGCCGCCGGAGTCCAGTTGCTTGTGTTAACGCTCTGGGCCGTGCCACGGAGCTGGATCTACGACGGCTCGATCCTCGCCGAAGAGTACTCTCTGGCCGAAGCCTCGTTCAACACGGCCATCTGGGCCGCCTTGGGCATGGCGTACTACTGGCGTTCGCGCGCGAGCGAGCACATTGCCGCCGTTTACCTTTGGGCGTCGAGAGCGCTCATGGCAATGGCTCTGGCCAACTATGCGGCGGTCCTGCTGGCGCTCAATCCGTTGTGGAGTGACGAGACGGTCTCATCCACGCCCGTCTGGAATCTCTTGTTGCTGGCCTACGGCGCGCCCGTGCTGCTGGCGGCCTTGGCCGGCCGCTTCTCCGAAGAGCGGTTCGCCCGCTGGGCGAGAAGGGTGGCCGCCTTGGCAGCGTTCGTATTCGTGACGCTCGAGATTCGTCATCTCTGGCAGGGCGCGCTGGACATAGCAGCGCGTCCCGGCGACGGGGAGATGGCGACATACTCGATCACGTGGACATGCATGGCCTTCGCCGCCGTGCTGGCCGGCGGCATGCGATACGGTGCTGGCGTATACCGGGCGGGAATGGCATTGCTCGTGCTGGCGGTGGCCAAGGTCTTCTTGGTCGATATGTCGGGCCTCTCCGGGCTGCTCCGCGCGGGCTCCTTCCTCGGCCTCGGGCTGAGCCTGCTCGGCCTGGCCCTGCTGCACCAGAAGTTCCGCGCCACGCTACTGCCCGATTCGGCTCGCGAATAGGCGCCTCGGTTTTCCGACCGCATGCCTTCGAGCGGCTTTAATGGGTAGTATGAAGCTGCTCAGTTTCAGCCGCGGCGAGCGGCCCGGCTACGGCGCTGTCCTAGGCCGGGGAGTCGTAGATCTCGCGGCGCGCTGCTCCGAGCGTTGGCCCACGCTGTCGGCCGTGATCCGCGCAGGGGCAGTGGGTCAGTTGCGCGACCTTGCAAGCGGGCTCAGCTGTGACTTCCCGCTGGAAGAGGTGCGCTTCCTGCCGCCGATTCTGGATCCCGGCCGGATCATCTGCGTCGGGCTGAACTACAAGTCGCACATCGAGGAGACCGGGCGGCAGATGCCGTCTTATCCGACCCTGTTCACGCGCTTCGCCGATTCCCACGTCGCCCATGGCGAGGCCATCATGCGTCCGTCCGTGTCCGAGCAGCACGACTTCGAGGGCGAGCTAGCGGTCATTATTGGTCGCAGCGGGCGCCACATCCCCGCCGCGCAGGCCTTGCAGCACGTGGCTGGCTACAGCTGCTACAACGACGGCTCGATTCGCGACTTCCAGGCGCACACGTCGCAGTTCACTCCCGGCAAGAACTTCTGGCGTTCGGGTGCGTTTGGTCCATGGATGGTCACTGCCGACGAGATCCCCGACCCTGGCCAGCTCCGCTTGGAGACCAGGCTCAACGGCCGGATCATGCAGAGCGCGCCGACCAGCGACCTGATGTTTGACGTGCCTGCCTTGGTCGAATACATCTCCACGGTCTTCCCGCTGCATCCCGCGGATGTGATCTCCACCGGCACCACCGGCGGAGTCGGCAAGGCGCGCAAGCCGCCCGTCTTCATGCGGGCGGGAGACACAATCGAGGTCGAGCTGTCGGGCATCGGCACGTTGTCCAATATGGTCGAAGACGAGCCGGCGCGACCACAACTCTGAGCGCATGCCGCCGGGCCGGAGCCGCCCTAGCTGCCCCAACCGGCTGCAGGAGCTGCTCTGGGGCCGTGCCAAAATAGGTTGCGCCCTTCGATGTCGGCAAAGGCGCGCAAAGAAGTACTCGCATCGCTGACCGCTGCCGGGGCTGCCTACGAGATCGTCGAGCGGCAGATGCCGGACGGCAGCGTCTGCCGAGTGGTCAGCAGTGCCCCGGACACGTTGCTCGATCTGCTGGCGGGCACGGCACAGTTCGGCGACTACGAATACATCTCCTACCGAGACGAGATCTATACGTTTGCGGACGTGCTCGACCAGACTGCCCGCCTTGCCGAGGCGCTATCAAGGCTTGGGGTGCGGCAAGGCGACCGAGTGGCGATCTGCATGCGGAATTACCCGGAGTGGCCAGCTGCCTTCTTTGCCCCCATGGCCCTTGGCGCGATCACCGTATCCCTGAACGGCTGGTGGAGCGGCGAGGAGATTGCCTACGGGTTGCGCGATGCAGGTGCCACGACCCTGATCGTCGATGGCGAGCGGCTTGAACGCATCGAAAGCGAGCTTGAGGAACTGGGCGTCGAGGCGATCGCGGTGCGATGTGACCGAACCGATCTTTCGGAGAATGTCCATCTTTGGGACCGCGTATTGGGCCAATCGTCGCCAGCGCCGCTGCGCCGGGTTCCGATTTCTGGGGATGACGACTGTCTGATGCTGTACACATCTGGGTCGACCGGCGGGCCCAAGGCCGCGATTTCCACGCACTGCAATGTCATTCACGCGCTGGTCGGATGGGAGATCGAGCACCGCGCCCAGGCGATGCTGCGGGGCGATCCGATACCGCGGGAACCGTTCGACGTTCAGTTCCGCATGCTCGTCACGATTCCGTTATTCCACGTCACCGCGTGTCACGTCTGCATGCTGACGGCACTTCGGTTCGGGCGCCGTCTGACCCTGATGTACAAGTGGGATGCCGACGAAGCCATCGAGATCATCGATCGGGATCGAATCACCCACTTTATCTCGGTCCCGACGATCACGGGCGACTTGGTTCGCACGGCCGAGGCCCGAGGGCGGACGTTGCCGAGCCTGCTGGCCGTGGGCGGCGGCGGATCGCACCGACCTGCCAAGCAGGTGTTGGCGATCCCGGAAGTGCTGGAGAACGCTCATCCGGGCACGGGCTGGGGCATGACCGAGACCAACGCCATAGGCACGCAGATCGGCCCGCCCGACTATGTTCGAGTGCCCACGAGCAGCGGCCGCCCCTCGATCCTGATGGACATGAAGATCGTCGATCCCGAGGACGGCCAGGAAGTGGAGCCGGGCGACACCGGCGAGCTCTGGGTGCGCGGCTCGCCCGTGGTGAGGGGGTACTGGAACAAGCCGGATGCGACGGCGCGGGCGTTTCAGGACGGCTGGTTTCGAACCGGGGATCTGGCCTACTTCGACGACGAGGAATTCATCTACGTCGTTGACCGCATCAAGGACATCGTGATCCGGGGCGGCGAGAACATCAGCTGCCTCAAGGTCGAGGACGCGCTGTACCAGTGCGAAGGCGTCGCCGAAGCCGTGGCCTTCGGCATTCCCGACGAGCGACTGGGCGAGGAATTGGCGGCCGTGGTGGTGCCTCGCAAGGGGGCGAAGGTCAGCGCCGATCGGCTGCGCGCCGAGATGGAGCGGCACTTGGGCAGCTTCGAGGTGCCGGCGAACATCGTGTTCCGGGACACGCCGCTACCGCGGATGGCCACCGGGAAGTTCGCCAAGCGCCACATTCGGGAGGCGTTCCTGTCACAGATCAGCAACGGCCGCTGAATTCGTGGCTAGGACGACGAACGCGCTGCGGGCCGCGCTCAGGCCAACAGCTTCTTGGCCACGACCCCGGCCACGTCCGTCAAGCGGAAGTCGCGCCCGCTATAGCGGAACGTGAGCTTTTCGTGATCCAAGCCCATCAGGTGCAGGATGGTGGCATGCAGGTCGTGGATATGCATCCTGTCTTCGACTGCGTGGTAGCCGAACTCGTCTGTCGCGCCGTAAATCGAACCCTGCTTGACGCCTCCACCGGCCATGAAGATCGAGAACCCGTAGGGATTGTGGTCGCGCCCATCGGCGCCTTCCGAGAATGGCGTGCGTCCGAACTCGCTGCCCCAGACCACCAGGGTCTCGTCTAGCAAGCCGCGCGACTTGAGATCCTTGATCAAGCCGGCAATGGGCTTGTCCACCTCGCGCGAGCGAATCGGGTGCAGGCGCAAGATGTCGCCGTGGTGGTCCCACTTCTCCTCCGCGCCGGAGTGCGTGGCCTGCACGACGCGCACTCCGCGCTCGCTGAGACGCCGAGCAAGCAGGCACTGCCAGCCGAAATCGCGCGTGGCCTCCTCGTCCAGTCCGTAGAGCTTTCGCGTGGCATCGGTCTCGCGGGAAACGTCGAATGCCTCGGGAGCCTCTGCCTGCATGCGGAAGGCCAGTTCAAAGGCCTGAATCCGGGCCTCAAGGTCCGGATCTAGCCGGCGGTCGTCCGCATGTCGGCGATTCATCTGGCGCAGGAATTCCAGCTCGAGCCGTTGTTCTTCGCTGGAACCGGCCTGCGGCAGCACGTGCTCGATGGGGTTGTCGATGATGTCGTCCACCGCCATGGGCGAGGAGCCGATCGGGGTTCCCTGGTACGCGCCGGGCAGGAAGCTGGTCGCGAACAGCTTGTCGCCGCCCTGCCACTGCGTGGGCTTGATGGTGATGAAGCCGGGCAGGTTCTGGTTCTCGGTGCCCAGCCCGTAGAGTGTCCAAGCGCCCATGCTTGGCCGCGAGAAGGAGAACGTTCCCGTAAACAGCTGGAGCATGGCCGCTCCGTGGTCGACGCCCTCTCCGACCATCGAGCGGATCACGCACAGATCGTCCGCGCAAGTGGCGACCTCGGGGAACAGCTCGCTGACGGGAATGCCGCTTTCGCCGCGCTGCTTGAATTCCCAGGGGGAGCGCATCAGGCCGCCGGCCTCTTTGGCATTGAAGGTCAGCGAGCGCTTGATCGGCAGGGGCTTGCCGTTGTCGCTGTCCAAGCGGGGTTTCGGATCGAAGGTGTCGACGTGCGAGACACCGCCGTGCATGAACAGGAAGATGATTCGCTTGGCCCGGGGAGCGAAGTGCGGCCGCTTGCTGGCCAGCGGCCCGCCACTGGCCGGCCCAGCCAGCAGGTCGGACTCCTGCAGTAGCGAGTAGAGTCCCAGAGAGCCGAAGCCCAAGGCTGACCGGCGCAGCATCGTGCGGCGGGAAAGCGGTGCGCGGACCTGCATGCTTCCAACAGGCTAGCACCGACGGACAGTCTGCAGGCTGCCCGAGTGGCCGATCGCAGGCCTCAGCCTATTCGACGTAGTGAAACTCGTTGGACGCCAGCAAGACCTTGCACAGGCTCGTCCAGGCAGCCTCCCGGTCCGGGCGGGCCTGGACGTATTGCAGCGCCCGGTCGTTCTCCAGGTCTGACGGCGGGCGGGCCAGCACCGAGCGGTACGCCTGGCGAACGCGATCCGCGCCGGAACCGTCCAACCGGCTCGCAACACCCTGCGCCGCGCTCTGTGCGAAATCGCTGTTCATCAGGTATAGCGCTTGCGGCGCAACGTTAGTCTCGGACCGCTTCCCACTGGCGGTGGTGGCGTCGCCGAAATCGAACAGTCCCAGCAGGTTGGGCAGCTTGTTGCGCATCAGTGGCAGATAGAGGCTGCGGCGGGTGTAGTCGTCCGGGTCGATGCGACGGTTGTTGCGATCGAACTCGACCAGCCTGCCAGCCGCGAGGTCTGTGTTCCCGCCGACCGCAGGGTCGAGGCGGCCGCTGATCTGCAAGTAGCTGTCGCGCAGCTCTTCGATGGTCAGCCGTCTGCGCTCGAAGCGGGACCACAGCCGGTTCTCGGGATCCAGCCGGAACGCCTCATCGGAGATTGCGCTGCTCATGCGGTAGGTGGCCGAGTCCATGATCAGGCGGTGCAGAGCCTTGATCGACCAGCCGCTGGCGACAAAGCGCCGAGCGAGCCAGTCGAGCAACTGCGGATGTGTCGGGGACTCGCCGCGCAGTCCGTAGTTATTGGGCGTGCGCACCAAGCCTTCGCCGAAGTGCCAGAGCCAGACTCGGTTCACGATGACTCTCGCCGTCAGCGGATTCTGTTCAGAGGCGATCCAGCTGGCGAGCTCCAAGCGACCGCTGCCGGCCGGCACTTCGGGCTGGTCATCGCCTGCCAGCACGAGCGGAAAGCGCTTGGGGACGAGCGGCCCGGGGTTCTTGTGCTGGCCTCGGCGGAAGATGCGCTGTCGCACCGGTTCGCCTTCGGCCACGCTGTTCGCCATGGGGGGCTCTTCCGGCAGCGCTTCGCGGCCTCGCGCGATTTCCGCGTCGAGTGTCGCGATCTGCTGGCCGTCCTCGCCAGCGAAACGGTCCTTGATGTCGTCCGGGTCGAGATCGAACGGCCCGCCGTCGTCGAACAAGTCGCCGAAGAAGGGGGACGAGGGCAGGTCGGTGGGAAATCCCGGCAGCTCTTGGTCGCCCTCGCCTCGCGCCGCATCCGACGCGTTCTCGACCCAAGCCTCGTATTGCGCGAGACGGGCCTCCAGGGTCTGGATCAGCTCCGCTTGGAACGCGGCGGCGACGGCCGACCTGTCTGCTGAGTCTTCGCGCCAGCGGGCGAGATGCTTTCGCGGGCTCGGACGCGGCTCTAGGTAGGCGCGGAACCATTCGACGGATTCAGCCTCCAGTCCGTCCGCGGGCGGGTCGCCGGCCGACGCGCGCATGTAGTCTGCGATTCGGTTGGCGGGACCTGTTGCGACGTAGCGCAGCGTGGCGGCTCGGAGAGCGATCCGGCGGATGCGCTCCAGGCGCTCCAGAGCATCGGCGGCCTGCTTGTAGCGCCGGTACACATCCGGTGCGACCAAGGGCTCCTTGTGGTAGCGAGAGCCGTTCCTGCGCCAGTCGTCGAACGTCCGCGTGCTGGCGAATATGCCGGCCAGGGCGTAGTAGTCGCTGGTGAGGATGGGATCGAACTTGTGGTCGTGGCAGCGCGCGCAGGCGACTGTCAGGCCCAGGAATGCCTTGGATGTCGTGTCGATCTGCTCGTCCACCACGTCGTACCGTTTCTGGATCGGGTCACGCTGCGCCAGCGCCATGGGCCCGAGAGCGAGGAAGCCGGTGGCCACGACTCCTCGCGCGTTGACCGGGGCGCCCTCCGCGGCCGGCAGCAAGTCTCCGGCGACCTGTTCCCGCACGAACTGATCGAAGGGCAGATCGTCGTTGAAGGCGGCGACCACGTAGTCGCGATAGCGCCAAGAGTCTCCAAAGGGGTGGTCCTCGTCAACGCCTGTCGAATCCGCGTAGCGGGCGACATCCAGCCAGTGCCGTCCCCAGCGTTCCCCGTAGTGCGGCGAGTCCAGAAAGTCGTCCACGATGCTTCCGAACGCATCCGGGGAAGTGTTGTCGGCGAAGCGCCGGACATCCCCCCTGTCGGGCGGCAGGCCTTGCAGGTCGAACTTGGCCCGCCGCAACAGCGTCGCCTTCGCCGCCGGGGGCGCAGGCTCGAGGCCCGCCTCGCGCAGCCGTGCCAGGACGAATCTGTCGATATCGTTCCGCACCCAAGCGGACTCGCCGACATCGGGCACCGGCGGGTCGGCGATCGGCTGGAATGCCCAATGGCTGCTTTCGGGCGCTTCTTCGTTGATGTCTGGCCCGGCGATTTCGGCGGGCTCGTAACCCGGCCACGGAGCGCCCATGCGGATCCAGTCGACCAGCGTGTCAATCGCTTCCTGCGGCAGCTTCGAGCCGGGCGGCATCTTGATCGAGCTCTCGTAGCGGACGGCGCGGATGAGCGGGCTGGATTCGTCCCCGCTTACGACGGCGCCCCCGATCACGGTATCCGGATCGCGGAAATCGATGCCCGCCGTCTGAAGCTTTTCGCCGTGGCACTGCCCGCAGTTCTCGAACAGTAGCGGCCGGACACGCTTCTCGAAGTATTCGTCCCCCGTCTCGGCGCGCAGCGAGCCGCCGAAGAGCAACAGGCTCAATGCGGCGAGGACTTGCGAGCTCGGTAGGAGGCGCATGGGCTCCGTACTAGTATCCCCCGTTACCGCCGAATCGCGGAGCGGCCGCGACTCGGATCGGCACTGGCTGGGCGCGTGGCGGCGGGCGCGCCCGGGTTTGCGGGGGAAGCATCCGCTGGCCGCGCTAGGGACTACATGTTGGGAAAGAGGTCTCGCAGCGTCGGGTATAGATCGCGGAATGTCGCGTAGGAGCGGCCGTACGCGGCTGTCAGCGCCGGATCCGGCGTGTCGCGCCGTTGCTCGATGATGGCGCACTCGCAAGCCTCTTCGACCGATCCGAACGCGCCGGTGCCAACCATCGCCAGCAGGGCCGCGCCGTAGGCCGAGCCCTCCTGTGTTTGCAGCGTGGCGATCGGCTTGGAGAACACCCCGGCCAAGATGCTGCGCCACAAGGGCGACTTGGCTCCTCCGCCCGACGCCCGCACTGCCTCGACGCTCGCACCGAGAGACTCCACTATGGCAAGGCAGTCGTTGAGGCTGTATGCGACCCCCTCCAAGATGGCCCTGACCAAGTGCCCGCGGGTGTGCTTTGCGGTTAGACCGACCCAGCCGCCGCGGGCGTTGGCGTCGAGGTGGGGCGTGCGCTCGCCCATCAAGTACGGCAGCCAGTACAGGCCCTCCGCTCCGGCCGGAACGGCGGCTGCCTCGTCGGTCAACAGGTCGTAGACTTCAACGCCTTCCCGCGCCGCTTGATCGGCCAGCCCGGCCGCCAGCTGGTTGCGGAACCACTGCAAGCTCAGGCCCGCTCCCTGCGTGACGCCCATGATGTGCCACTTGCCGGGCACGGCATGGCAGAAGGTGTGCACCCGTCCCGCTGGATCGTAGGCAGCCTTTTCTAGATGCGAGAACACCACTCCCGATGTGCCGACCGTGCAAGAGACCAAACCCGGCTTCACGATGCCGTTTCCGATCGCGCTCGCGGCTTGGTCCCCGCCGCCGCCGACCACCGGTGTGCCGGCCCGCAGACCGGTTTCCCGCGCTGCTGCCTCGGTAATCAGGCCTGTCGTTTGCGGGGATTCCACGACCTCGGGCAGGATGGCGGCGTCGATCCCGAGCTTGTCGATGAGAGGCCTGGCCCAGCGCCGCTCCATCACGTCGAAGAGGGCCGTGCCCGACGCGTCGGACACCTCGCTGGCGTACTCCCCGGTCAGGCAGAATCGGATGTAGTCCTTTGGCAGCAGCAGCCTGCGCACGCGCTCGTAGCTGGCCGGGTCGTGGTCCCGCACCCAGAGCAGCTTCGGCGCCGTGAATCCTGTCAGCACCGGATTGGCAGTCTGGTCCAGCACCATGTCCGTACCGGCCTTGGCGTTGATCCAGTCCACCTGCTCTTGGCTGCGCTGGTCGCACCAGATCAGTGCGGGCCGGATGACCTCGTCGGTGGCATCCAGCAGCGTCAGCCCGTGCATCTGGCCCGACAGCCCCACGCCTGCGATCTGCTCGCCGCGCACGTCTGTCTCGGCGAGGAGCTGCCGCACAGCCTGCCGGGAAGCGTTCCACCAGTCTTGCGGGCGCTGCTCGGCCCACAGCGGCTTGAGCATGAGGATGTCCTCATGCGCGGCTGTCACGCCGCTCACCACGGCACCGTCCGCTCCTACGAGCAGCGCTCGGGAGCCACCCGTGCCGACGTCAATGCCTAGCCAATACTTCATCTCGTTGCCTCGCTCTCCCGATTCTCGCCATCCCACGACGGCTGTGCAGCCGCGAGTCGCTCGATTTCTCTGCGCAAGCGGTCCGTCAGTTCGCGCGCGGTCCACGAATCGGAACTCCCGGTCCGCAGCGGCCTGCCGAAACGCACGTCCACGCGGCCGGGCCGCAGATGCAGCGAGCCGGGGGACAGCACGTGCGCCGTTCCCGATATCGCCACCGGCACCAGCGGAGCTCCCGATTGGATGGCGATGTGTGCCGCGCCCGTCTTGAGCCTTCGCATGGTGGTGCCGCGGCGGCGACCGCCCTCGGGGAAGACTAGGATCGAACGTCCGGCCCGCACCTTCTCCGCCGCGAAAGCAATGTTGCGCACAGCCAATCTCGGGTTCTCCCGATGGACGGGAAGATGCCCGGCGCGGTTCAGGTGCCAGCCGATGAACGGGATCTTCCACAGTCCCGATCTGGCGAGAATCCGGAATTGCCGCGGCATGAAGCCGAACATCAAGGGGGTGTCGATCAGGCTGAAGTGGTTGGAAGCGAACACGTACGCCTGATCGGGGGAAAGGTTCTCGGCTCCCGTCAGGCGGACCTGGACCATGAAGACGCTCATGAGCATGCGTCCCCAGTTGCTGGCGACCCGGTGCTGGAGCCGGCCGGTGCTGTCGACCAACGACGACAGCAGCGACAGGAATCCCATGACGCTGGTGATCCCCACCAGCATGGGGATCATCCAGCACACTGAGCGGAGCAGGCTCAGCGCTTCCCTCACCCGGTGCAACCTCCGATTCTATCCGAGCAGTTCTCGGGCCTCGCCCACCAAGAAGATCGAACCGGCAACCACAATCCAGTCGTCGCTTGTCGCCGCGGCGGTGGCCAGCCTGAGCGCTTCGCCGATGTCGTCAGCCGTTTCGACGTGGGCATGGTGATGCCCCGCTGTCTGCAGCAGCGCTTCGGGGCTGGCTGCACGCGCCACGCTCGAGCGCGTCAGCAGCACGCGATCGGCAGCGGGAAACAACCAGGCGGCCACTTCGTCAACAGCCTTGTCCCGCGACGAGCCGTAGATCAACGTCACCTTGCGCCCGCGGGCCTCGCGCCCCAAGAATTCGGCCAATGCCCGCGCGCCGTCGGGATTGTGGGCCGCGTCCAGCAGCACCGGCGGGTCGTTGCTGGCGAACTCCAGCCGTCCGGGCCATTGAGCTCGGCTCACGCCTTCGGCGATCCGGGCGAGCGGCACCCCCAACGCGTCGAGGGATGCCACGGCGACGAGGGCGTTCTCGACTTGGTGTTTCCCCGCCATGGAGAGTTCGATGTTGGCGGCCATGTCACGGCCAGCCGCCTCGAAGCGCCAGCGACCAGCTTTGCTGGCAGCATTCTTCGGCCTCCATTCGGCCTCGACATCGATCACGTCGGCCTTGGCCCGCTCGAAGCACCGCAGCAGAGCCTCGCGCGCCGGGGCGGCTTGCGGCCCCATGATCACGCGGCTGCCGGGCTTTGCGATGGCGGCCTTTTCGGCCGCGATAGCGGCCAAGTCCAGGCCCAGGTATTGCTCGTGGTCGCGGTTCACGCGGGTGATGACCGCTAGCTCGGAGCGGACTACGTTGCTGGCATCGAGACGGCCGCCCAGTCCGGTCTCGATGATCATGTGCTCGAGTCCGGCCTGACGAAACAGGACCAGTGCCACTGCCGTCACAGACTCGAAAAACGTTGGGTGGGCCGAACGACCGTGCTTCGCCACGACGCGCTCGTTTGCTCGGCGGACTGGCTCGATCGCTTCGGCAAGCGTCGCGTCGCTGACCTCTCTCCCGCCGATTCGAAAGCGCTCGTTGATCCGCGACAGGTGCGGCGAGGTGTACAGGCCGACGGTCCGCCCGCCCGCCAGCAGGCCGCTCTCGATCATCGCAGCCGTGGAGCCCTTGCCGTTCGTGCCGGCGATGTGGACGATGCCTTGAGAATTCTCGGGATGGCCTAGTTCGGCTACCAAGCGGCGCATGCGCTCCAAGCCGAAGCTCTCCTTGCGAATGGAGCCCAGCAGGGATTGCAGGTAGCGAACGGACGGGTCGGTCGCGGCCATCCGGGCTAGGCTTCCGGGCCGCCTAGGAACTTGAGCGCGTTGCCGATGTACTGCTTCAGCTGCGGTCTTGGCACCACCGCGTCCAGCATGCCGTGCCGGAGCAGGAATTCCGAGCGCTGGAAGCCCTTGGGGAGCTTTTGGCGAATGGTCTGCTCGATCACGCGCGGGCCGGCGAAGCCGATCAATGCACCGGGCTCGGCGATGTTCAGGTCGCCCAGCATCGCGAAGCTTGCCGTCACGCCGCCGGTGGTCGGATCCGTCAGCACGCTGATGTAGGGGATCTGGGCCCGGTCGAGTCGCTTCAGGGCCGCAGAGATCTTGGCCATCTGCACCAGGCTCACCATGCCCTCCATCATGCGCGCCCCGCCCGAAGCCGAAACGAACACCAAGGCGCGGCCATCACTTTCGGCGCGTTCCGCCGCTCTGGTGAGCTTCTCGCCGACGACGGCTCCCATGCTGCCGCCGATGAAGCGGTACTCCATCGCGCAGATCACCACTTTGTGGCCTTCCAGCTCGCCGGTGGCGCAGATCACTGCATCGCTCAAGCCAGTCTTTTCCTTGGCGTCCTGCAGGCGCTCCTCGTACGACTTGCGATCTGTGAATTGCAAGGCATTCGTGGAGCGGAGATTGCCTCCGAACTCCTCCCACGAGCCATCGTCGAACAGCATGTCGAGGCGTTGGCGTGCCGAGATCTTGAAATGGAACCCGCACTTGGCGCAGACCATTCCCTGCGCGTCCAGATCCTTCTTCCAGATCGGCTCCGAGCAGGCGTCGCACTTGATCCAGAGGCCTTCGGTATGGACTCGCTTGTCCTCGTTGTCCTTCTTGCGAAATATGGGCATTCGGGGCAACGCTCAATCCAAAGAGCGCGCGCAATGTTCCGATAATAGCCATTCCGCCCGCGAAGCCTCAATCTCGGGCGCCCTACGGACGCCCGAGCCGAGGGCGATCCCCAGCGCGACTCCGCCCGATCGCCGTCGCGGCGCGCTAGGCGGCCATGTCCTCGAAGAGGCTGCCCTGCAACGGCTGCGGAGCCAGCTCGCTCACAACGGGCTTGTGCTCGCGGGCGCGAATTCGCCCGGACAGCCCGTGCTTCTGCCGGATCCGGCAGATCTTGGCAGACAGCCAGTCGCGGTATCCGGGCGAGACGTAGGCGCCTTGCCGGTAGTGAGCCCTGTAGCGCGCCGTCAGGTGTGGGAACTGGTCCTCGAGGAAGGACACCATTCGCCGGCGGGCCTCAGATTTCAGAAACAACGGATGGGCGTGCCAATAGGACGCGTCCGTCCGCTTGGCGGCTTGCGCGACACTCTCGAGCAGCTCGGTCGAATCCGTCAGCAGCGGCAGGACGGGTGCGCTGAAGACGCCCGCCTCGATGCCTCGCCAGCGCAACTCGCGAACGGCTTCGATGCGCTTGTCGGGACGCACCGCGCGCGGTTCCAAGGCTCTGGCGAGGGCGTTGTCCATGGTCGTGATGGTGACAGTGACGTGAAGCTCGTTCCGCAGGGCGATCCTTCCAAGCAGGTCGAGGTCGCGCAGGACCAGGTCCGACTTGGTCGTGATCCCGATCACGTTCCCGGAGAATTCGGCGAAGGCTTCCAAGACGCCGCGGGTGGTCTCGAACCTGCGCTCGGCGGGCTGGTACGGATCGGTGCCGGTGCCGACCGCGATCGCTCCGCTGACGCCCTTGGCGAGTTCGCGGCGGAGCAGGTTCTTGGCGTTCTCCTTGGAGAACACCAACGAGGCGAACCGGGACGGGTCGTCTATGCCCAAGTACTGGTGGGTGTAGACCGCATAGCAGTAGTGGCAGCCGATCTCGCAGCCGCGGTACGGGTTGACCGTCCACTGGAACGGCATCTCGGGATTCGAGCAGCGGTTCAGGATGCTCTTCGACGGCAGGCTGCGATACTCGACCCGCTGTTTCGTGGCGAGGACTCTGGCGTCGGCGGCCTGAGCGGCGATGCCAGAGAGGATTTGCTGGGCCATGCTTTAATATTCGCTTTTTGTTTGTATTAAGTCAAGTGATTTCATGATCATTTCGGCAAGAATCCGCGAATTGAGTCCGATTCTCGCCGTCAAATCGACGAAAGCGGCCCAAGCAACGGCTGCCAGCAATCCCACCACCGCGCTTGCGACGGCTCCGCAGGGGCGAGGACAGAGCCGGCCTCAGCCCTGCGCCGCCGCCGGGCGAGTCTGCCGAACGGGCTCACCAGGGCCTGCCAGACTCGAGATTCCCAACATCAACCGGTCCATGCCATTGACGAAGGGTTCGGGCTTGACCGTGGGTTCTCATGTCCCTAGCCGTTTGACTGGCGCGGAGCGCCTTGCCAGAACGAAGGTTTGAAACTTCACTCGGGAAAGAGTGGGCTGCCGATCGTTCGAAACCGCATCTCTCGTCGCAGTTTCCCGACCGCGCTGCGACTGGATTCCTGTCGGCCCGGGGCAGGACGGGCTTATGCCGGAGGAGTCCTTCGCAATCTCAGCAGCTGGTTGCCGCCCCTCTGCATCTCGTAGGCCACGGGCTCGACGCTTGCTTCGACGCCTTGCGAGACGAATGTCTCGATGACTCGCTTAACGTGCGGAGACAGTGCCCCTCCGTTCCGCAACAAGGGGAAGACCCGCACCTCCGCTGCCACGCGAAGCATCTCTGCAAGGGCCTTGACGTGGAATTGCAAGTCACGTTCTTGGCTGTAGAGGAAAAGGAAGTGAGACGACAGAGCCAGATCGAACTCACTGTCACCAAAGGGCAGGTCCGGCAGGCTGGCCTGCACGTACCGGCCCTTGAGCTTGCCGCGAGGAAAGTCGGCGAGGAACCTGTGCATCGCGGCCATCCGGATCCGTCCCAGTTCCTCAACTGACCGCACATGCGTCCAGACGAAGTCCTGAGAGTGGTCGCGCATTTGCGCCATCACTTCATCAAAGGTCTCCTCGATCCGTGCCTCGATTGCGGCGGCGGATTCGCCATAGAGGGGGTCGACGGAGACTACCGCATGCCCGTTCCGCGACATCTCGGCGTTGAAGCTCGCTGGCCCGTCACCGCAACCGAGGATGCGCCGATGCATGTCTGCTTCGTCGAGTCCGAACATCGCGCGGTACTCGTCTAGCCGGAACTTCACGGCGGGTTCAAGCCGCATTTTCCCCATAACCCCTTGAGTGCATGGGGTTTCTCCGGTCCTAGGGCGGCTCTCAGCCTGTCACGGTTATGGAAACATCTTGTTTCGGGTCGATGCCGAGCAGATCGAATGCCCGGCGCTGGAGCCGAGTGGGCTTGGTGGCGATCGTGATGGCGGCCTGCTCCGGGGTCGGCAGCCGAACCCGGTTCAGCACCAAGCTGGCCAGGTCCCCCAGCAGCGTCGGGAAGCTG
>JAJEHF010000028.1 GCA_022823865.1 Bryobacterales bacterium
AGACTCGACGGCTTCTCTCGTCTAGCACAGGCCGCAAGGCTTCGTACCGGCTCCGGATGCTTTGCACCGCATCACCCATGCCCCCCTAGGATACCAAAATGCAAACACAAAACAACGAACTTGTTTTGGCGAGAGCCCTTAGCGAGATACGAGGCATACGGCGTCGGAGGAGTCGGCAGATGACGACGGAGTCCAGATCCATCAAGGGCGCTGGTTGTGGATCCGGCGATTGTGTGCTGAGGACTGTCAAACCTTCCTCGGAAGATCTGCTATCCGTCCGGAATACCAGATTCGAGGGAGCAGAAATCCGACCTGACCAGGCGCCGGAAGTCAGCAGGGGGCACGGCAGACTCCGCAATGGTTGAAGGCCCGAGCGAACGAGCAGAGTGGCAAGTAGGACGACGTTACTCGCGAGCGGAATGAGATAGAGCATCGAGTTCCTTTCGCTCCGAGTAGAAGGTGGAGGAAATGAAAACCAAATCCGGTTTCAGCCAATTAACCAGCAGGCAAGCCCTTGCGGCGTTGTACGACGCGACCAACGGTCCCGGGTGGAAGAACAACACGAATTGGAAAACCCGCGAACCACTCTCGGAGTGGTACGGAGTCACGACCGATGACCGCGGGCGGGCCGTCGAGCTTCAGCTCTCCGACAACAAGCTACGGGGCTCGCTCTCCGGCGTCCCTTGTAGTAACCTGCTCGACTTGGAGGTGCTTGACCTCAGCCACAACGGTCTGAGCGGAACGATTCCGCCCCTTCTCGCGGGCATGAGGCGGTTGCGGAGACTGGACCTCAGCCACAACAGACCGCGAGGTCCGGAGCATGGTGGGCGAGCCGGTCCGCAGGATTGGCGCCGCGCTAAGGAAACGTGCCCAACCGGCCTAACGGGCAGCATCCCGTCCGAGTTCGGGAACGCTTCCGGCTTGGAGGAAGTGTACCTCAACGCAAACCGGTTGACGGGCGATATCCCGAATCTCGGAGGCCTCAACCAATTGCGAGTGCTGGCCTTCGAGGTAAACCAGTTGTCAGGCTCAATTCCCCATTGGCTAGGGAATCTGGCCAAGCTAGAGAAGCTGAACCTCAGCTGGAACAAGCTGTCGGGTCGGATTCCGCCGGAGCTTGGCCGGCTGTCCGGATTGTCGGAGCTTGCCCTCGGGAACAATTCCGATCTGTCTGGAGAGATTCCGACCGAGATTGGCTCTCTTTCGAAGTTACGGGCGTTGTGGCTACGCAATACCAGGCTTGCGGGTCCGCTGCCGGAATCCTTGGCCGGTCTCAAGGATCTCAAGCGGTTCTACTACAGAGACACAGGACTCTACGTTCCGAACGATGAGGGACTGCGCGAATGGCTTCAAGGAATCCCTGATCATGCCGGCAGGGGCGAACGTGAGATTCTGATCGCATTCTTCCGCTCGACGGGAGGAACGGCCTGCTGGCGCAACAGTCAGAATTGGGAGTCCGACTTACCGGTTGGGGAGTGGTACGGAGTAGAGACCGACAACTGTGGCCAGGTCGTGAAGTTGCAGCTTGACAGGAACGGGTTGACCGGGCCAATTCCGCGTGACCTTGCTGGCCTTGCCGGTCTACGGAATCTGCACCTTGAGTTCAACGACCTAACGGGAGGCCTCCCGGCCGATCTCGGCAGCCTTGATCTCTTGGAGTCCCTGAATCTCAGTTGGAACAAGTTGACGGGCGCAGTCCCGGACGTGCTTGGGGCGCTCCCCGAATTGTCGATACTCGCCCTTGGCCATAACGACCTGAGTGGTGAAATCGATGCTCGGCCAGGCAGTTTTCCGAGGTTGCGGGAGCTGTGGCTTCGCAACAGTGGCTTGGTCGACCCGCCATCTTCGTCTCCGTTGTCCCGAGTGCGCCGTTCCTGAGCCACAACTGAGCACCGGCAGCACAGACGGCCGATTTCTCATGGCCGGGGAAGCATTTCTTCTGGAGCTGCTGCGAGTCGATCCCAAAACAGTAACGCAGGGTTGGAGATCTCGCCTCACCCACTGGCCGGGGTGTGCTGACAGCGACCCCCCAAAGTTGTTCGGCGTATAGCCGCTCGCAGCAGTCATTGATTCGGAGCGGTCGATGTTGGCCATCTGTCTGTCACTGAGAGCATGCCTTCGACAAGCTGGCGCAGTACCTTCGCCAGGAGCTGTCTACCTCAAGAGTCGTAGTTGTCCGCCACAACCGCACCAACAAAGTGGACAGGGACATGCGACTCCGAGGTGCTCCGCAATCCACACTGATCCCGCTGCCGGCTAAGGTGTTCTCGCCCTTTACCTCCCACGGGTCGTGGCCAGCTCAACGTGATTCCGAGGGAGTGTACTTCAGGCAAAGGTAGTTGCCAGCGCTGCCAGCAAAGGGGCAACCGCCGCAACAGCCACTTCAAGCTTCTTCAACGAGCCCCAGCGCGACGAGGCCTTTTCTTCGCTGGCGGTCAGAATCTGGCCTAGACTCACTCCGGCAAGTGACCGGACGGCGAGAGCATGGGGCAAGTACAACGCTGCCAGCGTCAGCACAAGGATCGTTCCCCACAGAATAGTCACAGCATTGGCAAAGTCCAGATAGGCACTGACTCTCTGGTCCGCGATCTCGCCTACGCCGTATAGTCTTGCCGGAAGCCGAAGGTACAGGGCGATCAGCAGTGTGCTCCCCACAAGGAGTCCGCTCATGGCCACGATGCTGCGAACCAAGTCGTCCACGACTTCCTTCGCCTTCGCGTGGTCGGTCCTCGCCTTGTCAACAAGTGCGATTCCGTGACACGATGCGGCGCACACCGCAGCAACGCCTCCCGCTGTCGGAAGGAATACTGAGAGCAGGTGGCGCGAGACGCCCGGAATAGCCACCGCGCCCGTCATCGCTCCGGCGACAGGGTCACCTGCCTGTTGGTAGATGGCAAGAATCGATCCGTAGGCAATCGAGTAGATCTGGAGGTCCAATTGGCTCGACCCGATCAACAAGCACAGGAATGCGAACCAACCTGCGATTCCTGCAGAGACGAGGCGTAGCTTTGCGGAGCGTGGCAAGGCGCTGCGTGCGAAGCCCGCGCAGTAATACCCCAAGAGCGCGATACAGAGCGAGAGGTAGCAGATCGTCAGGGTGGATACGAAAATCACGCCCTCCACATACGGCGGGGACGAAGCCACCCCCTGCGCCAGATCTCTGGCAAGTAGGTCAACAAGTTCCGGGGCAACGAGAATCTCGATCACCGCACACGCGAGCGCTACCGGAATCAGGCCGGTCAGGATCACCCAAGCCGAATCCTGAGTCAGCCACCGCATGGACCCACCGTCATCATTGCTCGGACCGACAGCATAACGATGGTGAACGCCGCTCCTGCGATGAAGACCGCAGTATCGTACCACGCCGTTCAGCAGCTGTTCCCGGATCGCAGGCCGGTGTTCCCGCTGGTGGCTGCGCTACTTGTCGGCGACAGTCCCGTCCACTGTCCCGGCGTCCCGGAGCCTTGGGCTTGGTCCCGTCGCTCGCCACTTCCGCGGTCTCACCACCTCCTTCTTGTGGCAGGGCCGACACTGACTGGGGGCTCTTCCGTATTTCGCTCGGAAGAAGCGCCCTTCTACTTGCGGTTGCGCTCGCTCGTGCCTCGCTCCTTGGCTGGCCCGTCGGGTGGGCGGACGCGCGTACCTGACGAATCCGACACCGACATTGCGCGGAGCCATACCGCCCGACTATGAGAATTACCCCTTGTGGGCTGCCGGTGCTCAGTGGTGGCTCAAGACCGGCGCACTCTGGACAACGGAGATGAAGATGGCGGGTCGACCAAGCCACTGTTGCGAAGCCACAGCTCCCGCAACTTCGGAAAGCTGCCTGGCGGAGCATCGATTTCACCACTCAGGTCGTTATGGCCAAGGGCGAGTATCGACAATTCGGAGAGCGCCCCAAGCACGGCCGGGACTGCGCCCGTCAAGTTGTTCCAGCTGAGATTCAGGGACTCCAGGAGATCAAGGCTGCCGAGATCGGCCGGGATGCCTCCATTTAGGTCGTTGAACTCAAGGTGCAGATTCCGCAGTCCGACAAGGCCACCAAGGTCATGCGGAATCGGACCGGTCAACCCGTTCCTGTCAAGCTGCAACTTGACGACCTGGCCCGAATTGTCGGTCTCTACTCCGTACCACTCCCCAACTGGCAAGTCGGACTCCCAGTTCTGACTGTTGCGCCAACAGCGCGTCCCTCCCGTTGACTGGAAGAATGCTGCCAGAATCTCACGTTCGCCCCTGCCGGCATGATCAGGGGTTCCTTGAAGCCATTCGCGCAGTCCCGCATCGCTCGGAACGTAGAGTCCTGTGTCTCTGTAGTAGAACCGCTGGAGGTTCTTGAGTCCGGCCAACGAGTCAGGCAGAGGACCCGCCAGCCCGGTATTGCGGAGCCACAGTGCCCGTAATTTCGAAAGGCCGCCGATCTCGGTCGGAAGCTCTCCAGACAGATCTGTGTTGTTGCCGAGGGCGAGTTCCGACAATCCGGACAACTGGCCAAGCTCTGGCGGAATCCGCCCAGACAGCTGGTTCCAGCTGAGGTTCAGCTTCTCCAGCTTGGCCAGGTTCCCTATCCAATGGGGGATAGAGCCTGACAAGTCGTTTACCTCGAGGGCCAGCACGCGCAATTGTTTGAGGCTCCCGAGATTCGGGATATCGCCCGTCAACCGGTTTGCGTTGAGGAACACTTCCTCCAAGCTGGAGGCGTTTCCCAATTCGGGCGGGATGCTGCCCGTCAGGCCGGTTGGGAGCGTTCCCTTCGCTCGGCGCCAATCCTGCGGACCGGCGCGCCCACCGTGCTCCGGACCTCGCGGTGTGTTGTGGCTGAGGTCCAGTCTCCGCAACCTAATCATGTTCCCTAGACGGGGCGGCATCGTGCCGGTTAGACCGTTGTGGCTGAGGTCAAGCACCTCCAAGTCGAGCAGGTTACTAAAAGGGACGCCGGAGAGCGAGCCCCGTAGCTTGTTGTCGGAGAGCTGAAGCTCGACGGCTTGCCCGTGGTCGTCGGTCGTGACTCCATACCACTCCGAGAGTGGTCTCTTGCTCTTCCAGTTCGTGTTGTTTTCCCACCCGGGACCGTTGGTCGCGTCGTACAACGCCGCTAGGGCTTGCCTGCTGGCAAATTCACTGAGATCGGATTTGGTTGTCATTTCCGACTTTTTCCTCTTGGAGTGCACCGAGATGCTTCACTCGGCGTGCTTTCGCTATTTCCGACCGGTGCGCTGTCGTTGCGATGCGGGACAACGACCCGCTGGCCTGTGGCGTTCCCGGCGGCTCTGGACTCGGCCCTTGCAAGAACGATGCCGCGAGGTCTAGACGATGAACGCCTTCGCATCCGCAGTGGCAGCTCGGCCTTGCCCCAGATTTGGCCGTCTGCTTTATCGAGGAGTCGCCGGTTGGGTTGGGCCCGGTGCTGCTCCTCGTGGGCCGGCAAATTCCACCTCGCCAAGGACACGCCATCCTCCGGTGGTTTTCCAAGAGTGCGCCGACTTGACTCCAACCTCGACTGTGTCCGCCGAATCCAGCACGACTTGAACCCCATCTGGACATTCTTCGAGCCTACGAACATTGTCGGCACACTGTTGCGTACGAAAGGGGGAGCGGTCGCCCGCTCCCCCGGTAGGTCTGTTCCTTGATCATTCCCGCTAGGGAACATCAACTCCGAAGCTGCCGTAGATGATCTCGGTACCTTCTTCCACGCCGTCTCCAGCCGCGTTCACGCGAGCGACGTTGGTGTCGTTCAGCGTGAACGTGCCGATCACGCCCAGCGGACCGTCCACGCCCTGGCCGACGAAGAGCGCCGCCGCACTGGCGGCGCCAGTTCCGGGCTGGTCAGACATGCCGATCTCAGTGAGGCGGTACCGGACATTGTCAGCAGGGGTAAGGCCGATTTCGGCGTAGGTGTAAGGGGTAACGCCATCCGCGGCTGTTCCCGCCGTCTCCGCGCCAACGATCAACTGTCCCGATCTCGCGCCCGGCAAGCCCACTTCAATGAGCATGCCGTCGAACACGATCTCTGCGATTTCGTGCCCCTGGGCCGGGGCTCCAGTGGCGCCGGTGTATGTCAGAGGATCGCCGTCGGCGTCCGCCAAGTCACCGAGTGTAAGGCTCATCGTGCCAGCGTAGCTGCTGGTATCGGTCGTCCCGTCGGGGGAAACCCCGAGGTCGAGGAAGGGTGGAGTATCAGTGGTGTCATCGGGATCGTCAGGAGCCCCCCAGCTGACGTCCACTCTGGCAGTGCCGGTGAGCACGTCCTCGTCCATGATCGCGACAGTCTCGCCCACGTACGTTGCCGAGCCTGATGGGAAGGGACGTAGAGCGGCAGCCAGCGTTGGATCCAGCGGGCTATAGGCGAACGAGCCGGGCCCGCCTTCGTCCTTCTTCACCCCTTGGTACTCATTTGCGTCGGTGGTTGTATCCGGATCCGGCGCCCAACGTTCGGCGGACACGGCGCCGATCCGGTACCAGATGCCGAAGCGCGTGTAGGACGTCGTCCCGAGGCTAGCGATCACCTTGTGCTCCCGCTCGCCCAGGAACGCACTCAGCGCCCGGTTGTCGCCAGTGGTTTCCCAACGGCGGTCATCCGCCCCGGTGTTGGCGTTGAGGTCGTAGAAAATGAAGTCTTCGATGTCATTCTCAGCGACGACGGTAGCGTCGTTGTCAGCATTGCTGTCGTAGTGGTCGAAGATCCCGGTCCCGTCCGGATTGGTAGCTGCGAACAGCTTGGTAGTGTTCGACAGGGCGTCAAGCGCTCGGTCAAGGAGGCTCACTGCATCCTCCTGCAACGTCGTGTTAGTGGCGTATTCGCCGACCAGCTTCATCGGCAGGTGGCCGCCGAACAGCTGGTACTGGATGGCGTCCACAGCGATCTGCCAGGCGGCCGCCTCGGCGTCCCGGGTCGAGTCGGTCCGGGTCCCCAGCGCCTGCAGAGTTGCAATCTGGTCGCGCTGCGCCTGCACCGTCGCCTTCACGCTGTCGGCCCACTTCGGACCATTGACCGTCGTCTTCGCTCCGGCTCCCTTCCCCGCCAGCGTCTCTAGATCAAACTCCGCCGTGGCGAGAATGACGTCGGTGGCGTCGCCAGCACTGTTGGTTGCTGCGAGAGTGGTGGTCCCGCTGTCGTCCCTGAGGGCTCCGTAGCCTATGGTCGTCGCGTCTGTGCGGACCCAGCCGTACTTTTGCACCTTTACCGTGAGCTTGCCGTCCGCGACCGACACCGTGGGGCTGGTGATTGCAGGAGTCTCGCCCGAACGATCCCTGGTAGTCATCAACTTCGCGTTCGAAGAGCCTCCCGCGTCGTCTGCGTCCGGTAGCGGCCGGGACGCGTCCCCGACGTGCATCACGCCGAACCCGCCTGTCAGGTAGTTCGTGCTCGTTGAGGCGTTCACCGACCACACGCCGTTCGCCTGGCTGCCTGCGTCATCGCCCGTGCCCAGCAGGATACCGTTAAGCGTATTCGGCAGGGAACTGATCGGGCGGAGCAGCCCTGAGTCAGCGGTGTAAAACACCGTTCCGGTAGATCCGCTCCCAACAAACGTCGAGTTTCGCCGCAAGTCCGCATCGTTCAGAACGATCCTGTCGACATCGGCGAAGTTGTGCTGCCAAGGCAGTCCGTCCGCGTCGGTCAGGCCGCTCACCACCCCGCTGACCGAGTTCGCCGCAAAGCGCACCTGCAGGTCCATAGTGCCGGAGTAGGTCGTCCCGTCCTTGCTGATCGCTTCGGTTCCGCCCGCGTAGCTGGCGATGCCCGTCAGCGACACGGCGGCAGCCTGCGACGTCCGCAGGGTCTCCGATATCGTCGAGTACGAGAACGCTCCGACCTCTTTCGTCTCAAGCGCGTTGCGAGCGTTCGTGCTCTCCTTCCGGATCGCCGTGCCGTACCGCGTGGCTCCGGTCGAGCCCATCGTCGCCGTAGCGCTCCACGTTACGCGATTGAACGTGTCCATCGCGGCGCTCGCGCCCAACTCCCGGTTCTCAAACACGCCGCCTCCGTCCGCTGCCGTAGCCGCAATGAAGGCGTCCTCGCTGGACAGTGCATCCAAGATGTGGTCGATCTCGTCCAAGATGTTTTCTTGCCGAGGAGCAAGCGTCCTGACCGGGGGATTGCTGGGGTTGTTTTCGGCGTCGAAGACCGTGAACAGTGCATCCTCAATGGCATCCCACTGGTTGTTCAGAGTTGCAGTCAAGTCGAACGTCGAGCTGTCAATAGCCAGCAGCGCCGCCACGTCGGCGCGGACCTTCGTGATCGCTTCCACGGCACCGTCGACGAACCGCGGACCCGCGTCAGTCGCCATCCCGCTGCCCAACAGGTCCCCGAACGAGAACATGCCCTCGCCGTCTTGGGAGTTGCCGGTCAGGATCAGGTGCGTCCTCAATTCGTTCCCAGGCGTGTCGGGATCGTTTGCGCTCAGGGCAGGAACGGATATGCTCCCGACCTTGCGATCGGTGGTGCCGTCGAATGCGGAATCGAAGCGGGCGCCCATCAGGGCACCGTCTTGCATCCAAACGTGGTACATGGCGCCGCCTACGGTGACATCGCCCACGCCGCTGGCGGGCAGGGTGCTGCCGTTGACGTCGTACATGTCGTCAGCCTCGCGCGTCATGGCCACCAGGCCCGTGCCCTCGATCATCATCGACTCGGGCTCGAAGCGCGCCGACCACACGCCGTCGGTGTACCACAGCGTGTACGTGTTGCCGTTGTCCGACATCACCTCGGAGCCAACTCCGACTCCCTCGGAGCCCAGCCACCAGGACATGTCCTCGGCCCGCACCAGCTCCACAGAGCCCTGCGTGCCCAAGGCCACCGTCACCATCACCTGCTGGTACATGGCGCTCCACATGCCCTCCGCGTCCATCATCAGCACGTACGTGTTGCCGTTCGCGGCCATGTACTCGGTGCCGTCCTTGACTTCCATCTCGCCGACCCAATAGGTCATGTCCTCGGCCTTCTTCACGGTCACCGTGCCGCCCAGCGCGCCCAGCATCACTTCCTGCATTTCCGCCACGTGCATCACGCCGATCGGAACGCCCTCGGGCGAGAGCGTCGCCGCGTACCGGTTGCCGTTGGCCGCCGTCACGGTCGTGTCGGCCGTGATCACCATCCACTCGCCGTCAATCATCGCCGAGAAGGTCAGGTCCTCGTTGCGGCGGACTTCCACCGACGAGCCTGAGATCCCCAGCGGGATGCTCAGGGCCGGCGGCTGCACGTACTCGGCACTGAACATGCCGTCGTCGCTTATCATGACGGTGTACATGTTGCCGTTTTCGGCGGTGACGGTGCAATGGCACCGCTGAGAGGCAAGGGCGAAATAGGGCGAGAACAACCGTCTCGGGATGCTAGGCGGCTCGCAGCGATTGAAGGAGCAGCCATCGCATGCAGCGGCCATCAAGGCCATGCTGCTGTCAATCTCGCTCAGTCCTAGCGAGCCGACCATCGACTGAAGCTGCGAATGCTCCGCTTGGCGGGGCTACACCCCCATAGGCGTTAACTTGTTTGAGTGTAATCAAAATGCGCTTCCAATTGGCCCAAGCGGAGCCGGGGAGGGTCAGCCAGTTCCTCGGAGATCTCGTTCCATTCAGCGATCATCTGAGTCAGCGGCAAGTGCGGCTCGATGGC
>JAJEHF010000129.1 GCA_022823865.1 Bryobacterales bacterium
GCCCACAACCCGCACCTCATCGAGGCCGGCTACGCTGACTCCACGACCGCCATCCCCTGGCTCCACGATCGCGCCCTGAAAATCAACTTCGCTTGACCTCGAGATGTCACACGCAACTGCTCTCTTGGGAATTCAGGCTAGGCCCAGCCCGGAGCTGCGGAGACGCCCAGGCCCAGTAACTCACTCATCAAAAGGAACCTTGCCAGAGCCTCTGGCGATCCTTTTTGCTTGGTCGTCTTCACGCCGATCGGCACGATTTCTGTGTCACGCTGTCTTCGTGAATTCTTCGGGGTAGCGTCGGGGATGAAGAACATCACTATTGCCTTGCCGGACGATCTGGCTCGGTGGCACAGTGTCAAAGCGGCCGAGGAGGACCGCAGCGTATCCCGATGGCTTGCCGAGCTGCTTGACGGGATGCGGCGCGATGAGGACGGCTATGAGGTCGCGATGCGAAGCTACTTGGAAATCAAGCCGCGCAAGCTAGACTGGCCCGGCGGTCGCAGGCCGACGCGCGACGAGTTGCATGACCGCCCCGGTCACAAGCGCTTCGCGTAGATGTAGAAGGCCCCCCGCTCGGTCCCGTCCTCGGCAAGGAAGCGGCTGTGCATGGTCGTCTTGCCCGCGGGCAGCTCCATCTTGATAGTTGCGCTGGAGGCGCCAGACTCTACCGGCACGGTCTCTTCCAACTCGCCGATGCGGAGTGTCGCCGTGTTCGCCTCGATAGGGAAGTTGGCGGGCTCGTCGCGCTGGTATAGCTCGAACTCATAAGTGCCAGCTTGCGTGACTTGGATATTCCAAGTCCCGTTCACGGCCGGGGCGCGGGAGACGTGGCCTTGGTTCCACGGCACCTGCACTGAATCGTCTGGCGGGAGCCAGTCGTGCGCGGTGATCCGCGCCGGGTTCTCGGCATCCGAGCCGATATCAAGGTGCACGTGCTGCTCGAAGCGATCGCCGATATGCTCCCACCACGCGTCGTACTCCGCGCGCAGCGCGGCGACCGTTTCGGGATTCTCGCCGGATATGTCCGTCAGCTGGCCCGGATCAGCCTGGATGTCGTAGAGCTCCTGCCCGTTCACGAGGCGGTGCTGTTCCGTCATGACGGAACTCTTGCGCCAGCGTTCCGGGAATCGGATGCGCTGGGAATGCACGACCAGCGTCCGGTCGTCCCAGTCCCCGCCCCGCAGAAGCGGCAGCAAGCTCGTGCCGTCCCAGTCCAGGTCTTCCCGGGGCGGCGTGCCGGCTGCGTCCGCGAAAGTCGGCAGGACATCGATGTGTGCCGCAAGATTCGCGACATCCCGGGGAGCCCCCAAGTTTCCGTCGGGCCAACGCAGGAAGAACGGCACCCGATGGCCGCCGTCATACTCGGACCCCTTCCTTCCGCGCATCCCGGCGTTGAAGCCCTGCCACGCGCCTTCGGATTCTTCCTTGGCTGCCCGCGCGAGCAGCTCCGCGTTGGTCGAGCCTACCCGCTGCGTGGGGTGCGTGTTGGTCACGCCGGCCGCAGAGCCGTTGTCGGTCATGAAGATCAGCAGGGTGTTGTTTGCGATGCCAAGTTCGTCCAGTTTCGCGGCCAGGCGCCCCATGTTGTCGTCGATGTTCTCGATCATGCCGTAGAACTTGTCCATCGGACTGGGAACGCCCTGGTCGGCGTACGGCTTCGAATACGACTCGTCGACTAGGAACGGCCCGTGCGGGGCGTTCGTCGCCACGTAGACGAAGAACGGGCTCCCGGCCTCGGCTTGCTGTTGCTCGATGAATCGCAGGGCGTTGTCGAAGAACACGTCGGTGCAGTAGCCCTCGTAGGCGGTGGGCTCGCCGTTGTGCCAATAGGTGTCGTCGAAATAGTCGTTGCCCCAGTAGTCCGGCGTCTGGCCGACGCCGCCACCGCCGTGGTAGACGGCCTCGTGGAAGCCTCGGTCGATCGGACGGTAGGGCGAGTTGTCGCCTAGGTGCCACTTGCCGAAGAAGCCCGTCGCGTAGCCGGCTTCCGCGAGCACGTCGGCGAACGAGGTTTCGTCCCGGTGGACGATCGAACGCCCCATGATCGTGTGCCAGACGCCGGTCCGCGAGGAGTATCTTCCAGTGATCAGAGCGGATCTGGTCGGCGAGCAAGTGGGGTCGACATGGAAGTTCGTCAGCCGCACGCTCTCAGCGTGCAAGGCATCCAGATTCGGCGTTCGGATCATCGAATTGCCGTGTGCACCGACCTCGCCGTAGCCTTGGTCGTCGGTCATCACGAGGATGATGTTCGGCCGGCTGTCCACCGGTGCGGTTGCGCAGCCCGCGGCTAGTAGCAGGGCTGCCAGCGCGAGCGCTAGGGGTGCGGGTACGTCAAGCGCACGAGGCTGTCGGTTGCAAGGATTGGCCATGGCGTTTCGATTGACGGTACCATAGCGGCGCCCCTCCAGAGCGGATAGCCGTGTCTCTGCTCATCGTGTCGAGGCTCAGATGGAGAGCCTCGGGATCCGTCGGAAACCCATCGTGCCTCGCCCTCAACTCCTAAGATTGGGGGAACCTAGGCAACGCCCATTTCGTTGAACGCGTTGCCCGCCTCGCCTTCACTTCACCGAACTTGACCGGTGAGACCGCTCCGGCCCGGAATCGCGGGTCCGTGACCGGAACCATCACTCCCAGGGCTGGTCCTTCAGGAACGCCGCGTGTTCCACCAAGGGCTCATCCGTCCGGAAGTGTTTCCGGTAGGCGGCGACCCAGTCCAGGGCGATGTCTGCCTGGGCGGCCCGTAGCGAGATTTCCCCGCTGCAAGTCTTCCGCACGAGCCTGTCCTCGAGCGCGTCTTTCGCGTTCGCATCCCAGACCGACCCCTCGTAGGGCTGCGGCCACAGGTTCTCCGGGACCGTAACCCCTCCGAGCTCGGGCGGCACCAAATGATCGAGTTCGTACGCCAGCGGCTGCGGTGTCTCGATACCATGGGCCCGGAAGACCGCCAGCGCAACCTGGCGGTCGACCGTCACGGGGACAGCCGGCCTGTCGGACGCACACAGCTCGAGCGAGCTCGCGGGACCTGTCCTGCCAGGTGTCAGCCGCGAGTCGGGCACCGCTCGGAGAGCTGCCACGTTCGGTCCGTCGATAGGGGCATTGCCGGAGTACCACACGATCCCGCCCGTGCCGCAGATGATGGCCAAGGCCACGGTGGCCAAGGTGGCGGAGAGCCTCCAGGCTGGCTGCGATCGTTGATCCGAGCGCTCCGCAACGGCTCGCGCAAGGGCGTCACGGAGCCGGTGTCTCGCCGATTCGGGCGGGGGCATGGCCTCATCCAGGATCCGTCGGCGGGCGGCGAAGAACTCTTGCAGCGGCGCTTGCATCCCATTCAACCGAGCCCGGCACTGCTCGCATTCCTCAATATGCTGCCGGCAGCGCCGGGCACGCCGCGCTTGGGATCCGCCCTGCAGAAGGAAGACTAGGTCCGCGTCGGACAGGTGTCTTTCGCTACGCCACATCGTCGTCCTCACGCTTGCACACCCTGGAGCCGCGAGGCGGCCCGCCTGATGCAATTCGAAACCGTTCCTAGGGAAACTCCCAGCACGCGGGCGATTTCACGATATCGCAAGCCCTCGGCCCGCAGACTCAAGCAGTAGCGATCGCGCGCGGGGAGCGCGTTCAACACAGCACACATTCGCTCATAACGCTGGCGCATGTGTAGCCGCTGCTCCGGGTCCGGCGCTGTGTCAGCTACGGGATCGGCAAATGACGGCGTTCGAATCGTCCTGCGAGCCCGTCCGTCGCGCCTGCGACTTTTCAGGCCGAGATTGTGGGCTGTCCGGAAGATCCAGCCTCTCAGGTTCGTCCGAGGACGGCCTAGGTGCAGGTGTCTGAACAGCGCCAGGAATGTCTCTTGGACCACGTCCTCGCCGTCGGCAACGCTCAGGCCCATCGAAAGCAGGTAGCGCAGGATCGGCTCCCGAAGGTCATCGAACAGGGCCGTCACCTCGTCGTGGATCTCCACGCGACGGGTTGCGGGAGCTGCCTCGCCGGAAACTCCCGGAATCGGCAGGGTTGCGACTGCCCCGCCGGGAGAGGAGGCGGGGACGTACCATGGATGGCTGACGGCCATGCCCAGACGTGGCCCAACTTTGCACCGCCCGTTTCAGGCCTGATCACAAAAAACCTGAACGAAACCGGGCGAAGTGGAATGTATGAGTGTAGCTTATGTCTCGCTCGCACTTTGCCCGCCTTCGGCTTGCTGCGGCGGTGTTGTCGTTCTGCATCTTTCTCGCCCCGTCCGCCCGGCCCCAAGTGATGGACGGCCGGCTGGAGGTTCGCGTCATCGACCCTAGCGGCCAGGGCGTACCTGCCGCACTCGAGCTCGTCTCGCGAAGCCTCCAGTTCGTCGCGGGCGCGGTCGCCGACGCCGAAGGACGAGCGACCCTGCATCGCATTCCTCCAGGCACCTACATGCTCACGGCGCGCCACGAGGGATTCGAGACTGCGGAACGCCGCGTCGCATTGCGGTCGGCAGTTCCGCGGGTCGTCGAGATCGCACTTTCCGTGGCCACGGTCCGGGAGGAAGTCACCGTTCGCGCCCCCGCGCCCTTGTTCGAGCCGTACCGGCCGTCGCAGGGCACGCGGTCCGGACGCGACGATCTCGAGCAAGCCCTGGGAACCACTCTGGGCCGGAGTACCGTCGACATGGTCACGGGGATGCCCGGATGGTTGCTGGAAGCCAATGCCGTGCTCCACCCACGGGGGTCCGAGTACGACACGCAGTACGTGATCGACGGCATGCCCCTGTACGACAACCGCTCGATAGCCTTTGCACCGGCGTTCGAGAACTCCGAGTTCGAGGCAGTCACAGTCCTTACTGCGGGTATCCCGGCCGAATACGGCCGGAGGCTGGGAGGCGTGATCGCACTTGACACGCGACGGAGTGCCATCCCCGGACACCGGACCTCGCTCGATGCGCAGGGCGGGAGCTATGCGACGCGCATCGGCGCGTTCTCGCACCAGTACGCGAGCGGTGGCACTGAGCTGACGATCGGAATCCAGGGGGGCGCCACCGACCGATACCTCGATCCGCCCTCGCTGGAGAACTTCACGAATCGCGGCAGTTCCGGCGGCGGCAACGCGCGGTTCGCCCGCGATCTCACCAGCCGCCAGCGGCTGACTGGGTACGCGCGCACCAACCGCACGAACTTCCTGGTGCCGAATGCCCTTCTCCAGCAGGAGGCAGGGCAGCGGCAGGACCGCCGGTCGAGCGAGACAGCAGGGCAGGTGCACTATCAGGGCACGTTGTCACGCCGGACGCTGGTATCGGTCCGCGGGATGGCGCGGGACCTGACGAGCGAACTTTGGAGCAACGAACTGTCGACTCCCGTCTACGTTCTGCAGGATCGCGGGTTCAGCCAAGGTGTGGTGATGGCCGACGTGACGTTCGAGGGAGAGCGCCACACGCTCAAGATCGGCGGGGACATTCGATCCAGCGGGCTCCGGGAACGCTTCCTGATGGCGGAGCCTGACGAACTGCCGGACTTCGATCTGGACTTCCGCGACAGGCAGCGCAGCACAGAAGCCAGCTTCTACGCTTACGACCAGCTGCGGGCCGGCAACTTCGCAGCCAGCATCGGCTTCCGTTTCGATGAGTACCGCCTGCTGATTTCGGATCGCGCGCTCAGCCCGCGCCTCGCAGCCAGCTACTTCGTTCCCCCGGCGGGCCTCCAGCTGTATGCCTCCTACGACCGGATCTTCCAGCCGCCCCCGACCGAGAACTTGCTCCTGAGCAGTGCCGCGACTGGCTTGGGGCTGGACGCAGTCGAGGACGGTCTAGCGGTTCCGGCCAACAAGGGGCATTTCATCGAAATCGGCATGCGCAAGCCGATTGGGGGCGCAATGCGGATCGACGCCAAGCACTACTGGCGCCAGTTCCAGAACTACATCGATGACGACGTCTTTCTCAATACTGGCCTGTCTTTCCCGATCACGTTCGATTCGGCGGCGATCGAAGGGACCGAGGTCCGCATCGAAGCCCCCCGATGGAAGGGCATCTCGGCATTCGCCAGCTACTCCAACTTGCTGGGAAGGGCGAGATCTCCGGTTACGGGCGGACTCTTCGTGGAGGGCGGGGAGGCTGAGGAGCTCCGGGACGTGGCCGAGGAGTTCCCGATCAGTCAAGACCAGCGGAACACCGTCGCGACGACCGTCCGATTCCAGATTCATCCCAGAGTCTGGGCTTCGTTCGGCATCCGATACGGCAGCGGCTTGCCTGTGGAACAGGAGGATGACGACGACGACGACGGGGACGACGAGGGTGACGGCGACGATGACGGGGACGACGATGACGATGGCGACGACCAAGCTCAGCCGGTTCCGGAAGCCATCCTCAGGAAAGTGAATTTCTCGCGCTCTCGAGTGCGCCCCAATCTCAGCCTCGACTTCTCTGTCGGATCCCGCGTATGGGAGCGGGGAAGCAAGTCCGCGACACTCCAGTTCGACCTGCGCAACGCCACGAACCGGCTCAACGTCATCAATTTCAGCGGGCTCTTCTCGGGCACGGCCCTTGCGCCGGGCCGCCAGGCGACCGTGCAACTGCGCGTGCGGTTCTAGAACCCCGACCCGGCCGAAACCGGCGACAGGCAACAACGTTTGGCTCAGTTGGCGGACCGTACGGTAGCCTGCGAGCAGGCCGAGATACGCTCCCCGTTGCCAGCGCGCGCTGCCGGCGCTGGGCTCAACGGCCTGCGCCGGGACCGGAAAAAGCCTCGGAGCCGCTGTCGGCGCCGGACCCCTCGGTGCGCTACAATCCCGCCTTCTGCGGCCGCTTCCCGCCGTGCCAGCTCCGCACCGGCCGAACTCCCGCAACCCGCCATGACTGCCATCGACCAGGGCCTGCAGCGCGATTCCGCTTTCAAGCTCTTCGTGCACCACCAGACCTTTATCCGCCACCTGCTGCGGGCCTATCCATTGCGCGGCATCGACGAATCCGAGGTCGTGGCGATTGACGCCGGCAATGCCAACCTCGTCGTCGCGGACGGCCAAGGGCAGCGCTTGGCCGACGCCGTCTGGCGATTGACGCTAGCCGATGGCGAGATCGTCTACCTGCTCGTCGAATGCCAGGCCGCGATCGACCCGTCCATGCCGTTCAGAATGCTGCACGCGGCGGCAGGCATGTATCTGATCCTGAGCCAGAATCCGCCGCGCGAGTCGGGCTATGCGGTCTCATTGGTGCCGCGCGTGAAGCATCTGATCATCTACAGCGGCAAGCGGCCCTGGACGGCGGTCGGCGAGGTGGGGCAGGCGATCAAGGTGCGCAGCTTGGAGGAGGAGCGAGACATCCCCAGCATGGAGTGCCCGCTGCTGGAGCTGTGGCGCTGTCCGGACCCGGGCGGGGAGCAGAACCTGGCGGTGCTGCTCGGGCGCCTGCAGCGCTGTGACAGTCCCGAAGCGTTGCGGGCGGCGGCGGAGCCGCTAAAGAGGTGGCCCCAGAGCGAGAGCCAAGGCGCGCTGGGCAGGGCCTTCGCGGTCTGGGTTTCGGAAGTCCTGATCCCGGATCTGGGCGTGACGGACGCAGTCAAGAGCTATGATCTTAAGCAGGTACTAGACATGCTGGAAACCGAGAGCCAGACTTGGGCGGATCGCATGCGTGACGAGGGCCGCCGCGAGGGCGAGCGGAAGCTGCTGCTGCGGCAAGCACAGATCCGTTTCGGCGAGGCGCTGGCGCGGAGCCTTGCGGCAAGGCTGGAAGGGATTGCTGAGGTGGAGCGCTTGGAGGAGATCGGCGAATGGCTGCTGGTATGCGACAGCGGAGACGCTCTGCTCAGCCGGCTCGGACCGCACTGAGCGCGGGGCGGGAATTGCTGGACCCGGCGCGGAATGCCCACGCGCCGGCCTGGGCAGGCCGGTGAGTGCAAGCCCTGCGAGGCTTGGTGGAAGCCGACGGGGTCGATTCGCTGCACAGCTCCGAAGGGGCAGCGGGATCGGTGCCGCTCGGAGGCCGCCAACGGCCGCTTCCAGCTCCTTCTGATGGCGTTCGCGGAATCGCGACGAGGCATCCGGACAGCATCTTGCAGTGTTTCGAGCGGGTCGGCTGCCCCCGCCCGACCTCTCTGCGGGCCCGCCTCACAGGAGTTTCAGCTCAACCACGCATACGGTTCGCGAACTGAGCCTAACATTATGAGAGAGTTGCCGGTCCACCAGCCATGAGGGGTCAATTCGTTCGCGGCATGCTCGCGCTGCTCGCCTTCGCCGTCGCCGCACCGGCGCAGAGCCCCGCAGTCTTCCTCACGGACGGCACGCGCCTGGATGTTCGCGAGTACGAGGTGGTCGACGACCGCGTGCGCTATTTCAGCTCCGAGCGGGGCCAGTGGGAGGAAGTCCCGGTCGCGATTGTCGATCTCGAGCGCACGAACGTCTACAACAGGTCTCGCAGGGCGGAGTTCGAGCAGCGCCAGGCGGAGGAACGCCGAGAACGGCTAGCCGAACGGCGAGCGCGGACAGAGCTGCACTCCGTGCCCTTGGACGACGGCGTCTACTATCTGCGCGGCCAGGAACCGGTGCCGGTGGAGCAGGTCTTCTACGAGGTCGACCGCAGCACCGGACGATCCTTCCTGAACGTTATCGCACCAATGCCGGTCATCGCCGGCAAGCGCACGCTGTCCATCAAGGGCCTGTCTGCGAGCATGGTTACCACCGATGAGAAGCCGGCCTTCTATATCCGCTTGGACAGCTTTTCTCGCTTCGGCATCTCGCGGATCGAGCCGGAGCGCAAGAAGGACAGGCGCATTGTGCAGCAGATATACACGGTCCCGAGGTCAGACGAGCAGTTCGAAGCGCAGGATGAGATCGAGATATTCCGGCAGCAGCTGGCTCCGCTGGTCTACAAGGTATGGCCGGTCGAGCCGCTGGCGGCGGGCGAGTACGCGATCGTAGACTTCACTCCGGGCGAGTCGGACTTGCGCGTATGGGCCTTCAGCCACCGGCCGGGCGGACAGGCCGAGGCTCGCTAGCAGGGCGGAATGCCGAACGCTGCCCTGATCTTCTGCGTCTGCTGCCTAGGCGCGGCCCTGTCCTGTGGCGGCCCTGCCGAGGACATCGAGGGTATCAGGCCGGCCCGGCGGGATATCGAGAGCGCATTGACCACGAACGGCCGGATCGAGGCAGAGCAGACTGTCGCTGTGCACTCTAGTACGTCGGGTCGGGTCGGCCAGATCTACGCCCAGCGCGGGGCCAGGGTCGAGCGGGACGAGCCGCTGCTGCGGCTGGCCGACGCCGGTCAAGGAGCGGCACGCGATCGATCCGGCGCTCGCTTGGCGGCCGCCAAGGCTCGCTTGGTGCAGTTGGAGGCTGGTCTAGATCCGCTTCGCAGATCCCAGCTTCGTGGCGAGCTGACACAGCTGGAGGCAGCCCGGTCGCGCGCGTCAGAGGATCTGGAGAGACTCCGGCGGCTATTGGCTCGGAACGCGGTTGCGCGCTCCGAAGTCGATGCCCAAGCGCGTGCCTTGCAAGACCTCGCAGACGAGATCGAAGCTCTCAGCTATCAATTGCAGGCGCCGCCGCTGGAGGGGCGGCGCTCGGAACTTGGAGCCGCGATTCTCGAAGCGGAGGCGGAGCTGCAGGAAGCGGCGCGAGCCGTCGAGGCTCTTGTGTTGCGGGCCCCGGCCAACGGCACGCTTTTCTCGCTGGCGGTCCGGGAAGGCGATTTTCTGGAGCACGGAAGCTTGGTAGCTCGCATTGGGAGCACTGAGAGCGTGACGGCACGCGTCTTCGTCGACGAGCCTGAACTCGGCAGGATCACGCAAGGCTCGGTCGCTCGCATCAGCGCCGACGCATACCCCGATCGGGAGTGGGAATGCCGGGTAGAGACACTGGCTACGGAAGTCATCGAGGTCGGCCCGCGACGCGTGGGCGAGGTCTTGTGTCAGGCGGACAATCCGGATAACCTGCTCCTGCCGGGGCTAGCCGTGCGGGTGCGGATCGTCACCCAGCGAGCCGAGCGCGCCCTCAGCGTGCCGCGCGCAGCCGTAATGGGCGGCGGCGAAGAGCCTTTCGTGTGGGCGGTCGAAGACGGTCGTGCGGCGAGGCGCGCCGTGGCCCTGGGAGTGGTCGGGCCCGTATACGCGGAAGTCGTCAGCGGCCTGGAGGAGTCTGACTCGATTGCGTTGCCGCAGGACGGCGATCTCGTCGAGGGACAGCGGCTGCGCCTGGAGCAGGCGGCCGCGGGCAGCCACTGACTAGCCGGATCCTTGCCGTCTTGCTGCTGTTTGTCGGTGCCGCATCGGCGGAGAAGCACCGGGAGTAGGCTCTCCAGCACTGCGCCGCCGAGGAGTATCAGTAGGTGCGAGCGCGCGATCGCACGGATTCGCGCTACCGGGGACCGGTCGGCTGCGAGGAGTGCTTAGGCTAGAGAGGATGGGGCCGAAGGAATCTCTGGCGTACCGCGAGATCGCCCTCGCCGGCCTGCGTGCTCTGCGGACCCAGAGGCTGCGCTCGATGCTCACGGCCGCCAGCATGGCAGCTGCCGTAGCCGCCGTGGTGCTGGTCGCCACAGTTGCGGCGACCGGCAGCGAGTTCGTTCTGGCTCAGATTCAAGGAGTTGGCTCAAACTTGGTGTATGCCTACTACGAGGCCGGGGGGAATGTCTCGGACTCGGAAGCGGATTACATCGACCTCGCGGACGTAGAAGCTGTGCGCATTCGGCTGGGCGGGCTGGCCGCGGCCGTTGCCGGCGTGAGCAGCACTTGGGATTCCATCATGATCCAGGGCCGCCCGACCCAGGTCCGCATCTTGGGCTCCAGCGAATCCTACCTTCGCGTGCGAAACCCGGTAATCCACCACGGTCGCTTCTTGGAGCGGGCCGATTTGCAAGGCAGGGCCCGGGTCTGCTTGGTCACGCGCCGACTCGGGCAGGACCTGTTCGGCTCCGGCGCGGCCGCCGTCGGCCGCAGCGTGACGGCCCACGGAATCGACTTCAATGTCGTCGGCGTGTTTTCCGAGCGCGTCGACACGTACGGGCAGTCTGAGGTGTCCGAGCGCTCCATGCTGGTGCCGTACACCGTGCTGCGCTATTTCCAGCAGACCGAGCGGGTCGATCCGCTCTATGTTTCGGTCAGGTCGCAGCAGCGCGTCGAGGAGGTCGCCGGGATGGTGCGAGAGACGCTCGAGTCGCGCCACCGCCCCGGTTCGCTGTACCGCGTCGAAACGCTAGCGGGCATCCTGGCCACGGCCAGGAGGGTCTTGCTGGCGCTTAGCGTTGCCATGATTCTGGTCGCTTCCATTACTCTTGCGGTAAGCGGGGTGTTCATCATGAACATGATGTTGATCGCAGTCTCGGAGCGCACGGTCGAGATTGGCATTCGCCGGGCGGTGGGAGCCTCGCGGCGGGAGATCCGAGCGCAGTTCGTGTTCGAAGCTGTGCTGCTTGCGGCGGCCGGCGGCGCCAGCGGGGCGTTGGTGGGGGTCGGAATCCCCTGGGCGGCAGGGCTGGCTTGGCCGGAACTGGCGCCGCAAGTTCCGAGCCACTGGGTCGCTCTTGCGCTGCTCGGCGCGGCGGCCTGCGGCGGTGTGTTCGGTCTGCTTCCGGCGGCCCGCGCGGCTAATCTCGATCCGGCGGAGGCCCTTCGACATGACTAGGCTTGCGACAATTCTGCTGCTCGCGGCAGCAACCGCGGGCGCTCAGGCCGAGCGACCAGAGACGCGTTCCATTGATCTGAGGCAGGTCATTCGGATCGCGCTGGTGGCGGACCCCGATGTGCGCTTGGCACAGCTGGCGGTCGAGCGCTCGGCCAACGCGCTGGCGCTCGTCCGCGCCGAGCGCGCCACGCAGTTGTACGGGGGATCCGGCTTGGGCGCAACCGCGGGCATTCCGCAGAGCATCCAGGGCGCGAATCCCTCGATTGCCCAGCTAACGCTGCGGCAGCCGCTGCTGAACACCGAGCGTCCTGGGCGCGCCAAGGGCGCTCGCGAGGAGATCCGCTCGGGAGAGCACGAAGCCGCTGCGATTGCCGAGCGAGCCGCGTACTTGGCAGGAGTCTCCTACTTGGACTTCGAGCTGGCGCTCGCCGAGCACCGGCGCAGGCAGAGCGAGCTCGAGCACTTCCAGCGGATCGAGTCCGCCGCCGCCGCGCGCGTCGAGCAAGGCTTCGAGATTCCGCTGGCGTTGAGCCGGGCCCGCCTTGACACGGCGCGAGCGCGCGACCGCGTGGCTGCCTCGCAGTCTCGCGCGGACTTGCTGGAAGCGGAGCTGAGGCGGATGCTCTCCCTGGGGCCTGACGTCAGGCTGGTCGCAGACGGCTCAGCCGCGGATAGCGCCGCGGTCTTGGATGCCGCCCACCGGATCGCTGGACGGCCGATCGGCGAGCATCCCGAGATCGCCGCTCTGGACGCGAGCTTGCGCGCGGCCAGACACCGCGCGAGCAGCGCCAAGTCTGCTCGAAACCCGCGGCTGGACATCGTGGGGCAGTATTCGCTCCTGGCGAGATTCAACAACTACGACGACTACTTCCGGCGCTTCCAGCGGCACAATTGGCAAGCCGGAGTCGCGGTCGAGATTCCGATCTTTACCGGTCGCGGCGTAGCGGAGAGGGTTGCCAGGGCGCGGCTGGACGAACGCGAGCTGTCGCTGCGCAAGGCTGCCAAGCGCGACGCGCTGGCCCTGGCGACGCAGCGGGCGGAGGCCGCGCTCGGGGAGGCCCGGCGGGGCCGCGCGCTCGCAGGCCGGGAACTCGCTTACGCCCGCGAGAGTCTGGACGTGCTGCTAGCGCAGTTCGAAGAGGGCAGGATCGCGCTGGAAGAGTTGCAGCGCGGGCGGATCGAGGAATCGGCTGCCTGGGGCGGTCTGATCGCGGCCGAATACGAGCTTGCCAAGGCGCGCCTAGGGTCCGTTTATGCGGCTGGCAGGATTCGGGATGCGTTCGCGGACTGAGCGCGGGCACGCGCGACGGCTGGCGGTCGTCGCCTGCGTCTCCGCCGCGGCGATCCTGCAATGCGCCTGTTCCGACTCCTCGCTGCCGCCCGTGCCGGATCCCGTCTTGGACGGGTTCGCGCTTCCGGTGCGCGAGCAGATCCGCTCAGCCACCGAGCGAGCGCGGGCGGAACCGGGCAGCGCCCAGGCCGTGGGGGCACTCGGGAAGGTGCTCTACGCCTACGGCCAGAACCAAGCCGCCGCAGCCTGCTTCGAACGATGCCGTCTCTTGGAGCCGCAGCAGTTCGATTGGACGTACCTGCTGGCCGTGACCCGCTCGGACCTGGGGCAGACGGATGCGGCACTGGCTGCGTTCGAAGCTGCTGCCGCCATGCGCCCGAACGACCTTCCCACGGCCGTTCGGAGCGCGGACTTGCTAGAGCTGTCAGGGGAGCGCTCCGCCGCGGCGGCTGCTCTGCAGCAGGCGCTGCAGCTTGCGCCCGATAGCGCTGCCGTGCATTACCGCTTGGGCCGGCTTGCTTCCGGGCAGGCCGACGGCAGGGCGATCGGGCATTTCGAAGCGGCCCTTGCGGTCGAGCCGGACTACCGGGAAGCGATCTATGCACTGGCCCAGGAATTGAGACTGGCCGGCCGCCAGGCCGAGGCCGAGGAGCAACTGGAACGCTACGAATCCTCGCGGGCTGCGCTGCGGCGCCACTACGAGGACCCCCTGATAGATGCCATGGACACGGTCCGGTCCGCGAGCGCCCAGCAGGTCTTCAACGACGCGCGGGCATTGCAGGACGGCGGCGACTTGGAGGGCGCCTTGGCGCTCTATGTCAGCGCGCTTGAGATCGATCCCAATTACGCCCAGGCTCACGTGAACCTCATCGTGGTCTACGGGCAACTCGATCGGCATGACGAAGTGGCGAGACACTACGAGCGGGCCGTGAGCCTGAACCCCTCCATCGCGGAAGCGCACTACAACTACGGCGTGTCGCGACACCTGGCCGCCGACTACAGCGGGGCGGCGGCGGCGTTCCGGAAGGCTCTTGCCATCAATCCTCAGGATGCCAACGCGCACAACAACCTAGCCAACGCCCTCGAGAACGGCCGACAGGACGCTGAAGCCGCGAGGCACTACCGGCTAGCCATCGAGCATGACCCGTCACACCCTCAGGCGAACTACCACCTCGGTCGGCGGCTTGCCGAGAGAGGGCGCTACCTCGACGCGCTGCCGCTGCTGCACAAGGCGCTCGAGCGAGACAATCCGGGGGCGCCGCTGCAGGCCTACCTGCTCGCGGTGGTCTATCGGGAGTTGGCTGATCCCGACCGCGCTCAGCAGTATGCTCGGCTGGCCTTGGAAAAGGCCCGCGCCGGCGGCCACGGCCAGGTCGCCGCCCGGGTCGCGAGTGACTTCGGCCTGTGACGTGCGCAGGCGCGCAGGGCTCAGCCATCCCCCTCCGGCGGGCGGGCTTCGACCAACAGCGTCATCCCGGAACAGCCCACGACCCGCACGACGTCTCCGGCAGCTGCCGGCGCGGAGGACTTCGCCTTCCATAGCTCCGGGCCGATCTTGATCAGCCCGATCGGATCGAGTGCGTCGCGCACGGTCCCGAGCGATCCGATCAGGGATGCCGGGCCTGTGGGGCTGCCGGCTTGATACGACGCCTTGACCACCGGATACAGGGCGGCGTCCTTGGCAATCCACAGCACGATGGCAACGACGCAGGCCCACAGCGGCAGCGATAGCCATTGGGCTGCTACCGCCGCTAGGGCTGCGACGACGACGATGCCCGGCAGCTGGTAGAGCCAATAGCGCCGCCATGGGGAGCGCGGCCTCTCCGATGGCTGAGGTTTCGAATCAGGCATGCCCGGTGGCCCCTTCATGATGACCCAAGTCTCGCTGGCGGAGCCTGGGCAGCGCTGCCGGGCGCTGAATCATGTTCTCCGTGCGATGGTCTACAATCGCGTCGCGACATTGCGCGCGCGACTCGGTTGATGGACACTAGGGACGAGAGGACGGCTGGGACGGGTCCGCCCCGGCTTCGCGCCACTTCGTATCGCGCTGTGAGTAGCCACTGGCGGAATTTGCTCGCCCTGTCGTTCTTGTGGGCAGCGGCGGGGCCTCCTGCCTTCGGGCAATCGCAACCGAACGGCCTGATCGGCGGCGTGGTTCGCCACGGGTCTGGCGATCCGGCGCGCGCCGCAACCGTCACACTCTCGCATGCGCCGAGCGGGGCAGCGATATCGTTGCAAACCGACGAGGCGGGAGCGTACGAGGCTGCCGGGCTGGCTAGCGGTCGCTATTCGATCCGGGTAGATTCAAGCGGGTACGAATCCTTTGTTCGCACGGGTGTCGACCTCGGCGCGGGGCAGACTTATCGTCAAGACGCGATCTTGGTGGCTGCGGTCGCCAGACAGGAACGGCCTGCCCCGACCGCCCCAGCCGCGGTCGCGACGGCAAACAGAGTCCGTGAAGTCAGGCCGGTGCCCGCCAAGGAGGCCGTCAGGGTCGAGCGCCGGACCGGCTACCTCTCTAGCACCAGCAAGCGCGGCTCGAGCGAGTTCCACGGGGCGCTGTACTCGCTGGTCGGGAACGATGCCCTGAATGCCCGCGGTTTCTTCGGCACCAAGGCAAGGCACCGAGAGAGTAATTTCGGCGCTTACGTCGGAGGGCCGTTTGTCAAGAACAAGACGTTCTTCAACTACCATTACGAGCGGTTCGCAGTGCGCTCGGGGGCACAGTCGGGCTACGGCAATTCCACGCCTACGCATCCGTTCCGGCTGGGCGACTTCGGCCGTTTGGCAGCTCCTAGAGTGCTCGCCGCGGACGCCTTGGGCCGGCCCGTTCGGCAGGGCCAGATCTTCGACCCGGCTTCAACTGCGCTGGCACGCGGCGTGCCCGTCCGCGACCCCTTCCCCAACAACCGGATTCCGTCCGCGCACCCGTTGCGCAGCCGGGTGGCGGGCGGCGTGACCCCGCTGATGGTCGCCCCGGACCGCCCGGGCACCGAATTCAATGTCCAAGGAAATCCGCTCGGCGCGCAGGTTTGGCGGCTCGATGCGCCCAGCCATCACTTCAGGGTCAACCATTCCTTCAACAGCCGCGTGCGTGCCGCTGTGTTATTCAGCCGCACGTCCCATCCGGCGCTGCGCGACTGCGGCGGTGTCGATGGCTGCCGGGCGCGAAGCGATCCGGTGGACAGTCCGCACTTGAACGGCGACTACTACGGCACCGGCGTCTACGAGGACACCACGACCCACCACGTAAGGCACCAGATCGACTGGGTGAAGTCCGCCGCGGTGCTCAACCAGACCCATCTGGTCTACGACGAGTTCCATGTTCGCGGCCACTCGCTGGCCGCCGGCGCGGGTTGGCAGGGACGACTGTGGGGTCCGGCCGGCAACGGACTGGTTGCCACGGACGCCGGACCGCCGGCGCTGACGTTCACCGGCAACACCCGATATTCCCCGCTGGGCCGCGAATGGGGGCGCTCTGGCTTCCATGCGAATCACCAGTACGGGATCGGTCACAACACCACGTGGATCACGGCGCGCCACACAGTCAAGATCGGCGGGGACTTTCGGCATCACAACTACCCCTTCCGGGGCTGGGCCAACAACGAGGCCGGCCACTTCAACTTCTCCAGGCTGCACACCGGCGGCTTCGACGAAAGCGGCAACAACCTCGTCGCGACCGGCGATCCATTCGCTTCGTTCCTGCTGGGCCAGGTCAGTTCGGCGCGTTTCCAGATTCCAGACTTTCCGACCATCACAGAGAACTTCTTCTCTTGGAGCATCGTGGACGAATACCGGCTCAGCGCCGACCTGACGATCACGATCGGGATGCGGTTCGACTACCAGTCCGCGATTCGCGAACGCGACGACAACATGTCGACCTTTGACCCGGCTGTGCCCAATCCGGGCGCGGGCGGTCGGCTCGGAGCGATGATCTTCGCAGGCGACGGGCCGGGCCGGACCGGTACGCGGACGCTGGAGTCACCGCCGCGCGACGCCTTCGGGCCGCGCATCGGAATCGCGAAGCGCATCGGCCAGCGCACCGTTGCCCGCGGTGGCTACGGCATCTATTACTCGGGCGTGCCGCATGGGCAGTTCGACGCGGTGAACACCCTGGGATTCCGATTTCATCCCACGGCGATCGATTTGAGCAACGGACGCGAGGCGGCGTTTCACCTCGACGCGGGCTTTCCGCAGGCGAACGTCGTGTTGCCGCCTTCCATTGACCCCGCGGTTGGCAACGATACGTCGCCGGTCGCGGTTACCCGGGATCGCGCCACGATGCCGCGGATCCAGGAATGGTCCCTGACGATTCAGCGCCGGGCGAGTCGCGGCGTGACGTTGGACTGGTCGTATACGGGAAATCGCGGCAGCCGCTTGATTGCTGACCGCCGCGTGCTCGGCCCGGCTGCCAACGCCAACTCTCCGGAGATTCTCAGCCACGGCCCGGGAGTGCTTGGATCGTCGCTGAATACCATGGCGGCCGCCGAGACCGGCCTCGCGATGCCCTATTCGGGATTCAGCCGCACGGCGCTGCAGTCGTTGCGTCCGTTTCCGCACATGCTCAACATCGGATACTTGAACGTGCCGGCGGGCAACAGCTTCTATCACGCGATGCAGGCCAGGCTGGAGAAGCGTTTCACGGACGGAGCGATTCTGAGGGCGAGCTACACGTGGTCCAAGCTTACCGGCATGGGAGCGGGCCGCATCCACGCGGGGGACGGCTTGGGCCGAGGCCCGCAGAACCCGACCGACACCCAAGCGCTGGAGCGCGGGTTGAGCGCTCAGGACGTGCCGCACAGGATCCTGACGGCGTTTACGCACCGCGTGCCGCTGTTCCAGGACAAGAGAACCGGCCTTGAGGCCAAGGTGCTCGGCGGCTGGGCCGTGTCCGGCAGCGTCAACATCGTCTCCGGCACCCCTGTCAATGTCGTCATGGCCAATGACCTCGAACCGTTCCTGTTCAACGGGCAGAAGCGCCCCGACATTGTCAGCAACCGCGTGCGAATCGACCACGGCAGCTCATTCGATGCGGTGTCGGACAGCGTGTTCGACCGGTCCGCATTCGCCGATCCCGGTCCGTTGCGATTCGGGAACGCGTCGCGCACCATGAATTTCGTGCGGGGCTTCAGCCATGTCGCGGAGAACCTGAGCTTGTTCAAGGACACGTGGATCAACCCGAAGTTCAAGCTGAGGTTCGAGACTCAGTTCGCCAATCTCTTCAACCGGACCGTGTTCTGCGATCCGAATCGAAACTGGAGCGCGGCGTCCTTCGGCCGTGCCTTCTCCCAGTGCAACCAGCCGCGCAGGGTGCAGTTCGGGCTGCGCTTCGACTTCTAGCCGGGTCGAGCCCCATGTCGGGTGCGCTTGAAGCGTCGGGGCCTTTGCATGTCCCAAGGCCACCGGCAAGCCATAGTCGGACAGCGCGCTAAGGCGGAAACCCGCAGATCTTATCGACTCAGTGGTTCTTCACGCCGGCCCCGCTCACTCTCGACTTGACCCAGGGATGCTCCGATCCGTCTCGCCAGCGCGGCGCTCTTCTCGACGTGGCGAACGTAGTAGATCAGCGAAGGAATCGCTGCTCGGAGCGTGAGGGGGTGCTACGGAGCGACGCCCTTCGCACGCCGTCTATATCCAGCGAGCGGACTCCGAGCCGTTCTAGCCGCTCGCCCGCACCGTCGCTGCAGCCTAGCGCCGCGGTCTAGCTGGTGCCCCATGAATTCACGGATCCCTGATGGGGGATCAGCAGCTCGCGGGTGGTGCTCATGCCTCCTGAAATGCAGGAGTTCCTCTGCTATACTTCATGCGCCAACCGCCCACCAGGGTAGGGAAGCCGGGCCCGGGGTGTAGGCTGCGAGGTGACATCAATGCTCAAGCACATGCCAATCCTGCTCGGAATGCTTGCGATCGCACCGTATGCGGCCGCGCAGGAGCCTGCGGTCGAGGAGGACAGTCCGGGGCTGATCATCAGGGCGGAGACGAAGCTCGTGGTGGTTCCCCTGCATGTCTACGAGAAGAAATCTTCGGTCAATGGCCTCGGGCGCGAGGCATTTCAGCTCTTCGAGGACGGCGTGCCGCAAGACATCGCGTTTGTCGAGGGGCCTCCGGCGGAAGGCGAGACTGTAGTGGAGAGGTCAGTGCCCACGGAGATCATCTTCCTGATCGATTTCAGCTACAGCGTCATGACACCGGGGCTGCTGGACTTCAACACGATCCGCAGCACCATGCTGGAGGGCCTCAGGAAGGACGTGCAGATATCGGTCTACGGCTTCGCGGCCAACCTGAAGATCTTCACCGGCCCCACCCGCGATCTCGCCAAGCTCCAGAAAGCGTTGGACCAGTCCTTCGCCTCGGAGGCCGGAGGAAGCCGCGTCTACGAAGCAATCATGCAGACAGCCCGCCATGCCGCGAACCGAGGCGGGAACGTGTCGCGGATGATGGTTGTCTTCTCCGACGGCCTCAGCACGACGGACCTCGATCCGGAATTGGTGGCCCGCTCGGCGAACGCTTTCGGGATTCCCCTCTATCCTGTAGTCCTCGGGCATGAGCGCATTCGAAAACGCTCGCAAGGCCTGGTCGGCGGCCCCGGCCTGGGTATCAGAGCGGGAACGACAGAGCACCGCCAGCCCAACCCGGCAGGCCTGGGAGGCGGCAACCAGCAAGGCGCCCGGCCGGGAGAGCCTCAGTTCGGCCCGAGGGCCAATCCGGTACCGACCATGAATCGGCAATCGAACGCACGAAATCAGGAGGTGCTCCAACAAGTGTTTGCCGACCTGGGCCCCAAGACTGGCGGACGCAGCTATGACCTGCCCGTGCTCAACAACAAGGTCATTCGCGAAATCCTCGGCTCTCTCTCGACGCTAGCCGAGACAGAGTACGTCATAGGCTACTACCCGAAGGCAGTGGACACAGAGCTCCAAGCCCACGCCGTGGAGGTGCGCTTGGCAAGCGACGAGATCGGCCAGCTCTATGGCGGGCAGCGCTTCGTCATTCACTGAGGCTCGCGCACGGGCGCCTTCGGGAAGAGCAACGCCGCTGGAAGGGACTGCCCTGCTAGCGCAGCGTCGCGCCTAGGCCGATCATTGGCAGTGCGGTGCCGTACTCCGTTTGGGCGCTAGGCGTGAGGCAGAGCGGCCCGCGCCTCACGCGTTGCGTTCGAACCAGCTGCGCCTCCCCATTGATCCGCTTGGTGTTGGCTAGGAGCGGACGCCGCGGCGCCGGTCGCCGGCCGGACATGCGTCCGTACGGTCACTGCTCGTGAGAGTCTAAGTCGGATTCATTCAAACTCTTCTCCGGGAAGCCCTGACTGACGGATGATCGACTGCAGGGTTCCCACGCGCAGTGTTCGATGACTCGGGCCGGGCACCGTTCGAGTGGTTGAACCGACGACCTACTGCATCAATATGTGGCTTCCGCGCCTTGGCGCTTCGACGAAACCGTGCGCCTCGAGAATGCGGCGGACACTTGACGCCGAATGAACGCGAATCTTAGCCAACCGCTACCTCAACTCTAGTCACGTAGACTTCCGAGCAGAAGCGCTGCTCGATCTCAGTTTCGGAAGCGCTCTCGAGAAACAATGCGAGGGCCTCTCGAAGGTTGGCGCGCGCCTCGGCCACCGTGTCCCCTTGGCTGGCCACGTCAACCTCAGGGCAGAGTGCTACGTAACCATCCCCTTCGCTTTTGATGATCGTGGTCAGTTCCTTAGACATCTTGATCTCCCAGTTATTTCTTGCCGCGCCCAGTAGTCGCTATACGCCCTCCAAAGATCGCGGCGAGTGCCCTAATCTTGCACATCCGACCATGAGCAATGCGAGCTTTCTGAGCGGAACGACACTTCAGCACGAGGCCCCACTGAGTCCGGCGGATTCGGTTGGTGAACGGCAAGGGCTGCGCGACTAGGCGCTAGACGGCCCGTGCCCGGTGGTACGAGCGCAATCACGGGTTTGATCGGCCTCCCAACCGCCAGCCTGCCAGCGCACCGCCTCGGAATGCCATTAAGCCCGAATCAGTGGCCCGCGATCAACCCACCACGAAGTTGACCAGCCTGTCAGGGACTTCGATCACTTTGCGCACCGTCTTGCCCTGCAGCAGCGAGCTGATGCGCTCCAGCTCGCGCGCCCGTTCCGAGAGCTGTTCCTTGGGCAGGCCCTTTGGCACGCTGAGCCGGTCCCGCAGCTTTCCGTTAACCTGCACGACCACCTGGACGTTGTCCTCCGCCGCAAGGGCCTCATCCACGGATGGCCAGCGGGCGTCGAGCACCGGAGCCGCTTGCCCAAGTCTCTCCCACAGCTCTTCAGCGAGATGCGGCGAGAAAGGGCTCAGCAGCCGCGTCAGACCTCGCAGCAGCTCCTGCATGACTGCTGCCGAGAGCTGCGATTCGCGGTCGTACAGCTCGTTGGTCAGCTCCATGATCGAGGCGATGGAGGTGTTGAAGTGCCAGCGCGTCTCGAAATCGCGCGTGACCCGTCCGATCGTTTGGTGGAGCTTGCGCAGGGCCGCGCGATCGGCCTCGTTCGCGGGTTCGCTGCTGGCGGCGACCTCCCCGTTGGCATTGCGGGAGACGATGCGGTAGACCCGGGAGAGGAAGCGCCACATGCCTTCCACGCCCTCGTCCTGCCAGTCTAGGTCCCGATCCGGCGGCGCTGCGAACAGCGAGAACACGCGGGCCGTGTCCGAGCCGTACTTCTCAACCAGTTCCTCGGGGCTGACCACGTTGCCGAGGTTCTTTGACATCTTGCGGCCGTCGCGGATGACCATGCCCTGCGTAAACAGGCGGCTGACCGGCTCGTCCCAGTCGATCAGGCCCATGTCGCGCATCACTTTGGTGAAGAAGCGGCAGTAGATCAGGTGCAGCACGGCATGTTCGACGCCGCCAATGTACTGATCGATCGGAAACCACGACCGGGCCCTGTCCGGGCTGTAGGGCGCGGAGCTGTTGCGGGCGTCGGTATAGCGGTAGAAATACCAGCTCGAGTCCACAAAGGTATCCATCGTGTCTGACTCGCGCTCGGCCCTGCCTCCGCACTTGGGACAGTCGACGCCGAGGAATTCGGGGACAGCGCGGAGCGGCGATTCGCCCGTGCCGGTGAGGCTCACGTTGTCGGGCAGCAGCACGGGAAGATCCTCGTCGGGCACGGGCACCAAGCCGCAGGCCGGACACGAGATGATCGGGATCGGCGTGCCCCAGTAGCGCTGCCGGGACACCCCCCAGTCGCGCAGGCGGAACGTCACGGCGGCCTTGCCGAATCCCTCGGCTTCCGCGTGTTCGCTCATGCGCTCGATCGCCACTTGGCTGGGCAGGCCGCTGAATCGGGCCGAGTTCTCCACGACGCCGTAGCCTGCGAACGCTTCGGTCATTTCGCGCTCTGAGGCGAGCTCGCCGGCGGGCGGGCGGATCACCGGAACCACCGGGATGCCGTGCTTGCGGCAGAACTCAAAGTCCCTCTGGTCGTGAGCCGGCACGGCCATGATCGCGCCAGTGCCGTAGGTCATGACGACGAAGTTGCCCACCCAAATCGGCACGTCCGGTCCGCCATACGGATTCACCGCGTAGCGTCCCGTGAAGAAGCCGACCTTCTCGAGGTCGTCCGGGCTCTGCGTCGCAGCTTCCGTCGCCAGCTTCTGACCCTCCTGCGCCAAGCCGAATTCGGCCACCAGCGGGTGGAGCGGGGCCAAGATCACGCAGGTTGCGCCGAAGATCGTGTCGACCCGCGTCGTGAACACGCGAATCGGCTGACCGGTGTCCTTGACTGTGAAGTCCACCTCCGTGCCGACGGAGCGACCGATCCAGTTGCGCTGCATCGTCAGCACGCGCTCGGGCCACCCGCCGGCCAGATCTTCCAACGATCGGAGCAGTTCGTCCGAGTAGGCGGTCGTGCGGAAGAACCACTGGTCGCGCTCTTGCAACTCGACCGGTGTGTCTTCGTGGCGCCAGCAGCAGCCGTCTACGACCTGCTCGTTGGCCAGCACGGTGGCGCACGCGGGGCACCAGTTCACCGTCGCCTGCTTGCGATAGGCGAGGCCCTTCTCCCACATGCGCAGGAAGAACCACTGGTTCCAGCGATAGTACTCCGGCTCGCAGCTGGACATCTCGCAATCCCAGTCGTAGCTGAAGCCGAACGCGCTCAGCTGCCGCTTCATGGCCGCGATGTTCGCACGGGTCCAAGAGCGCGGGTCGCGCTTGTTCTTGATGGCGGCGTTCTCGGCTGGCAGGCCGAACGAATCCCAGCCCATGGGATGCAGGACGCGGAATCCCTGCATGCGCTTGTAGCGAGCCAGCGCGTCGCCGATCGCGTAGTTGCGCACGTGGCCCATGTGCAGCACTCCCGACGGGTACGGCAGCATCTCCAAGACGTAGTACTTGGGCTTGTCGGGATCGCCCGAGGTCCGATATACGGCGTTCTCGTTCCAGAACCGCTGCCACTTCGGCTCGATTTCGCGCGGGCTGTAGGACTTAGCCTGCATCTATTCAGGTTAGCGGTCTTGGCGGCGCCGGGGCTGAGCGATGCAAAGGCGCCGACGGCACTGGAATAATGGTCTGGCGGACTCTCGCCCGGTAGCTCGCCGCGTAAGCGCAGAAGGTTTCCCGAATTCTATGGCCGAGGTGCATGGCGAATCGAAGGCAGGCGCGATGAGGCTCCGGGATGTCGCTTCAGGGGATCTCGACGCCATCTGGCACATCAACGAGCGGGCCGTGCCAGCGGTCAACAGCCTCTCGCGGGAGAGGCTGAAGTGGCTCGCGCGGGAGGCTGAGTATTTCCGGGTAGCTGAGTGCTCTTCGCAGATCGCGGGCTTCCTGCTGTGTCTCGCGCCGGAAGCTGACTACGACAGCCCGAACTTCCGGTGGTTGAACGAACGCTACGTCGATTTTCTCTATATCGACCGGGTGGCCGTAGACTCGGGGTTCCAAGGGCGGGGCATTGCCAAGGCGCTGTACTTCGATGCGGCGGCAGCGGCAGCGGAACGGTTTCTTAAGATCGCATGCGAGGTGAATCTGAGGCCTAGGAATGACGCCTCACTTGGGTTTCACGAGCAGCTCGGCTTCCGGCCTGTCGGCACTCGGGACCACGGATACGTCGAGGTTCAATACATGGTGCGGGCATTGCCGTTCTGACGAGAAAGCCTGTATCCGACCTTCTGCGAGTGCCGCTCCAGGCTTCCCGGGGCATCTCGCTCGATTCCCTATCCCGGCCTCAGGTTGATGATCGAGCCATTGGCCGGAGAGAATCTGTTCGAGTGCACCCCTAACAGAGCAAAGGCAGATCTTGCAGGGAGACTAACTATCTCCACGGTCGATCAGAGATTGCTTCCAACGTCCGGCCGCCAGTCGGTTTACTCAGAGGCCCGCAGTCTTGCCTCCAGTTCGAGGATTCGTCGATTCGCGTCGTCGCGTTCACGCTCGGCATCGCGTCGTGCGGCCGCCTCGGCCTCGGCATGGTGCTCGGCATCCCGTCGCGCCGCCGCCTCAGCCTCGGCCCTGCGCTCGGCATCGTGTCGTGCGGCCGCCTCCGCATTGGCCCTGCGCTCGGAAATGTCCAGCGCACTGTCCACCTCCAAGTGCGTCTTTAGGTCCTGTCCCGACCGCGGGTCCCAGAAACGCAGCAGCCGACCCTCCGACCGCAGCCCCAAGCCCAGCACCAGACTCCGATACCCTCCAATGCCGCCTGCCTGCCTCGTCGCACGTATCCGCTCGTACCGCCCGCCCTTCAGCCGCCAACCCGCCAGCCCGTGCGGAATCCGGGTCCGGTCCGGGTCAAACTGCCAGTACTCCCGCACCCCGATCTGCTCGTACGTGCTCTGCTTGCTGGTTGCATCCCGGCGGGCCGTCGAAGGCGAGGCCACCTCGACTACGAACGCAGGGACCACGCCCGCCTCTTCCCAGATCTTGTACGACCGGCGATCCTTCCGTTCCACGCCCAGCGCCACGAACAGGTCGGGTGCCACCACGGCTTCTTTGTCACCTTGGCGGTAGTACACGGCCATGCTCCCTGCCACGTAGATATCCGGGAGACTCTTGAAATACGCCTGCAAGTGGTTGCGCATAGCCACGATCGCATTTGCATGGGGGTCGGCCTCCATCAAAACGCGGCCATCTGAGTACGGGTACTCGTCGGTCTCCGCGGGGGTTTCCCGGACTTCGATGTCTGGAGGCGCTAGGGTGGCGGTGTCGGCCATAGGCGAATGATAACAGCCGGGATTTCCCCCGGCAGCTAGTGACTGAACCGATTACCTCAGGGTGTTTGGGAGCAATTCCGAGCGAGGCGACCACGTTGGCGGTGCTGGAAGACTCGTCAGGCGATCGAGCACTTTACCTCTCGTCGAGTCACTGCAGAACTGTGCCGAACGCTCATCGCTTGACCTACCATGCGAACGCACAACAGCCCGGCGTGGCTCTTGGCTGTGGCGGATGCGGGCGTAGACGCCATCTGATGTCTCGAGGAGCGGCCGGTGCTCGCGCTGCCGTTCTGACAGGACAACCCGCACCCTAGTCGCAGCGATCACTCGGGAAACCGCGCTGTTGCATGCGGTGTCCATGAATCCGACTGTCCGTACATGCTATGTAGTACTGAGAGTCTTTCCCAACCCGCGGATGCCGTCCGACGAACTCTGCTTTGGTCGACCCAGGTGGCCTAGCGCTGCTAGGAGGAGGTGCCCAACCAAGTCAGCGCTGCACCTCCTGGCCCAGCCACCGGACAGCGTTCTCTAGGATGCGCAACATGTTTGCGTCCTTGAAGACCGGGAACGTCTCGTGTCCCGGCCGGAAGTAGAACACCTTGCCCTCGCCTAAGTTCCAGACCATCCCGCCGCGGAACCAACCGCCGCCGCGCCAGTCCTCTCGGAACAGGACCTGATCCGGTTCAGGGACGTGGAAGGGCTCGTCGTACATTTCGCTCTGGGGGATTTCGAACTGCCGAGGCAAGCCTGCCATGATCGGGTGCTCGGGCATTGTTACGGTCACCATGCTGGGCTTGCCGTGCGCATCGACGCCCGGGAAGACGCAGTTGGGCAGGTCGACCCGGACTTGCGAGACCTTGCCGCGGCGCACGAAGGCATAGTACGCCGGCGTGACGAGCGAGTCGTAGGAGGGCGGCATGCGACCGGGCGGTGGCACGAATTCGATCTTGGTCTCGGGGGCGGGGAAGCGCCGCTTGGCGTCATCTCGCGTCCGCGCGTACATGGCCTCCATGAACGGCACCGACCAATGCGCCGAGTGCAGGGTGATCAGCGCGAGCTTGCCGGAACGCACCCGTTCGACCACTTGCTGGCCAACTTCGTCAGGAATCTCGCCTTGGCGCACGTGCCCCCACCACACCAAGACGTCTTGCTGATCCAGAGCGCCAAGTCCATGACTGGGGTCATCTTGGCCGACGGAAACTACTTCCAAGCCAGGCAGCGCCCCTAGGTGGGCTGCGATCTCGTTACCGAGAAAGTTGTCGTAGGCTTGGGATTGGCGGGGTTGTCGCTCGTCCCACACGAGCACGTTGATGGGGTCTGCCGCAGCCAACGGGAGGGCGACGAGCGGTATGAGAGCAGCAAGGATCCACATAGTTCCAACAGGCTATTACGCGAGCGCTGGGCGTGCAACAGCCACGTGAGCGCTTGCGTCGCAAGCTTGGTCCGGCGAAGGACTCTGACGACACGCATTCGGCAGCTTGGATGATCGCGCTCAATGTCTGATTGCATCCTCAAGGTCAACGTCGCAACGCGGGTCGGAAGGGCCGAGGCCAACCCCTGGCTGCCCGCCCTCCTCGTGAATCCTGACCCGCCGTGCGGAGGTGGTTGATCCGCTGCCGCAGCACCGCCTCGAGAACCCGGTTTCGATGGTAATTCTGAGCCCTCAGCCACTACAATGAGAATCATGAAGCAGGCAATCGGTGCCGCCGCGCTCTCCTTGGCGCTGCTCGCAATACCGACGTTCGGGGAAGACGAGCCCCTGGCCACGGTCAACGGCGATCCCATCTTCGAGTCCGACCTAGAGGTCAGCGCCCAGTGGCGCAAGCTGGACCAGCAGGTCCATGCCTTGCGTTCGCAGGCGCTCGGCTCCGCGATCGCGTCGAAACTCCTCGAAGACGAGGCCGAGCGGCTGGGCGTCACCGTCCAAGAGTTCGTCGAGGTTGAGGTCGAGCCGAAGATCGGCGCGCCCACGAACAAGGAAGTCAGCGACTTCTACAACGAGCAGAAGGACAAGATCAATCAGCCGCTGAAGGAAGTTCGGGACGAGATCGTCAGGCTCTTGCGCCAGCAGAAAGCGACCACGCACCTGAACGATCTCGTTGCAGCGCTCCGCGCCGATTCCGAGATCACGGTGCATCTGGACCCTCCCAGGCTGCCGGTGGACTTGGAAGAGGTCCGTCAGCGGGGCCCGTTGGACGCCCCTGTGACGATCGTGGAGTTCTCGGACTTTCAATGCCCGTTCTGCCGCAAGGTCCAGCCCGTCCTGTCCGAACTGCGCGAGGAATACGAAGATCGCATCCGCTGGGTGTTCAAGGACCTGCCTCTGACCGATATCCACCCAGAGGCCGTGCGCGCGGCGCAGGCCGCACGCTGCGCCGGAGAGCAAGACAAGTTTTGGGAGTACCGCGCCGAGCTGTTTGAGCAGGACCTGTTCACCGATGCGACCTACACCGAGGTAGCGGAGGCTACGGAAGTGGACCCGGAGCCGCTGATGGAATGCTTGAATTCCGGCAAGTACCAGCGACCCGTCGCAATCGAGGCTTTGGAAGCGAGGAATCTGGGCATCGAGGGCACGCCCGCCATCTTGGTCAACGGGATCCTGATGACCGGCGCGAGGGCCATCGAGAACTACCGCAGCGTCATCGATAACGAGCTGGAGAAGTCCGCGAATCCATAGCCCGCCCGAAGCGCGCTAGCCGCAGCCCGAGATCTGGTGCGCTAACTGTGCGGCGGCAGGGTTGATCGCCCGCTGAATCCGGCTGGCCTCAGATGTTTCCCAGCCGCATCTGTTCGGCCATATAGTCGGTTGCCCGCCAGGCGAATGCCAGGATGCTCAGCGTGGGATTCTTCTCGGTTGGCGTCGGGAATGCGCTGCCGTCCACGACGAACACGTTCGGAACTTCGTGCATTTGCATGTAGCCGTTCAACGCCGAGCGCCTGGGGTCTTCGCCCATGCGGCAGGTGCCGTGCTCGTGGATCGCCGCCCCCAACTCGTCTAGGTCTCCCCGCTGGTAGGGCAGCGGCTCTGCCCGCATCGAGTGGAGGATCTCCTCCACGACGTCGTACATGCGCGGGATCATCTTGCGCTCGTTCTCGCCCAGCTTGTACTCGATCCGAATCGTGGGCACGCCGAAGCGGTCCGGCGGCGTGCCATCGACCGCAATCCGGTTGTGCCGATAGGGCAGCACCTCGCCATAGGGATGCATCTGGACCAGCGCGGGATAGCTCTTGCGCACGTCGCGCTTGAAGTCAAGGCCGAATCCCGCCATGCGCTTGGCGAACTGGGCGTTGGAGCCGCAGCCGATGCCCCACAGCTGGATGCCGAAGCCGCGCATGTAGTCGCGCTTCTCCTCGGGGCTCTCGAACCGGGGGATGTAGATGTGCCCTCCCGAGATGCCGTCGTCGTTGGTCGCGGGGCGTCCGTAGAGTTGCGGCGCGAACGCGTAGACGTGAAATCGAAACTGCTCGCAGAGGTAGCGCCCGATCACGTCGGAGCCGTTGCCAATGCCGTTGGGATATGCGGAGGACTTGGAATTGAGCAGGATTCTGGTCGAGTCGACCGCCGATGCCGCTACCACCACGCGCTTGGCGGAGACGGTGCGCTCCTCTCCGGTCAACCGCTCGAAGTAGCGCACGCCGCTCGCGGCGCCGTCTTCGTCCGTCAGCACGTGCGAGACGATGGCGTTCTCCCGCAGCTCCAGCTTGCCCGTCGCGAAGGCGTCCTGCAAGAGGTAGTCCTGCGAGTTGAAGAACGCGCCGATATCGCAGCCTTTGCCGCACGCGCCGCAAAAGTGGCACTTGGCCCGACCGCGATGCTCCTCGGTCAGGACCGCGCGGCGGCCGTTCACCACGGTGTATCCGGCCTTCTCGGCACCTTTGCGCAGCAGCACCTCGCCGCAGCGCAGGTTTGGCGGCGGAAGGTGGTGCCGGGACCCGGGCAAGAACTTCGAGTCGTCGGCGCCGCCGCAGACCCCGATCAGCTTTTCGACGTTGTCGTAGTAAGGGGCGATGTCGCTGTACGACACAGGCCACGGAATCTCCCAGCCGTCAACCGCCGGCTCGCTGAAGTTCAGGTCGCCGTAGCGTAGCGAGACCCGCCCCCAAATGTTGGTCTTGCCGCCAACGCCCCAGACCCGGCGCAGCAGGAAGTGCTGGCCGGCCGGCGTTTCGTAGGGGCTCTCGCGCAGCGGCAGCGTCTCGAATCCGGGGCTGCGCTCCCCGCGCCGCCGGCGCTCGCGCCCTTCCCACGGCTTGACGTGCGACCAGAAGTCCGCTCGCTCGAACCGTCCTCCCGCCTCGAGCATCAGCACCTTGGCGCCCTTGCGCGTCAGGTTCCATGCGGCCATGCCTCCGGAGGCCCCGCTGCCGATGATTACGACGTCGTGGTCGCTGGCCGCCATCAGTCAGCGTCCTCTAGCTCGTGATCGTGCGTGCAGCCCGGAAATTTGTCCAGGTAGGTGTTGCCTTGGTAGCCCAGCTCTTGGACCAAGCCGACTTCGGTCGAGTAGTAGGCGTCGATCGTCAATCCCTTGACGGTCTCGAAAAAGTCCTTGTTCGCCCCGGAACCCCCTTCGAAGCGGGTGAGCACGGCCACGCGCTGCGGCATTTCCATGTCTGCAAAGCCTTCCGCGCGCAATGCGGCCAGCCCGTTGCGGAGCGTTTCCAGCGGATCGGAGCTCTTGGCCAGATCTTCGTCGATCATCGCGTGGACGCCCACTCCGCGCGCCCCGGGCGTTTCCGATGTGGGCAGGATCAAGTCCACCACGATTCCAAGCAGATCGAACTCTTCTGCAGAAAACGTAACGGGCTCATAAGCCTCTTGCGCGGGCAGGGAGCGAACGGACAGCCCTGCAGCTATCGAGACCAGCGCCTGGCGCCGCGTGGTTTGTGGCATGTGCCCCGATTATAAGGGCGTGCTGGCGGAGATTGTATGATCGCAACATGCTGGAACCGGGCATCTCGCTAGAACAAGTCCGCGTCGTGCGACGCGACGATTGCATCAACTTTCTCGGGGCGGACGTACGCCCATCCCTGTCAACGCCGTCAATGATCTATTGGATGGAGATATGTTGCCGCGACGCCATCCTCCCGCATGTGGGCGAAGGCAACGACAGCGTGGGAATCAAGGTCAGCGCGGAGCACTTGGCCGCGACGCCGATGGGGCAGTCGGTGACGTACACTGCCAAGCTCGTTACCGTTGACGGGCGTCGCGCCAGCTTCGAAGTAGAGGCTTCGGACGGGGCCGAAGTGGTCGGCAGGGGCACGCATGACCGCGTCGTGGTCGATGTCAGCCGTTTCGCGGCCCGGCTGCGCAAGAAGCTGGAAGCGAAGGAAACGGCCCGCTGAGGGAGCGCGCAGCGCCGCTTGCGGTCCGCTGTGGGCTGGACCGCGCCTCAGTGCGCAGGCAGCATGCTCGAGCCGGTCAGATGGACGTCGACCGCACGGGCCGCCTTGCGGCCCTCGGCGATGGCCCAGACAACCAGCGACTGGCCGCGGCGGACGTCACCGGCGGCAAAGACGTTGGGCACGCTGGTCTGAAATCCGCCGAAATCAGCTTCGACGTTGCCGCGCTGGTCCTTGGCTACGCCAAGCTGGCTGACAACGCCCTCGTGGACCGGGTGCACAAAGCCCATCGCCAGCAGCACTAGGTCCGCGGGCACCTCGAATTCGCTCCCAGGCACATTTTCGAACTTGAAGGGCCGACGGCCCGTGATCGGGTCCGGCTCCGGCCATCGCAGGCGAACGGCTTTCAGGGCCCGCACGTTGCCATTGGCGTCGCTGATGAACTCTTTCGTATTGATCGCGTAGTCCCGCACATCGCCCTCTTCGTGCGAACTCTCGACCTTGAACGTGAAGGGCCAGTTCGGCCAAGGCATCGCCCCGGGCTCGTCCCGGCTGTCGGGTGGCTTTGGCAGCAGCTCGAACTGGTGGATGTTGATCGCGCCTTGGCGACGCGACGTTCCGAGGCAGTCCGCGCCGGTATCGCCGCCGCCGATGATCACCACGTTCTTGCCCGCCGCGCTTAGGTCGAATTTCGGATCGACCGGGCGTCCTGCCACCCGCCGGTTCTGCTGGGGCAGGAAGTTCATCGCGTAGTGGATGCCGTTCAAGTCTCGACCGGGGATCGGGAGGTCGCGCGGATGCTCCGAGCCAATGCACAGCAGAATGGCGTCGTGCTCGGCCAACAGCTTCTGGGCTTCGAGGCCCACTCCCACGTGGATTCCGCAACGAAACTCGATGCCTTCGGCCTCCATCTGCTGGACGCGGCGCGCGACCAACTGCTTGTCCATCTTGAAGTCCGGGATGCCTAGCACCAGCAGCCCGCCGGGCACCTCGTTCTTTTCGTATACGGTGACGCTGTGGCCCGCGCGGTTCAGCTGCTGCGCAGCGGCCAGCCCGGCCGGGCCCGAACCCACGACCGCCACCTTCTTGCCCGTGCGGCTGGGCGGCGGCTCCGGCTTGATCCAGCCCTCTTGCCAGCCGCGGTCGGCAATGGCCTTCTCGATGGACTTGATCGAAACCGGGTCGTCGTTGATGCCGAGCACGCAGGCGGTCTCGCACGGCGCAGGGCAGATCCGCCCTGTGAATTCGGGGAAGTTGTTGGTGGAGTGCAGCACCTGCAGGGCTTCTTTCCAGCGTCCCCGGTAGACCAGATCGTTCCAGTCGGGAATGATGTTGTTGATCGGGCAGCCGCTGTGACAGAAGGGGATGCCGCAATCCATGCAGCGGGCGCCTTGGGTCTTGAGCTGGGGCTCCTCCAGGTGGTGCATGACCTCCTTCCAGTCCTGCACGCGCTCCTCGACCTGCCGGTACGGGGTCGCCTGGCGGTCGAATTCCATGAACCCGGTGACTTTGCCCATGTCTGCGTTCCCTGATGCCCGGTAGTAGATGTGGCGCCCGTTCTCAGCTAAGACAGCGTCGCTTCTAAGTCGCGCCGTATTGCGGAGAGGATAGTCGCCGGTCCGCTGCTCGGACCCCGGATCCGAGCCCCAACCTGGGAGTCCCGATCTCCAAAACTAGGATAGCCACTTCCTGCGGGAGGTGCCAAACGCAGTCTCTTCCAATGCCGACCGCGCCCGAAGGGAGGGGTTGTTTGCAATCGGAATGAGCATCCGTGTTGGATGCGCCTCTGGCATGGGAAGAAACCAGCCCTTGATTCTCCCAAGCACTTTGGGGCTTACATGGAATCGTGACGAAGATTGCGGTCTAACCTCTTGACCACTTGCGTTACCGCCGCTTGGTCCGGGGCTTGTCGATCCAGCGAACGCGGACCGTCTCGGTAAGGGCCCGGCCGAGAGAAGCCATCCGCTCCTCGACCGTAGCGCCCGGCACGTCCATGGCGAACTCCTCCTCCGTTTCGGCCTTGGTCGGCTGGTAGCCCGACTAGACCAATTCGACGGTTCGCGGTTTCGGTTTCGTCCGCTTGCTCATGCTCCAAAATCTCGTCGCAGGCGATCCTCCACGATTTCCGCTATGTCCCCGACCGCCTCGCGAATTTCGGGGTCCTCAAAAGACTTCTCGAAGGCTGCGAGTTCTTCCCGGAACGCCGTCAGGTACTCGACCTGCAGGTCCCTAGGCATCCCTCCCAGGTCCATCGGCAGATTGATTGCCCTGTTGGCCAGGCCGATCAGTATCGCTTGCTCGTCCGTATCGGGCACGCTCACGCCCCCAGCCCGCTCGCCTTCAGCTTCGCGGCGAATGCGGCCTGATCCATCGTACCTTGACCGAGTTGCAATGGTTGGCCTCGCCTTGACGCGAACGGCCACGGTCGGCAAGCATAGGGCTGTTGGCGGGCGATGCCGAACGCGGTCGGCCGCTCGCCACGAGGTGGAGGCTAGATTGCGACTCGTTCGAATTGCGGCTTGGTGCTTGGCTATCGTGCTCGCCTTGGTGGTTGCGGCGAGCTTCCACCCGATGGTGCGCAATGTCTATCGGGCTCTCAACCCCTCGACCAGCTACGACACTGAGCCGCCAGCGCTGCCCGAGTTGGCCGATCCGGCCGTGTTGGTGTTTTCCAAGACGAACGGCTTTCGCCATGCCGAGGCCATCCAAGAGGGCGTGAAGGCCCTGCGCGGTATCGCCGAGCGCAGGGGCTGGCCCCTGTTCCATTCCGAGAACGGGGCGGTTTTCGACACGCCGGTCCTGGACCGCGTGCGCGTGCTCGTCTGGCACAACGTCAGCGGCGCGCCACTAAGTGCTTCCCAGCGCGATGCCGTGCAGGGGTGGATCGAGGGCGGCGGCGGGTTTGTCGGCATTCACGCGGCTCTTGACGACTCGCACTCTGGCTGGGAGTGGTACCGGGACGCGGTGGTCGGGACTGGCTTCATAGGCCACACCATGGACCATCCGCGGGTGCCGATCAGAGTCGAGCGGGGCGACCATCCGGCAATGCTGGATCTCGCCGATCCATGGCACTGGGCGGACGAGTGGTATTCGTTCGACCGCAGCGTTCGTGACCAAGGTGGCGTAGAGGTGCTGGCTTCCTTGGACGAGTCGACCTACGAGCCGCGAATGAAGTTCCTGTGGATCGACGAGGACATCGCAATGGGAGACCATCCCATCATCTGGACTCGCGAGGTCGGTGCCGGACGCGCGTTCCTGTCCGCCCTCGGCCATAACGGCTCGGCGTTTCAAGCGGCGGAATATCAAGCGGTGCTGGAAGGCGCGATCGCTTGGTGCGGCCGCCTGGGCGAGACCGGCGAAGAGCAGGACCCGCCAGAGACCAAGCAGTGACCTGTCGCGCGAGGATCGACTGCTTGGACCGGCGATCTTGACCGAGCGAGACCGCTGCGGGGATGTTCGGGTTCCGGTCATGCCCAGAGCACCTGTATCGGCAAGAGGGCGTGCCCGCTGGTCCGGCACTGTAGCGCGGGCGGGAGTCAATCGCCTTGCGGCGTGAACCGTAACGCTGCGGAGTTGATGCAATAGCGCCGCAGGGTCGGCGGGGGGCCGTCGTTGAAGACATGGCCCATGTGCGAATCGCAGCGCGCGCAGCTCACGGCCCGTCGGCGCAGGCCCCAGCTGAAATCCCAGTCGACCGAGATGTTGCCGTCGGCGAAGGCAGCCGTGAAGCTGGGCCAGCCAGTCCGCGAGTCGTATTTCGCGTCCGATGCAAAGACCGCGGTACCGCATGCCGCACAGCGGTAGATGCCGGTCTCGTAGAAGTCGTCGTACTTGCCGCTGAAGGCGGGCTCGGTTGCACCGCGGCGCATCACTTGGAAGCTGCGCCCCGACAGCACCTGTCTCCACGCCGCGTCGTTGCGGACGATGCGAGGCAGGTCTGCCGTCGAGGCGTTTCCGCCGCGGCTGTCCGGCTCTGCGATTGGAATCGGGCGCCCGAATGTCGAGAACGGCGGTTCGGTGTCCATCGTGAACACCGGGAAGTTGCATCCTGCCGCAAGCAGCGCCACCGCCGCTGCCGAGGCAGCACGCTGGCGCGCCGATGTCGTCTGCTGACGCTTGTGCCGCACTCCAAGCTCCGGTCGAGCAACCGACGGACGGCTCCTGCCGCTCTCTAAGTCTAGGTGCGGGCCCGTCGGCCCGCTTTGTCTCTTTCGCAGGGCCGGAGCCGCAACCAGGGGTCTGCGACTCTGCGGCGCTATAATCGAAGGTCAATCGGAACTCCATGCCGTATCTGCAGAATCAGTTCGAACGGAACTTCATGACGACTTCCGTGGACTACGTGTTCAATTGGGCGCGCAAGTCCGCGATCTGGCCGCTGACTTTCGGCCTGGCTTGCTGCGCGATCGAAATGATCGCGTCGTCGACATCGCGCTTTGACATCGCCCGCTTCGGTGCGGAAGTGTTCCGGCCGAGCCCGCGGCAGTCGGATTTGATGATCGTCGCCGGCACTGTCTCGCTGAAGATGGCCCCGGTCCTGAAGCGCATCTGGGACCAGATGCCCGAGCCGAAGTGGTGTATTTCGATGGGTGCGTGCTCTTCGGTCGGCGGCCCGTTCAATACCTATGGCGTCCTGCAAGGCGTCGACAAGATCGTGCCGGTGGACGTGTACGTGACCGGCTGCCCGCCGCGTCCGGAGAATCTGTTCTACGCGCTGCTCAAGCTCCAGGACAAGATCGATCGGATGACGACGCTCGAGCGGCGCCCGACCGAAGTTCGCTTGGACGAGGCCATGTTGGCCGACTTCCAGAAACGCGTCATGGTCGCCCAGACCCAACAGCCGGTCTAGGCGGTCCAGATTCCGACTCAGCCCGGAACCGGGCTCTGCTTCTTCCGTCTGAAGCGGATACGGGCTAGAATGTCAGCGTGATGAGGTGGCGTTCTAGACCGCTCGTGCTTCTTTTCGCACTCGGCATTGCCGGCAACGGCTTAGCGGCCGAAGCGCCGCGGCTTGAGCCGCTGTCTGGATCGCCGCCATTCCCTGCCGACAACCCGCCCACCGAGGCCAAGGTCCGGCTCGGCGAGGAACTCTTCTTCGACTCGATCCTGTCGGGCGGGCGACGCCGCAACTGCGGCACTTGCCACAAGCGCGAGCTCCACTTCATGGACGGGCTCTCGCGCGGCTGGGGCCTCGACGAAAGCGAGCTGTCGCGCAAGACGCCGGGCCTTCTCAACGTGGGCTGGCAGCGCAGCATGTTCTTCGACGGGCGCGTGAAGACCTTGGAAGAGCAGGTCTCCAAGCCGCTCGAGAACCACAGGGAAATGTCCTTGGACCCCGCCGAGGCGGTCGAGCGGATCCGCCGCGACCCCTTTTACGTCCGCTCGTTCGGGCAGGCCTTTCCTGGCGAGGAGATTACATTCGAGCTCGTGGCGAAGGCTGTCGCCAGTTTCGAGCGCACGCTGGTTTCCTACGATAGCGACCTGGACCGGTACCTGCAGGGCGACGAGGCGGCGCTGTCTGCCAGCGCAAAACGCGGGATGGCCCTGTTCACAGGCAAGGCCGAGTGCATTCGCTGCCATCACGGCCCCTTGCTGACCGATCACGACTTTCACTACACGGGAGTGGCCGAGAGAGACGGGCACGGCGACGCCGGGACCAAGTACAAGACCCAGAGCTTGCGTGACGCCCTGCGTCGCTACTCGTACATGCACAACGGGCGCATGATGAACATCCGCCAGGTCATCGAACACTATGATCGCGGCGGCTCGGCACCGGAATCCATGCAGCCCGAGATCCGCCCGCTCGGCCTCAGCGAGGGCGAGAAAGACGACTTGGTGGCGTTCCTGTCCGCCCTCAACGGCAGGGTTCACCGCCTGACCGACGGATTCCCGCAGGGGCCGGGAGCCGTTGCGGAAGGGGCGCCTGCCGCCGTCGTCACCGACAGCGCGGACTCGGGCGAATCTGGCGCGGCGATCGACGACCCTAGCTATCTGAACCGATAGCGCATCCATCCGTACATCGATTCATGGCCGAGAGTTTGCTGCGGTGCGAGCCGCCCTTGATCTTGGCTTCGGCTTCGCCGCGCCGGGCAGACCTGCTGGCCCGGGCCGGGGTCGAGTTCGAGCAGCGTCCCGTCGGCGTCGACGAGTCCAGGCGTGGGAACGAGCGCGTGGAATGCTACGTGCAGCGGCTGGCAGCGGCCAAGGCGGAGGCGGCGTGGGAGCCCGGGCGGCGCAGTCTTGGCGCGGACACCGCCGTGACGGTGCGGGGCGAGGTGCTCGGCAAGCCGCGCGACAGCGCCGACGCCAAGCGCATGCTGCGAAAGCTCTCGGACCGCCCGCACAGGGTCTTGACCGGCGTGGCCGTGTTCGATGGCGAGCTGCGGCTGACCCACTTGAGCGAGACCTGGGTGGTCTTTCGTGCCCTGACCGAGCAAGAGATCGACGAATACGTTGCGAGCGGCGAACCGCTTGACAAGGCGGGCGCCTACGGCATCCAGGGTGGGGCGGGCAGATTCGCGGAAGCCGTGATCGGCTCCTACGACAATGTGGTGGGCCTGCCGGTCGATGACCTGGACTGCCCGCGGGAGTGAGGTGTCATGAGCGCTCGGCCCGCGGTTTCGGTGGTGATCCCGGCCCACAACGAGGAGCCCAGCCTGCTGCCCTTGGTAGACCGGCTCGTTGAAACCCTCGCCGGGCTGGGACGGAGCTTCGAAGTCGTCATCGTTGACGATGCCTCCACTGACGGCAGCGTCCGGCTGCTCCGCAACCTGTGCGCCAACGAGCCTAGGTTGAAGGCAGTCTGCCTGCGTCGCAACTCCGGCCAGACTGCAGCCCTGGCAGCCGGCTTCGAGGCCGCCTCGGGAGAGGTGGTCGTGGCGATGGACGGCGATCTGCAGCATGCTCCCGAGGACATTCCCGCGCTGCTGGCGAAGGTCGACGAAGGCTACGACTTGGTCAACGGCTGGCGGGAGGACCGCAACGACGGGCTGTTGACACGGCGGTTGCCGTCGCGGGTTGCGAACTGGCTGATTCGCAAGCTGTCGGGTGTCGAGCTGCGCGACTTCGGCGGCACGTTCAAGGCATACCGCGCGGACCTGTTGGACCATGTCCGGCTGTATGGCGAGCTGCATCGCTTCGTCCCGGTGTTGGCCGCGATGCACGGTGCCCGGATCGCCGAGGTGCCCATCAGCATCCGTGAGCGCGCGGCGGGTCGCTCGCACTACGGGTTGGGTCGCACGCTGCGGGTGTTTTTCGATCTGCTCACGGTGGTGTTCCTGGCCCGCTACCTGACCCGTCCGATGCACCTGTTCGGCTCGCTCGGAATTGTGTGCGGCGGCTCGGGCGCGGCCGCGCTGGCATTCCTGCTTTTCAAAAAGCTGCAAGGGACGCACATCATGGTCGAGCACGGCCCGTTGCTCATCGCCGCCTCCGTCTTGGCCCTCACCGGACTGCAGCTCTTCTGCACCGGATTGGTCGGAGAGGTCTTGACGCGTACGTATTTCGAGAGCCAGGGCCGGCCGATCTACGGTGCCAGGGAGGTCATTCAGCAGGCCGAGCGGCAGGCCTAGCCAAGCTACCGGCTCGATAAGTTTGACGTGCTCTTTACAGACAGCGAGACACGCTTTCCCAGAGGCTTCGTCTAGTCAAGTACAAGCGCTTCGGAACACCGACCGAACCGGACCGGACTGGGGCGTGCCGACACCAGAACAGGCAGGAGAACAGCATGTCAACACAACACTTCAAGCAAGTTGCCCTCACCGCCATCGCCGCGCTGGCGATGTCCACAAGCGCCTTGGCTCAGGACGACGAGAGTAAGCGCGGGCGTGACCGAGGCGACGCGGCCGAAGCTGCTACGGAAGCGTTCGGTTTCACCGAGGAGCAAGTCGACAAGATTCGCGAGATCCGTCGCGAGAGGCCGCCTCGCGGGCAGTCCTCAGAGGAGCGCGAGGCCTGGCGCGCCGAACAACAGGCCAAAGTCGAGGCCGTGCTGACCGACGAGCAGAAAGCAAAGATCGCGGAACTGAACGAGATGCGCGAAAAGATGCGGGACTTCGCCATTGCCGCCCGAATGGGCTTGGTCGATGCCGGGGGGCGCGGCCGCGATTCAGCGCGTGCGCGGAGCTCTCGCGGTGACAATCGCGCGCGAGCGAGTCGCGGAAGGCGCGGGCCGAGCCGAGGACGGGGTGCCAGCCGCAGCCGCGGCCCGGATCGCCGCCCGGGATCAAACCGAGGCGGTCGCCGGGCTCGCGGCGGCGGCCGCGCCGAAAATGTCGGGCCGCAGTTCGCTCAAGCGTGGCGGGAGCGCGCTGCCAACCGCCCGTTCGCGCGCTAAGCGCTCGATCACGATCAACCGATCCGTTCTACAGGGCGGCCTCTTTCGGGGGTCGCCCTTCTTGTCTCTGCCCGCCGGGAGTTCTTGGTTTGGGATGACGCCAGGATGTCGGCTGTCTTAACGAATCTTTTACAAGCCTGTGAGACGAAACCCCCGATGCCATTCGTCTAATCGTATGCAAAGAGGATTGAAGCACTTGACTGCAGCCTGCATCGCCATCGAACCATGCCGGAGAAACGCAGTGATCCGCGTTCACAGCATGATTTTTGGCATTGCGACGCTGCTGGTCGTCGCGACGGCTGCGAGCTCTGAGGACAGACCGCGTCCAAGCCAGGCAACTCTGCCCCAAACTAATCCTGCCAACGAGGTTGTGGCGGGATCGGAACAGCCAGAAGCTAGTCGGGAAGCCGGGCAAGCCCCCGCCGCCGAGCCGCTGGCTGGGGACGAAGAATCTGGCCTGGCCGACGCGAATGCCTCGCGTCAGCAGTTGCGCGCCTTGCTGGGCTCCTCGATGCTCGCGCTGTCCCAAGTGGAGCGCGAGGATCGACAAGACAGGTTCGAACGGTCCCGGTCGCTGGGAAGCGACTGGTTCTATGGCGCCGATCGCGCGCGGCCCCCGCGCTTTGGCCGAGGGCCGGGATGGGGCATGTCCAGCCGCGGACGCCCGTTTGGGGCGGGCCGCCGAGGTCGCGGCGGTCGCGGCGGGAACCGCTTCTAGGTGCGCACGATGTCCGGGTTTCCCTTGCTGCGGGGAACCCAAGCGACTCAACCTCCATCAATGCAGCAGCGGGCGGCCCTTCCGGGTCGCCCGCCCCAAAATCCCTGCCTAGGTCAGTCCACGCCCAAGGCGTTCCGCAGCGCGGATTTCATGGCGGCTTCGTCTGGGGACTGGCCTGTCCACATTTCGAAGGCGATCACGCCTTGGTAGACCAACATCGACAGCCCATCCAAAGTGGGCAGGCCGCGCTCGCGGGCTGCGGCCAGAAGCCGGGTCTCGGGAGGGTTGAAGACCGCGTCGGCCACCAAGGTTCCCGCGCGAGCCGACGAGAGATCGACGTCTGGCGCCGCGTTGACATCGGGGTACAGGCCTATCGACGTCGCGTTCACGAGCAAGTCGCACTCGGCCGGCACGGCAAACGTGCCGGACCACTGCTGAAAACGGACCGGGCCGCCTGTGGCCGCCTTGAGGTCGCCGACCATGGTGCTGCCGCGCCCTTGGGAGCGGTTGACAACCAGCAAGTCGCTGATGCCGGCCAGCACCAGCTCGGTGCCTATGGCTCGCGCCGCCCCGCCGGCGCCGAGCAGCACGACCCGCTTGCCGGAGGGATCCACGCCCGCGTCATTGCGCACTCCGCGCAAGAATCCCTTCCCATCGGTGTTCTCGCCGATCTTCTTCGAGCCTTCGACGCGCACCGTGTTGACTGCGCCGATCGCGCGCGCCTCCGGCGCCAGCTCGTCTAGGAATTCGATGACCGCCACCTTGTGCGGAATCGTGAGGTTGATGCCGCGCATGCCTAGCGCGTCGACCGCATCCATCGCGGCGCCAAGTTTCTCGGGGGGCACCTCGAAATTCAGGTAGCGCCAGTTCAGGCCGGCGGAGGCGAAGCCCGCCTCTTGCATGACTCCGGTCGGGTTTTCCGCTACGGGCTGGCCGAACACGCCGACGACTTCGGCTTGGTAGTTCGCGGGCATTGAGCCCAGTGTATCGCCATTCCCGGAGTGCCTAGACGATCTCCTCGATGACGTTGCCGTGAACCAGCGTCAGGCGCTCGTCACGCCCCAGATGCGGGTAGGTCAGCTTGTACTGATCCAAGCCGAGCTGGTGCAGGATAGTCGTGTGGATGTCCCGGAAGTGATACGGCCTCTCCACCGCGCGCAGGCCGATCGCGTCTGTCGCCCCTACGACCTGGCCGCCGCGGATGCCGCCGCCGGCCATCCACATGGTGAAGCCTAGATTGTGGTGGTCGCGACCGGCGCTGCCATCTTGGCGAGTCTCGGCTTCGGGGGAGCGCCCGAACTCGCCGCCCCACAGCACGAGCGTTTCGTCCAGCATCCCGCGCTGCTTGAGATCCTTCAGCAGCCCCGCGACCGGTTGATCGGTCTGCGCCGCCATGCGCAGGTGGTTCTCCTCGATGTCGTTGTGCGCGTCCCACTGCAGCCTGCCCGGGCCGCCGCCCGAAACGACCGTCACGAACCGCACGCCGCGCTCGACCAGCCGCCGCGCAAGCAGGCAGCGCCGCCCGTAGTCGTGCGTGGGCTCCTTGCCCACGCCGTACATTTCCAAGGTGCCGGCCGCTTCGCTGGACAGGTCGAAGACCTCCGGGGCCTCGGTCTGCATCTTGAAGGCCAGGTCGTAGGTTCGGATGCGAGCCTCGAACTCATCGTTGGGCGGGTCGGGCGATACCCTATTCAAGGCCTGAATCAGGTCCACGGTCTTGCGCCGCTCGTCGCGGCTGATCCCGTCCGGCAGGTCTAGGTTGAGCACCGGCCGGTCGCCGGGCCGGAAGGTAGTGGGCTGGTACACGGCGGGCAGGAACCCGTTCATGTACATCGGCTGCCCGGCTTCCAGCGCGCCATCGGGATCCGGCATGACCACATACGCTGGCAGCGATTCGGCCTCCGCCCCGAGGCCGTAGACAACCCACGATCCCATCGACGGAAAGCCGGGCACGATGCGCCCTGTCATCAGTTCGTACTGCGCGGCCGAGTGCACGACCATGTCGCCGTGGCATGAGCGCAGGACCGCGATGTCGTCAATGCAGCCGGCGGTGTGGGGCAGCAGGTCCGATACCGGGATGCCCGCCTTGCCATAGTGCTTGAACGTGCGCTTGGTTCCCAGCAGCTTGGCGTCCGGCTTGACGAACTGGTACTTGGCTTCGCCGAACTCGGCCGGCCGCGGCTGGCCGTGGAGCTCGTTGAGCAGAGGCTTGGGGTCGAAGGTCTCGATGTGGCTCGGCCCGCCGGCCATGAAGAGGAAGATGACCGACTTGGCCTTGGGATTCGCGACGTGCGCCGGCTTCGGCGCTAGCGGGTTCTGCGACGAGGCGGCCCGCAGGGCTTGGCTGCCAGCCATGGCTTGCACGGCTAGGTAGCCCATGCCGCAACACGAGTCGCGCAGCAACTCGCGCCGTGACCGAGTCCATTGCACGTGCTTCGCCATCGAGCTTTTCCATGCACATTGTAACGACCGAGCGGGCTGGATTGGCGGAGCCGGCGTGGAAGTTAAGATGAAGGAACCCGCATGTCGCTGCTTGCCTCTCTGAATCCACAGCAGCGCGAGGCGGTAGAGCACACCGACGGGCCCTTGCTGGTGCTAGCCGGGGCGGGCAGCGGCAAGACCCGGGTCATCGTCACTCGCGCCGCCCACCTGATCGCCGAGAAGGGCGTCAGCCCCGGCTCGATTCTCGCCGTCACATTCACCAACAAGGCTGCCGGGGAAATGCGCGAGCGTGTCGGCCACCTGCTGGAGGAGAACGGCATCGCGCACATCGGACTCCCGACGGTGTCCACCTTCCACGCGTTCTGCGCTCGGTTGCTTCGCCAGTACGGCGAGCCCCTTGCGGACTACCGGCCCGGTTTCACGCCGAGGTTCTTGATCTTTGATGCCAGCGATCAGCTTTCTGTGGTGAAGGATGCCATGAAGAAGCTTGGCGTAAAGCCAGACTTCATCAAGCCTCGCGAGGCACTATCGGCCATCAGCCGGGCCAAGAACGGCGGGTTTTCCAAGATCGGCCGGGCCGACGAGAGCGACCCGACGACGGATGAGCTAAACCGGATCTTCAAGGAGTACGAACGCTCCCTGCTTTCCTCCAACGCTCTGGACTTTGATGACCTGCTGCTGGAAGCGGTCCGCCTGCTGGAGCGAAGCGAGGCTGTCCGCAACACGGTTCGCGAGCGCTACCGCTACCTGATGGTGGACGAGTACCAGGACACGAATCGCCCGCAGTACGATCTCATGCTGCTGCTGGCCGGACCCGACTGCAACGTGTGCGTCGTGGGCGACGAGGACCAATCGATCTATTCCTGGCGCGGCGCTGACATCGGCAACATCTTGGGCTTCGAGCGGGATTTCCCAAGCGCCAGTGTGATTCGCTTGGAGCAAAACTACCGCTCGACGCGGCCCATCTTGGACGCGTCCGGGGCGGTCATCGCGCACAACGAGCAGAGGAAGGGCAAGCGTCTCTGGACCGATTGCTTGGAAGGAGATCCCATCGTGCTGTATCGCGCCATGAGCGGGGCCGCAGAGGCCCGCTACGTGGCGGGCTCGGTGCGGGAACTGCTGGACATGGATTCCGGCACGCAGGTCGGGGTGCTGTATCGCACCAACGCGCAGTCGCGATTGATCGAGGACGCGCTGCGGAGAGAGAGGGTGGGCTACGTCCTAGTGGGAAGTGTGACCTTCTACCAGCGCAAGGAAGTCAAGGACGTGCTCGCATACGTCAGGGTCGCGCTCTCGCCGGAAGACTCGGTCAGTTTGGCGCGGATCATCAACGTGCCGGCGCGCAGCATCGGCAAGAGCACGCTGGGCCTGCTGACTAGCTATGCGGACCAGCGCGCGCTGACGCTGTGGCAGGCGATCGAAGAGATGGTCGATGGCGGCAAGCTGCCGAAACGCGCCGCGGCCTCGCTGCAGCGATTTCGTGCATTGGTCGTCAGCTTGCGCGGAGCGGCTGGGAACAGCGACGTCGCGACGCTCGTAGATGCGGTGATGGATCGGAGCGGCTATCGCGACATGCTCGACTCCGATTCTTCCGGGGACGCAGAGAGCCGCCGGGAGAACTTGGATGAATTGGCCGTCGCCGCGCGGGAGGCAGCCGAGCGCGGCGAGACGGCGCAGGATTTCCTCGACCATGCATCGCTGGCGGCGGACACGGACGACATCGAGAATTCCGCGCGAGTCCTGCTGATGACCCTCCATAGCGCCAAGGGACTGGAGTTTCCAGTCGTGTTCTTGATGGGCATGGAAGAGCAGCTGCTGCCGCACGCCCGTAGCCTCGCGGCACCCGACAGCGACGCGCTCGAGGAAGAGCGGCGGCTGTGCTACGTGGGCATGACCCGCGCTAAGCGGCGTCTCGTTCTGAGCTGTGCCGAATTCCGCGGGCTGTACGGCGCCGGGCCTGAAGCCGCCATGTTGCCCTCGCGATTCTTAGACGAGATTCCGCGGGAACTCGTCCGCGAAGTGTCGCGGGGCTGGACGGGCCTCGATCGGTCTCGCATTTCCGAAGGGACCGGTGACGCTACGGAGTCGCAGCCGGCTCCGAATCCGCGTCCAGAGCGATCGAAGCTTGGGGACGCCGGGATCGAGACACACGATTCGGTCGAGGCGATCGGGAGCTTTTTCCAGCGCCGCGCGGCCGCGGGCAACGCTGGCGACGGCGCGCACCGCCCCAGCTCCGGCTCATCCGCCCGGGCTGTTCCAGTGTCTCGAGGCGGCTTCGCGCAGGGTCGCGGAAGAGCCGCAAGACCGGCGCCCGAGGCGGGGCAGTTCTCCCGTGGCGCAAGGGTGCGGCACAGCCGTTTCGGAGTCGGCGTCGTGCAGCAGTGCCAAGGCCAGGGCGAAACGGCAAAGCTGAAAGTGCACTTCCGCCAGCACGGCGTGAAGACGCTCATAGCCGGGCCTGCCAAGTTGCAGGCGCTATAGCGCGGCGTCGCCCGGCTCAGTTCTGGCCGGATAGCCAGTTGCGAATCGCCGCTGCGATCTCGTCGCGCACCCTACGAAACAAGGCCCGGCGCTCTTCCTCGCTTCCGGACGCCTCGGCGGGATCGTCGAAGCTCCAGTGGACCTTGTCGGTCCGTTCGGGGAAAGTGGGGCAGTTCGATGCGGCCCGGTCGCAGACCGTGATCACGGTGTCTATGCCGGTTCCCAGGTACGCGTCAACGTGATCGGACCGATGGCCCGAGATGTCGACGCCGATCTCCCGCATCGCCGCGATCGCGCCCGGATTGACGCCATGCGGCGCGGTGCCGGCCGAATGCACTTCATAGAGGTCGCCCGCAAGGGACCGCAGCAGGCCTTCGGCCATTTGGCTCCGGCACGAATTGCCGGTGCACAGGAACAGGACCTTCGGCTTGGCCATGGTGACTCGAGCCGGGCCGGTTTCCGGCGCTAGTTCGCCGGCGAGGGCTTGGCGTTGAGCAACCCGTTCAGCTCGCCGCGGGCATGCTGTGCGACGCTCTTGTCGGGAAAGCGCTTGATGACGTCTTCGAAGGCCTTCTTGGCCGCGTCCCGGTCGCGCATCTTCAGAAAGGCCATGCCTTGCTTGTACAAGGCGTCGGGGGCGAGCGGGCTCAGGGGGTAGCTGCGGAAGACCTTCTCGAATTGGCGGGCAGCTTCCTCGTAGTCGGCGGCGGAATAGTATGTCTCGGCTAGGTAGTACTGAGCCTCGCCAGCCTTGGCGTGCGACGGGTACAGCGCAAGGTAGTCCATGAACTGCCCGCGGGCCGTGTCGATATTGCCGCGCATGTAGTCGTCCATGCCGCCCTCGAAAATCGCCTCGCTGGTGTTGATATCGGACTCGCTGCCGCCCTCGCCGTCCTCGCCGAGCATGGGCGGCGGCAGCTCGGACAAGTGGGTCTTGATGTCCTTCACGTCCAAGGCGATCCGTTCGACGGTCAAGTTCACCTCCTCGACCGTTCCGCGAAGGTCGGAGAACTGGTTCGAGAGGGAGTCCACCTTGGCGCCCGTGGCGCGCAACGGCTCGGTCAGTTCGTTGTCCAGTTCGGAGATCTTGCGCTCCAAGACGGCTTGAGCGGTGTTGAGCGTGTCCTGCTTCTCCGTGCTCTGGCGCAGCAAGGCCTCGAGCGCTGCCATGCGCTCGGACATGGCTTGGTCCTGCTGCCGCAGTGTCTCTTGGAGCAGTACCATGTCCCGCTGCAACTGCTGGAGCTCCTTCCTTTGGGCGGCCGCGCCCGGAGCCAGCAGGGTGCCACACACGAGTATGGCTGGAACCATCGATTTCAACGACATGGGATACCTCGATCGGCGGGCGCTCCCGCGGGTGCCCCGCACGGCTGGAATATAAGAAGACGCCCGGAACCCTGGCGGCGTTCCGTGGCGGGACGCAACACCTGTGCTCACTTTAACCCTTGGGCGCGGCAACCCGTCGGGACGCTCCCGACAGGCTGCCGCGCACGGAGGAGGCGTGCATGCGTCTGAATCGTACGGCCCTATCTGAGCCGCAGGTGGGCCCGCCGGTTGCGCTGGTAACAGCTCTCGTCTTCGTCAGTGCAGACCGGGCGCTCCTCGCCGAGACTCACCTTGGAGAGCTTGCTCGCGGGGACGCCGAGATTGACGAGGAACTCCATCGCAGCCGTCGCGCGCCGGTCGCCCAGCGCGAGGTTGTACTCGGTGGTGCCACGCTCGTCGCAATGGCCCTCCAGCAAGAACGCTGCCTCGGGGTAGTCCTCCAGCAGCGCCTTGATGGCCGTGCCGTTGGAGCGCAGGACGTTCTGGGCATCCGGACGCAGGTCGCTCTTGTCGTAGTCGAAGAGCGCATCTGCGATGCCAGCATCCGAGAAGGCCTCGGAGAGGTCGGGCTTCGGCGGCGGCGGCGGTGGCGGGGGCGGAGGGGCCCGGACGGTCACCGTGGCGGACGCGGAAGCGGACTTGCCATCGGCGTTCTTGACGGTGATGGTGTACTCCGTGGACCTCGTCGGGAACACTTCGCGGTTGCCGCTGGTAGCCACGGCGCCGATTCCCTGGTTCATCTCCGCGCTTGCAGCGTTGGTCGAACTCCAGGTCAGCCTGGCAGCTTTCCCGCGCTCGATCGAGCTGGGCTCGGCTGTGATGCTGACGGTCGGGGCCGGGGCCTCTGGCGGTGGTGGCGGCGGTGGTGGCGGTGGCGGCGGTGCTTCCTTCTTGCAGCCGAACGCGAAGAGCGTCAAAAAGATTGCGGCCGCAATCAGGATGATGCTGTGTTTGGATCGCATGAGTGTTAGGTTTCCTCCATCTCTGTCGCCGCTCGAGGCGGGACATCGAACCTTAGATTGTGGCAACTAGGATATCGCAATCCCTCAGTTACTTCAATCCTCACTGACATTTGACGGCGATTTGCCGTCTTATAAATGCTTGCGCGACCCGCAGTGCCGGTTGCGAGACGGGGCGGACGGCGCCAACTCATCGGGTCGCCCACACTGGCGACTCGTTGACACCCCTGCTCGTTAGCTGCCGCAGCTGCGTGCCGTCAGCGCGCATCGACCAAATCTGCGTGCTCCCCATTCTGTCGGACGCGAACACGATGTGTGTTCCGCTGGGCGAGAACGAGGGATGATCGTTGCGCCCCCGGCTGTGTGTCAGCTGGGTGTAGCGCTGGCTGGCCACGTCCACTAGGAAGATGTTGTAGTTGCCGAGTTCGTAGCCGCGCGTCCAGGCGAACGCCAAGCGTTCGCCGCTCGGATCCCAAGCCGGCTGCACGGCATCGCCGCCCCCGCCGGAGATGCGCCGTCGATTGGCGCCTTCGCTGTCCATCAGGTAGACCTGCGGCATGCCCGACGCGCCCGAGACAAACGCGATCTGCGCGCCCGTCTTGGGGTTGACGCTGGGATGCACGTCCAAAGCCCGCGAGTAGGACACGCGGCGGAGGTTGCCGCCATCCGGGTCGGCGCGGTAGATCTGGCTGCGGCCCGATGCCGAGGACGCGAAGTAGATCGCCGAGTTGTCGGGCGAGAAGCTCGGCGTGGTGTTGAGGGAGGCATCTTGGTTGTAGAACTGCAGCCGCCTCCCTGTTTCCAGCGAGTGCACGTAGATCTCGGGCACTCCCTCGACGAAGGTCGTGAACGCGATGCGCTTGCCGTCCGGCGAGATGGCCGGCGTCAGGCAGAGGCTGCGGTAGTTCGTGATGCGCTGCTTGTTCCGCCCGTCGTAGTCCATGGCCCAGATCTCCTTGCGATCGTCTCCCTCGTCCCGGTGGACGTAATAGATGCGCGTGCCGGCCAGGCCCTCGCCCAGGCCCAGGTTCTTGAGAATGTCGCGCGCGAAGTCGAAGGCCATCCCTCGCGCGCCGGCCGCGTTCGCCTCGCTGTAGTAGCGCTTGCCGAAGATGTACGACGCCTCGACTGACTCCTGGCTGACGTCGGCGACGTATCCCTGCAGCGCCAAGCGGCCGTCCACGTCGTCGATCTGCCCGTACACCAGGTAGCGGGCCACGACCGGCGTGTCCGCCCAGCCGCCCAGCCACAGGCCCCGGGCGCCCGGATCCTTAGGCATCCTCTTGGTGTCGACCTGGATGTCCTCCGGCTTGCGCGGCGCGCTGCGCGGATAGAAGCTGCGGGGCACGATGTCCAGGCGCCCCGAGGCCTCGAGAGCCTTCCAGACCTCGTCGTTGAACTGGTCGACCGCGTGCGCGGAGCCGATGGGGCCGCGGATTTCCGGCAAGGCGATGCGCGGATCGCGCTGCTCGTCCGAGAGCACGATCACGGCATCGGGCTGTTGCTGCGCGGCCGACGGGCAGGCGATGGCCGCGACTAGCGCGACCGCTCGCATCCAGTGGTCTCTCATGCTGTGTCAGTCTCCATGTGCAGTTATTGTCGCGCTCAATCAATCGAGTTGGAAGTGCATCTCGATCGTGATCGAGTTTCGGCCGAGGCCTCGCGGCAGCGGACGCACCGGGCTGGCGTTGTTGGTCGCCCGCACCGCCGAGTAGTCGAGCGAGCGGTTCCCGCTCGACTGTTGAATGGCCACTTGGCCGATCTGGCCCGAGCGGGCGATCACGAACGTGATCACGGCCGGCTTTGACGACCCTCCCGAGACCTGCCCCAGCGTCATGCGCCACTGCTCCCCGATGGCCCGTTGCAGGATCTGGGCGTACCAGCCGAAGCGTTGGCCGAACGGTCCGCCCTTGGCTCCGCCGAAGCCCAATGCGCCGCCGGGAGCGGCTTGGTACATGTCGCTGCTCAGTGCCGCGCCGAGCGATGAACGGAGCTCGTTTGCCTTGGTCTCTCCGGCGCTGCGCTGTCCAACCGAGCGCTCCTGCTGCTTCTCGGCCGCCTTGCGTTCGGGGCTCGGCACCGGTGCCGGCGGCGCTTCCTCGGTTTCGGGTTCCGGCTGCGGCACCTCGGTCGAGCGCCGAAAGCTGTCCGGCGCGGGGACGTTGTGCTGGCTGGGGTTGGCCACCGGGTTGGGCAGCCTCGCTGGCGCGGTGTTGATCGGCACGCTGCTGACCGCCACGATGCCGCCGCCTCCGGCGGCGTCCGGGGAGCCGAGGTGGATCGTGGGGTTGAGGAAGCCCCACGCCAGCGACGCGCTCAGCAGCGCACCGTGGCACGCGGTCGATAGCAGCAGAGGCCTTCGCAGCCCCTCGGTCCCCGCCGGATACTGCCTCCGTGCGTGCATGCGACTGTCGCGAGCCTTATCTTCGCACCCTAGGATCTCTGACGAGCGGCTTGGTGACAACGTTTACATTGACCTTGTTGACGCCGCATTCGGCGATCACCGGCGCCACGATCTCCCAGGGCGTCGTGCGATGGGCGCGCAAGTAGATGCCGGGCTGCTCAGGGTTCTTCTCCTTGGCCAGTTCGGCGATGTCGTACACGCTCACCGGCTCGTCGCCAAAGAACAGCTCCCCCTTGGACGTGATGTTGACGTAGGCGAAGTCCTTGTCTGACGTCGCCACCTCGCGCGTGCGGGGCACGTCGATCTCCAGGCCGAACTCGACGACGCCGGCCGTGATCATGAAGATGATCAGCAACACGAGCACGACGTCGACGAATGGCGTGACGTTGATTTCGGCGATTGCGTCGTCCGAATCAGGAGTGTTTGGTTGCAGCGCCATCCCTCGCTCCGTAGTCCTTTTCCGCCAGGTTGAAGAACTCCAGTCCAAAGTCTTGCATGCTGGAACGGATTTCGCGCAGCCTTCCGGCGTAGACGTTGTAGAAGATCAGGGCCGGGATCGCCGCGAACAGCCCCAGCGCCGTCGCCAGCAGGGCTTCGGCGATGCCGGGCGCGACGGCCCGCAGCGTGGCGCCGCTGGAGGTCCCGAGGCCGCGGAACGCGTCAAGCACGCCCCAGACCGTCCCGAACAGGCCGATGAACGGCGCCGCCGAAGCGGTCGTGGCCAGGATGCCGAGGTTCTTTCGCAGCCGCGACGTTTCCTCGCTGACACCCAAGGCCAGCGAGCGCTCGACCGAGGCGGGATTGGTGATGCGGCCGTAGGTGTTGACCTGCCGCGCGACCTCCTTGTAGCCGTGGTCGAAGACCGTCACCAGCGGCGCCGGCCGAAACTGTTCCGAGGCAGCGTTGATTTCTGCCAGCTTGCCGACCCGGCGGAAGGCGTTGCGGAAAGACATGTTGGCCTTAGCACTTGACGAGAGCGCGCGATGCTTTGAGTACGCCAGCGCCCAAGACAGGATCGACATCAGGGCGAGGATCGCAAACACTACGAAGCCGACCGGGCCGACATCGAGCAACAGACTGAGGAGCGTGGACTGTTCGACGGCAGCCGAGACCTCTTCGGCTGCGGTCAAGTCCGCTTCGGCAGCCTCTTCGGCGACAGCCTGGAGCAGCAGTGCGAGTGTTGGTGCGAATGTCAAGCCTGACCCTTGGGATGGCGCCAATCGCTTGCGTTACGCCGCCGCCGGCAGGACGCAAGTGCAGCACCTACACTATACATTGCGCCGGATACAGATTCTAGTCCATAGTACAGTGCATCGGTTGCACGTAAGGCAGAGTATTCGAGAATTTGCCGGAGGCGTCGGGTCGGCGGCCTCAGTCGTTGCGGGCAGATATTGCGCGAGGTGGTACTCGGCTGGCGGTCACTAGTGCCGCCATCCATTGACTGCGTCTGCGATGAGAGCCGGCCGATTGCGAGAACGGCGGCCACTGATGCTGCCAGAGGATGTCAGCGGTCCACTTCTTCTCGCCGTGCCAGAAATGGCGGCTGGGTGTGATCGGGACCGTGGTCGCTTGAGAGCAGGATTCAAGCGTGCCGGACGCCCCGGAGCAATCGATATAGCTGGCGGGTTAGCCGGACGATATTGTCGGAGCGGGCTACCCTTGAGGCCTATCTGCGGCGGGCACGGAGAACGCGACCTCCCAGCAGCACCCCTAGCACTACGATGCCGGGCGCTACGAACGAGTACCACGCGGGACTCGTGGCTACCTCGCCGGCCTCGAAAAACGTCAGGTCGCCAACGGACACTCCCTCGGGCAGGGGCTTCGGCTCGGCACCAAATTGCAAGACAGCGCTCCCGAGGCCGATAACCAGGAGGAGGCCAGCCAGTACGAACACTGGCAATCGGGGGGCTTGCCTGGCGACGACCGATGTCGCGCGACCAACGATCACGCCCACAGCCAGTCCGGCGCCGCATCCGAATGCACACCACGCGAAGCTGGCTACGGTGGTCTCGCCCTGGAATGCTCCCTCCGGTCCGAAAACTGCCCACGCGAGCGCGATGCTCGCGAATCCAAGCAGCATGTTCAGGACTAGGCCGAGAATGACTGCCAGAAGTGCACGGCCTTTGCTCATGAGCGAATACTCCTCGGGTCCGCGGTCGCTAGGCGGGTTGGCTTGAGCTAGTGTAACCAGCCCGCTGAGAGACTACACGCAAGACGGCAGGGCTGGCGGTGAAACGCAGCCGCCCGGCGCCCTGATCGTGACAGTTGCGCGTTGGCCACTGGGCGCAGGACGCCGAGCCGGCGCGGCAGCCTCGACGGTACGCCCGCCGAGGATCCCGCGAACGGCTGGACGAACCCACCAAGATGGCCTTCGGGTGCATCATTCGGACGATTTCTTGTGCGAGGGAATGCTTGCGCAGTTGGCAGCGAGCTGAGGTCGGGGCCAGGTGTCGCCGCACAAGCAAGAGGAGCGGTCGTTGCTTTTTGGAAGAAGTAAGGGATTGCGCCGACTTCAGCAGTGTTTGTATACTGTATCGCGTTGCTTCGTGATATCTCGTGCGCCGCGGCGCCCCGATTCTTGGTGCGAAGCTTCGTATACCAACGTTTCCGAAGGAGAACACCCCAATGCCATCAACCGCAGAACGATTGACCGCTCTGGTCACTGCCAGTTTCGACCTGGATCACGAGCTTGACTTCGACGCCGCCTTCAGCGGCCTCGGCATATCCTCAGTCGACGCGATATCCTTCTTCAAGTTGGTCAATAGCGAGTTTGACCTCGGTTTGGCACCGGACGACTGCAGCCAATTCGAGAATCTTAACGCCGTCGTAGCATTTATCGACGCGCGTTCCAGCTGACCGCCCGCCGCCATCGGGTCCCCTCAAAGGGATCCTCCCCTGTCGGGCGACCGATAACATACGTAGGCACCCACATCTCAGAGTCAAAGCAACTCGCTGCGTCACGCGCCGCAGGATTCGCATCGATCGCGGCTGTGATGAGGAATGACCTCTGTCGCGTATGCAGCGGCTCGAATGGAGCGAGGCACGCCTGAGGCAAGGTGTCCCGGCGATTGGCTCGAGCGGACCAGGCGACTGGGCGCAAGGTCTTGCTCGCCTTGGCCCGCAGAGCGCGGAGGGCTTGGGCGCGGACTAGCCGCGCCCGGATGGGGCACCAACGCTCAACGGAAGAGACTCCTCCAGGCGCTCCAGCGCGTGGCCAGCGTTGGGGGCACAAACCGCAAGGCCCTCGCCTGCGCAGGTCTGGGAACCGAGCCGCCCTGCCGGGCGGAGCCGAACAGCGAGCGCGGTGCCCTCGCCACTCGCAGTCCGGGAGCCGTGGGGTTCTTGGCGCGAAGGCAGGTTCGATAGCATATAAGTGCATCCCGGCCCGTACAATGACGCCGAGTGGGAGCGGACCTTCCTGCTATGACAACTGAAGCCGCCTGGGAGGTGCCCGAGCCGCTCGCGACATATGACGTACGTCTTGACGACCACACCGTCACCACGCTGCGGCAGCACGGCAATACGTCGGGCTCGCGGCTGGTTCTGAGCCACGGTAATGGTCTTGCGATCGATCTTTACTATCCTTTCTGGTCATTGCTTGCAGACGACTACGAGTTAGTCGTTTACGACCTCAGAAACCATGGTTGGAACACGGTTGACGGGCTGCATGACCACAATATTCCCACCCTGATTCACGACCACGACCGCATTCTTGAAACGATCGACCGTGTCTACGGGAACAAACCGACGATCGGCGTCTTTCATTCGCTGTCTACGATCATTCCTCTACTGTCCTTCACGGACCTTTATTCGGCTCTAGTTCTGTTCGATCCACCTCTATGCAAGCCCGGCGCGAGTCAGGTGGAGCTACTCGCGGCCGCTGAGAAAGCGGCAACCAGGACCCGGCGGCGCGGGGATCGGTTCAAGACGAGAGAAGAGTTTGCCGACTTTCTTCGCTATTTGCCAACGTTCTCGCGCGTGGTTCCCGGGGTTCGAGAACTTATGGCACACACAACACTTCGTCAGGCGGCGGGCGGCAAGGGGTATGAGCTTCGGTGCCCGCCCGAATACGAAGCGCAACTCATGGACTATGCGCGAAGTTTCTTTCCGCTGATAGATTTGGATCTGCTCTCCTGTCCGACTAAGATCATCGGAGCTGACCCCACACTTCCCTATTCGTACTTGCCGACCTTCGACCTCAGCAACGTTATGAAGGTGGACTACGATTTCATTCCTGAGGCGACACACCTTCTCCAGCTTGAGAGGCCGTCAGAATGTGCCGAGGCGGTGCGCGAGTTTCTCAACGGAAACAAACTGGCTTAGGTCGGTGTCCCGATTTGCCGCTCCTAGATCTTGATCCAGTGACGTCGGCGTTCGAACGGGTAGTCCGGCAGCGAAACCCGTCGACGGGCTTCGCCGGCGAAGAGCCCATCGAAGGACACCGCAAGCCCCGCCTCGTAGGCCTTGGCTACTGCGTCCACGAAGCTGCCGCTTGACCTCGACGTTGGCTTCGCTTCACGATCCGGCGACTGTCCCAGACTCGAAATGACGACCGGCGCGGGGGAGCTGCCGACCGCTGCCGGCAGCATCTTCTCCAACGGCGCGTCCGGGCCGACCACGACAACCACATCGACACCCAACTCTGCCAGCGCTCCGCCGCAGCTCCCGAAGGCCTCTGCCTCGCTCGCCGCGTGCTGGCTCCAGTACGCCGCATCGGCGGCTTCATCGGATCCAACCACGCGGCCCGTCGCACTGTCGATAAGCGTCAGCGACGGCGAGCCCATCGCAACGCCGCCCAGTACCGCTCCGGGATCGTCCGGGGCCGCGGCCAAGCGCAAGCCGTCCTCCAGCCCGAACACGCTGGCGGCCTGCGCGGCCGCGAGAGCCCCAGGACCGTGCCCGAGCGCAATGCTCGGCTGCACGCCGACACTCGACCACAGCGCCGTGAGCGCGCAGTCGAGCGCGTAGGTCGCCGGGCGCGTCCACTGCGGATCGCCCGGGTCTCCCCCAGAACCCGGGCGTCCGAACAGAATGTCCAGCAGCGACGTGCCCCGTATTTCGTTCAGCACATCTTCGCAGCGGTCGAGAACCGCGCGCACCACCGGCTCGCTCGCATACAGCTCTTCACCAATCCCGGCCCATCCGTTCCCGTTGCCGGCATAGAGGAAGGCGACCTTCGCCGACGTCGCCGCTCGCGATCTCCCGCCTGCCGCCGCGAGCGCCTGCAGGCCCTCGCGCAGCGAACCGCGGTCCCCGAACACCACGGCCGCGCGGTGATCGAAGTGACTCCGCCCCGCGCCTGCGGTCCACGCCATGTCGGAGAGCACCGGATCGGACGCCGCGCCGCCCGACGCAAGCGCCGATTCGCGTTCGTGGAGCCATGCGAGGTATTGTTCCGCCAACTTCCGAAGCGCGGCGTCCGATTTTCCGGAGAGCGGCAGGAGCCGTGTTGCGCGCGCGGCAAGGCAATCTTCTGTTCGCGACAGCCCGGCCATAGTGTCCGGCAGACAGATCGGGACCGGCTGCGGGGCGCCGTCGGGATCGGGAGAGGCGTCGTCCGGGCTGCCGTAGCCCTCTACGACGACATGCGCGTTCGTCCCCGATATTCCGAATGCGCTGACCCCGGCGAGCGGCGGCCGGCCCGGCTCGCGCGGCCAGTCCGTTGCCTCCGACGCCACCCTGAGCGGCAGGCGGTCCCAGTCTACGTGTGGGTTCGGAATCTGAAAATGCAGGTGCTTCGGGATTTGGCCGTGGCGCATGGCTAGGACAACCTTGATCAGCCCGGCGACCCCCGCCGCCGATTCCAGGTGGCCGATGTTGGTCTTGACAGAGCCGACCAGCAGCGGGCGGTCGTTGTCGCGTCCCGCGCCGTAGACCGCCGCCGCGGCCTGCGCCTCGATTGGGTCCCCCAACTCCGATCCCGCTCCATGCGCCTCCAGATAGTCCACGTCCGCCGGATTTACGCCTGCCTGCGACAACGCCTCCTCGATCACCCGCTCCTGCGCAGGTCCGTTCGGCACCGTCGGCCCCGCGCCGGCTCCGTTCTGGTTGACGGCTGCCCCTCGGATCACCGCCCAGATGCGATCGCCATCGGCCTCCGCGTCCTCCAGGCGTTTCAGAACCACCATCCCGCAGCCCTCGCTCCGCACGAAGCCATCGGCGGAGGCGTCGAAGGTCTTGCAGAGCCCCTGTCGCGACAACATCCCCAGCGCCGCCATCTCCTTGGTCAGCCCGGGCGAGAGGATCGCGTTCACGCCGCCGACCAGGGCCAAATCTACCTCGTTCTTCCGCAGGCCCGCGACCGCCTGCTGCACCGTGACCAGCGATGCCGCGCAGTTGAGCGTCACCGGCATTGCCGGTCCCGTGAGGCCCAGCTTGAACGCGACGCCGCCCACCGCCATGCTGCTTGCAGTGCCGAGGTAGTTGAGGCCTTCGGCTCCCGCCATCATCATCAGATCGCGGTACTCGCTGGTCGCGATACCGGCGTAGACCCCGGTACGACTGCCCCTCAGGCCCTCTGGATCGAGCCCTGCGTCTTCAAGCGCCCGCCAGCTTGTCTCCAGAAGAAGCCGCTGCTGCGGGTCCATCATCCGTGCATTGATCGGCGCTATACCGAAGAAGCGTGCATCGAAGCGGTCGATCCCCTCGACGAAGCCGCCGCGCCGCCACGCGCTGTCCTCGGCCGCCGGGTCGCCCGCGACGCCTGTCCAAGACCCGTTTTCCCGGCGCCCGCTCGTCACCGCGTCGCGACCGGATTCGAGCTGGTGCCAGAAAGTCGCAATGTCCGGCGCACCGGGAAAACGGCACGCCATGCCGATGATCGCGATTCCGCCGTCCTCGCTTCGCACCGGCGGCTGCGGGCTCGGCTCGGGAATCGACTCCTGTGCGGGGCCGGATTCACCGAGCGCGTCCACCAGATGACGCGCCAGATCGGCGATGGTCGGGTAGTCGAACACTAGGGTGTTTGGCACCACGCAGGCTTCGGAGAAGGTCCGGTTGAGGCGATTCCGCAGCTCGACCGCCATCAGGGAGTCCATCCCCAGATCGAAGAACCCGACTGCCGGCGCCGGCGCCGATGGCAGCCTGAGTACCGCCTGCACTTCCGTCTGCAGGAAGGACACCAGCAGGTCCTCTCGGCCCGCTGGCGGCGTCGCACCGAATTGCACGAGCAGATCTTGCGACGAGAACGGACCGTCGCCGTCGTCCGTGGCGACGGCAAGCAAGTCCTCAAGAAAGGGAGGACGGTCTCCGAGGGATTCCCCGAAAACCGGCCAGTCCACCGCTGCCACAACGGCGCTCGTCGCATCCTGGCGCAGCAGGCGCTCGAAGGCCTTGAAGCCCTGCTCGGGCGTGAACCACCCGGTGCCGAATGCCTCTCGGCGCCCAGCGATCCGCTCGCGCTGCTCCTCCGCCTCGCCCAGCTCCGACCACGCACCCCAGGCAATGGCCTGCCCGGGAAGACCCAGCGCACGCCGGTGGGCGGCGAGCTGATCGAGGAAAGCGTTGGCCGTCGCATGGTTGGCTTGGCCAGGATTGCCCAATATGCCGGCGACGCTCGAGTACAAGACGAACATGTCCAGATCAAGACCCGCGGTCGCGCGGTGCAGGTGCCAGGCGCCCAGCATCTTAGGCCACAGCACGGTCTCGAAGCTCTCCCAGCTCTGGTTTCCGAGGGCGGCGTCCGACAGCACGCCGACGCAATGGATCACGCCGGCCAGCGGCGGCTGCGTCGCGTCCATCCGTGCCAGCATCGCGTCGAGCGCGGCCGGGTCCGTCACGTCCGCAATCTCGACCTCGATCCTGAATCCGCGGGCACGTAGCCCCTCAATCGTCTTTGCTGCCGCGTCGCCTGGCAGCCTCCGGCCGTTCAGCACGACCGATCCCGCCCCGCGCTCGGCAAGCCATCCGGCGAGCTCGCAGCCGATGCCGCCCATGCCGCCTGTCACCAGATAGGTGCCTTCCTGCCGCAGCCGTCCCGTGCTGAGAGGAGGCGTCGTCAGCACGATCTTGCCGATGTGCCGCGCCGCGCGCATGAAGCCCATCGCAGCGCTCGTCTCGGCTAGCGGCCATCTGGTGTGCATGAGCGGCGCAAGCTCGCCCGTCGCGATGCGCGCCAGCACGTTCCTCAGGGCCGCGCCCGGCCGAGCCGGATCCGCCTGCTTGAGGGTGTAGAGATCGAGGATCGAATAGGCGACATCCGGTCGCAGCGCTGCCATCTCGTCCTCGCTCAGGATGTCCCGCCTAGCGAGCTCCACGAAGCGGCCGCCCTGTGCGAGGCAGGCAAGGCTCGCCTCGATGAAGCCCTCGCCAGTCAGGCTGTTCAGCACAACGTCGACTCCGGCGTCGCCTGTCGCTTCGAGGACATCTTGGCCGAACGCGGTCGAGCGGCTGTCGAACACATGCCGGACTCCGAGCGAGCGAAGGTAGGCTTGCTTGGGTGCGCTCGCTGTGGCAAACACCTCCGCGCCTGCCGCCTGGGCTAGCTGGATGCCCGCAAGCCCGACGCCGCCCGCGCCGGCGTGGATCAGCACGCGGTCTCCGGCCTTCAGCCCGGCAAGCTCGTATGACAGCACGCATGTCACGAATACCGACGGGATCGTGGCGAGCGCCGTCGCCGAGACGCCAGGCGGAGCGGGCGCGACCAGTTCCTCCCGCGTCACCACCTCGGGTCCGAACGTGCCGAACGCGAAGCCGGCCACGCGGTCGCCCACCGTGACTGTGGTGGCGTCCGAACCGGTTTCGACAATTCGCCCGCAGAATTCCTCGCCGAGCAGTCCCTCCTCGACCAGGCCCATGGCTCGGAACACGTCCAAGAAGTTGAGCCCGCAGGCTTCGACCGCGACGCGCACCTCCTTCGGCTCCAGGGCACGCGCCGCCAGCGGCTGCACCCGCAGTGTCTCGATCGCTCCTCCCTCGTCCGGCGCCAGCACCCAGCCCGCTTCCTCCGGCAGGGCAAGACGCTCCGCGCCGGAACCCTTCCGGACCAGCCGAGCCACTTGGCGGCGCCCTTGGCGATGCGCTATGTGATTCTCCGAATCTGGGAACAGCACCTCATCCAAGAGGACGGCCTGCGGCTCCGCTGCCTCGGGGTCGAGGTCAAGCATCCGCGATTGCAGCTGGGGCGCCTCCCGCGCCACCACTCTGCCCAAGCCCCAGAGGGCGGCACCGGCCAATTCCCCAGTGCGCTCCCGTTCCAACACCTGTGCACCGCGTGTGACGAACCACAGGCCCTTCTCGGGCACGGCGTCCGCGTCCGCCACGCCCTGCGCCAGCGCTAGCGCACTCGCCGCTGCCCGCTTCGTATCCGCCGCCAGCTCTGCGGTGGTCGCGTCCGCCCCGTGGCCATCCTGTGCGACGAGATGCACCACGCCCGCGAAGGGTGCCTCCGCGGGCAGTCCTTCGACGATTGATCGCCACGACTCGCGCCGCTCCATCTCGACCGCTGCCACGACGATCCCGGCCTCGCCTTCCGCTGCCGATCTCGCGCATTCCGGTTCGTCGCTTGCTAGCACCACCCGCTGATTCTGTGCAGCTAGCTGCCTCGCCAGCGCTGCCGCCGTGCCTCCTCGGTCGGCGGAGAGAATCCAGACGCCCTCCGGCAAGCCGATCTCGGCCGGACCCTGCGCCACGATCACCCCCCGATCCGGCAGGCCGGCCGCTTCCGACCGATCCACGCCGAGAATTTCGGATTCCGTGAACCCCGTATCGGCGAGCGCCTGACGCCACACGTCGGGCCCCGCGAGGGCGTGGTTCGCGCGGTAGCGATCGGCGAAGCGCCACCATCCGTCCAGCTGACCGAAGATCAAATCCATCCAGCCCCGGCCGCGCTGGTTCTCGAGCGCCACTAGCAGCCCCGACGGAGCCAGCAGCGTCCGGCAGTGGGCAAGCGTCTCGTCCAGGTAGCAAGTAGCGTGCAGCACGTTAGCCGCGATGACTACGTCGTAAGCGTGGGGTTCGAATCCCTGGGCTAACGGGTCCTTCTCGATATCCAGAACCCGGTAGTCGATCGGGGCTCCCTCGGCGTTGAAGCGCGACTCCGCGTCCGCGAAGAAGCCCGCGGAAATGTCGGTGTACATGTAGTCGAACCGGCCAGCCGGAAGTTCCGGCAGGATGCACTCAGTCGCCGAGCCGATTCCGGCGCCGACCTCCAGCACGCGCAGACGCCGCCCGTCCGGCAATTCGTCCACCAGCGTCCGAACCACCTCGCCCAGCATCAGGTTCGCCGCGCGCCAGACCGGCGCCCGCCGGTAGAGATCGCCGGCCTGCGGTTCCGCATCGCCGAACAGCAGCGACAGAGGGTCCTCATTGCCGCGGAGCACATCGGGCAGGGCGCCGGCACAGCGCCGAAATAGCCCGACTTCGTTCGTCGCGTGCGGGAATCGCGCACTCATCTCGTCCAGAAACGCCTCTCGATCGCGCGGCACCCCATCCGGCAACGGACCGTCGGCCCCGACCGTTACTACGAATCCTTCGTCCTGCGCCTGCACCACGCCCGAACGAGCCAGGATCTCCAGCATCCGGCGGATCAGATGCACGTGCTCGGGCAAGGCCTCAAGGCGCTCGCGCAGCTCTTCCGGATCCACAGCCGTGCTTGCCTTGCGCTCCCACCCCAGCGCTTCCAGGGCGGATAGCGCGTAGCACGACGAAGCGCGCTCCATTTCCCCTTGGAAATCGGTCTCGTCCGCGACATCGACCCCCTCGGCAGTCAGATACCGAGAAAAAGGCTGCGAGCGGGAAGCTGCAGCCGAAGGACTCGGCAGGAAGTCCGCTGGCAGCATGCCGGGCGGCAGTGGCCGGTCGCGCCACACCACTTCGTAGAGCAGCTCCTCCACCCCTTCCACCGCGGCAAGCAGAGCAGCCCGCGTCGCCCGCTTGACGGTGTACCCGCTGAGGATGCCGATCGGGGATCCGCTCGGATCGTAGAGAGCGATGTCGGCGCTTATCGCCTCCGGCTGTTCGGCAGCCGCGCTGTCCGGCACTTCCCGCATGCGCACATGGCAGAGCAGCCGGTCCGGAAGCCGCTCCGGCAACGAGAGCCGCTCCCACCCGAAGGGCAGATAGGTGACCCCTTCGTCGGAACCGCCCGGTGAGCGAGCCGCTCCCATCACCTGAAAACAACCGTCCAACACGAGTGGATGAACCTCCAGCCCGCTGCGGCCAGCGGGGTCCGGAAGGGACACCTCGCCCAGCGCCTCGCCCGGCCGGGACCACACCGCTTGCAGCGTTCGGAAGAATGGGCCGAGATCGATCCCGACCTCGGCCTTGGTGCGGTAGTAGGCCGCGAGATCCACAGGTGCCAGATCTGCCTTCAGGCCTGCCGGATCCAGCGGCGTTCCGGCCACTGGCGGACCCGAGCCGGGGCTCGTCGGGACCCGGCCCTCCGCGTGCAGTGTCCAGTCTTCGTCGTTGGCCCCCCGACTCAGGATCCGCACACGGAGCGACGCCCCCTCCCCGGAGTCATCCAGCAGCACCTGCAGCCGACGGCCCTCTTCTTCGCTTCCATCGGCGCCGCCCTTCTCCGGAAAGACGAGCGCGCTCCGCATCTGGAAGTCCTCGATGACCCCCGTGCCGAGGCGCTCGGCGGCGCACGCCGAAATCGCCATCGCGCCATAGAGCGCGCCAGGCGCCACTAGCCGGTTGAAGACGCGGTGGTCGCCGAGCCATGCCGGGTCCGAGGGAAACAACTCGGTGTCGAAACTGATCTCGCCGCTCGCGGAATCATGCCGCACACCCAGCAACGGGTGCCCGGTGCCCGGCCGTCGCCGCTTGGGTGCCTCGACCCAGTAGCGCTCGCGCTGGAAAGGATAGCCCGGCAGCGCAATGCGGCGCCGCGCCTCGCCGGCGAAAAGCCCTTCGAAGCGTAGCGGCAGCCCGGCCTCGTAGGCGCCGGCGACGGCCTCCACGAAGCCGCCGCCGGATCCTGGAGCCGGCGGCTCTTCACCGGTCGCGGGCCGCCGGAGACTCGACACGACTGCTGGCTCGGCGACCCCGCCCGCCTCCGGCCAGGCCATCGAGACCATCGGGCCGAGCACTGCGTGCGGACCGATCTCCACGACCGCGTCCACTCCCAGCCCCGCTAGGGTCTCGACGCAGGCGCGGAACGCCACCGGCGCGCGCATCTGCTGCCGCCAGTACGCCGCATCCAGCGTCTCGCCCGAAGCGACCGGCCGTCCGCTGAGATTGCTGACGAAGGGGAGCGACGGCGGTGCAAAAGGAAGCTGCGACAGGGCTGCCTCCAATTCGCCCAGCGCGGGCTCGATCATGGCGCTGTGGTAGGCGGGGCTCTTGCGCAGCCGCGCGACCCGAATGTCGGCTGCCTCCAGGCGCTCGAGAATCGCGGAGATCTCCTCCGCCGGACCGCTTATTGCCTGATGCGCCCCGTTGTCGGCGGCGATGCAGAGGCCGATGCCCTGCGACGCCGCATTGTGCGCGCTCAGCGCTTCCGCGACGCGCGCGGCCGGTGCGAATACCGCTGCCATCGCACCGTTGCCGGGCAAGGCGCCGACCAGCGCACCCCGCACTGCGGCGAGGCGCAATCCGTCCTCCAGGCCGAACGCGCCCGCTGAGTGAGCCGCCGCGACCTCTCCCAGGCTGTGTCCGAGCACCACGTCCGGCTGGATGCCGAGGCTCGACCACAGCGCCGTAAGGGCACATTCCAGCGCGTAGATCGCGGGCTGCTTCCACTGCGGATCGTCGAGGTCTCCCGCAGCTCCGGGACGGCCGAACATTACGTCGAGCAATGAGCCGTCACGCTCTTCCCCGAGCACGTCGTCGCACCGGTCGAGCACCGCGCGCACAACTGGCTCGCTTTCGTAAAGCGCCGCGCCCATGCCCGGCCATTGGCTGGCCTGTCCGGTGTAGACGAATGCCGCGGTGGCCGCTTTGCGCGATTCCGATGGCTGCTCCGTCTCGGCGATCGCCCGCAAGCCCTCGCGCAGCGACTCCGCGTCCCGGAACGCCACTCCCGCCCGGTGGCCGAAGTGGCTCCGACCGATGCCGGCCGACCATGCCATGTCGGAAAGCAGGGGATCAAGCGCCGCGCCCTCCGCTGCAACCGCTGCCTCGTGTTCGTCTAGCCACCCGAGATAGCGTCCCGCCACGTCGCGCAGCGCGGCGCCGGACTTTCCGGAGAGCGGCAGCAAGCGCGTCACGCGCGAGGCAAGCGCGCGCTTCGACTGCGGCGACGAGACGGGCGCCGGCAGCGAGACGGCGATCGGCTTCGGAGCGCCTGCGATCCAACCGTCCCCGCCGGGGCTGGGCGCCGCATCGCCAGAGGAGGCGTACCCTTCCAGCACGACATGGGCGTTCGTCCCCGACCAGCCGAATCCGCTCACACCCGCCAGGGGCGGGCGGTCTGCATGAGCGGGCCAGGGCGTCTGGGCGGAGGTCACCCGCAGTGGCAGCTGCTCCCAGTCCATCTCAGGATTCGGAGTGTGGAAATGGAGGTGCTTGGGGATGACTCCCCGGTTCATCGCAAGCACCGTCTTGATCAGCCCCGCGGCCCCTGCCGCGGATTCCAGATGCCCGATATTGGTCTTCACCGAGCCGATCAGCAGCGGGCGGCTTGCGTCCCGGCCGCGCCCATAGGCCGCTGCCGTCGCGTTGATCTCGATCGGGTCGCCCACCTCAGTGCCAGTCCCGTGTGCCTCCAGATAGTCGATATCCGATGGCTGGATCCCGGCCCGCTCGAGGGCCGCCGAGATCACACGTTCCTGCGCCGCCCCGTTCGGAACTGTCAGGCCCGGGCTCGCCCCGTCCTGGTTCAGCGCCGTGCCCAAGATGACCCCCCAGATGCGGTCGCCGTCGGCCTCCGCATCGGCGAGCCGCTTCAGCACCAAGACGCCGCAGCCTTCGCCCCTGACGTATCCGTTGGCGGAGGCATCGAAGGTCTTGCACTGGCCGTCCGGAGACAACATCCCTGCGTTGGCGCGAAATTCCAGGAGCCGTCCGGAGAGAATGATGTTCACGCCGCCGGCGAGTGCGAGATCCGCGTCGCCTCGCTGCAAGCCGGAGACGGCTTGGTGCGTTGCGACCAACGATGACGAGCAGGCGGTGTCCACTGCCATCGCCGGCCCTCCAAGGCCGAGCGCGAACGCAACCCGGCCGATTGCCGTATTGAGGGACGTGCCGGTGACCGCGTAGAGACTGGCGGCAGGCTCGGAGGAACCTGCGTTCTCGGTGGCCTCCAGAATCAGTCCGCGGTAGTCGTTGTTGCTGATACCTGCATAGACACCGGTGCGGGTGTCCTTCAGCAACTCGGGATCGATGCCCGCGTCCTCGAGCGCCCGCCAGCTCGTCTCCAGAATCAGCCGTTGCTGCGGATCCAGCAATTGCGCTTCGACCGGCGAAATTCGGAAGAAGGCGGCGTCGAACCGGTCGAGCTCGTCAAGGTAGGCGCCGAAGCGGCAGGCGTCGATCTGTCCCGTGTCGTCCGGGAAGAGGGCGCCCACGCGACCCATGCCGGACCCCGGTAGGCCCTCCTGCACCGCGTTGCTACCGGTTTCCAGTAGGCGCCAGAAGGCGGATAGCCCATCCGCCCCGGGGAACCGGCAAGCCATGCCCACGATCGCCACCGGCGACCTGGATTCGGAAGATTCCGGCGAGCGCACTTCAGCGGAAGCGTGCGAGTCTGCGCCAGAACCGCTGGACCGGCTTGAATCCATCATCGCGATATTCTTCCGGGTCAAGATAGCCCAGATCTCCAGTGAGTCTAGCAGTCGCGAGGAATTGACCACGAGGCCTGATCGCCGGCCTGGCTGGCTAGCCAGATCCCGGGCTCGAGCCTCTGGCACCACAGGCGGAGTCGATTCCGGCGGGACTTCGCGCCTCAGCCCGTCCCCAACCGCTCCGCGGCGTGTACTAGCCAATCCGGGCGGCAGTTGCCGCGCCGAAACGGCAGTGTCTGCCGCCGCCCGCTTCGCACCAACTGCGCTCCTGCCGCACCGTTGCACCCTAGCCAACCCGGAGCACCAGCCAGGGCGCGCGACGGGGGCAAGGGCCGCGGTGGGACGCCCGGGCTTGACCTGTGTGAAGACGCTGCCGGGCAACGCCAGGCATGCCGATTCATGCCAAATCGGCCGGCGACCTCCAAGCTGGAAGAGTCGCCCGGTTCCACCGATCTGTCCGCCGCTGCGATAGGGACAGTCCACCCGCCTGCGTTCCGGACGCCGCGACCGCATGGCTCGTGCAGAGCTTGGACCGACCGCAAGAATCGAACTCGCCAATAAGATCGCTCCCAAGTTCGAGATTCCCGAACTCGTGCCGGCGCGCGATGAGTCGAGTTGACCCATTCATCGAAACACCTGTTGCTCGGTTCCTACCTCCGTGGTAGCTTTGAACCGTCACCATGAGCTTCAGACCGTTCGTCACCGGCTTTGTCGCGGCTTGCCTGTTGAGTTGCTCCTCGCCTGCTCCGCCGAGCAAGTACGCCGCCCTGATCGTTGACGGCCAGAGCAACCACCGCATTTGGCCAACCACGACGCAGTACCTCAAGGGCTATCTCGAGGAAACGGGCCTGTTCACCGTCGACATCGCCACGACTCCGCCTCCCGGCGGGCCGATGGAAACGTACCGGCCCGCCTTTGGCGATTACGACCTGGTCGTTTCGAATTACAACGGGGAGCCATGGGGCGAGGGTGCGATGGCGGATTTCGAAGCATTCGTCCGCGAAGGCGGAGCTTTCGTATCCGTGCATGCGGCCAACAACGCATTTCCCGAATGGACGGCCTACAACGAGATGATTGGCATCGGCGGCTGGGGCGATCGCACCGAGCGCCACGGGCCGTATGTACGACTGCGCGACGGCGAGTTCGTGTTGGATCCCACTCCGGGCATCGGAGGCAGCCACGGAATCCGCCACGAGTTCCAGATCGACATCCGTGATCCCGACCACCCCATTACGCGGGGGCTTCCCCAGCAATGGATGCATGCCAACGACGAGCTTTACGACCGGTTGCGCGGGCCTGCCAAGAATCTTCACGTCTTGGCGACAGCGTTCTCGACTGTCGAATCGGAGGGGACCGGCGAACACGAGCCGATCCTGATGACGATCCGCTACGGCGAGGGCCGGATCTTCCACACGACGCTGGGACACGCGCTGATATCCCAGCGCTGCAACGGCTTCATCACCACGTTCAAGCGGGGGGCCGAGTGGACGGTAACCGGAGAGGTCACCCAGGCGGTTCCGCCGGAATTCCCGAGCACGGATGCGGTCAGCGCGCGGCCTGAGCCCGGATAGCCAGCCCTAGATCGACTGGTTCCTGTAAGTTCCAGTTTCCAACGGGCCCTGGCTCAGCTAGAGTGAAGGCGTGCGAACCACGCTTGTTCTGATTCTTGCCCCCCTCTTCCTCTTCTGCGCGGAAGCCCCGGACACTCCCGCGGATCAGCTCGCCCGCGAGCAAGCATTCCAAGAGTCCATGCGGGGCACCGTCCTGGACGGCCACTTCACGCTGGTCCGGTTGGATGGCGACCCGTCCGCGACGGAAGGCGGTGACCCGGCTCGGCTGCGCTCGGAACGCTACGAAATCGAGAAGGTGGTCAAGCGCACGGCAGACATCTGGACGTTCCATGCGCGGATTCAATTCGGCGACACGGACGTGACTCTGCCGGTGCCGGTCAAGCTGACCTGGGCGGATGACACCCCGGTTGTTAGCGTGACCGACCTCGGTCTGCCGGGCCTCGGCTCCTACACGGCGCGCGTCCTGTTCTACGGCGACTCATACGCCGGAACATGGTCGGGCGGCACCCACGGCGGCAGCATGTTCGGTCGTCTCGAGCGATCCCAGTAACGGCCCTCAGGAATTCCGGTCGCAGCCCGCCTGTCCGCTCGTCTGCATCCGAGCGATTCGCGACAGGTGTTTGCCCGGTTGGCCGAGACCTCCCAATCGCCAAGCACCACTAAGCATGGCCCTGCGCATGGCCCTGCGTCCGCGCACCCCCTCGAGCTCCACTCAGCAGCCATCTAGCCACGCCCGCTCGAACGCTCAACGCCCGTCCCGGCTGTCAAGCGGTCGGCTATCCTACTGGGCATGACCCGCAGGCAGATGATGTCCACCTCCCTGGGCGCGGCCGCCGCGCTACCAGCCTTGGGAGCGGCAAGGCGCCCCAATATCCTTTTCGCCATTGCCGACGATTGGGGCTGGCCCCACGCCGGAGCCTACGGCTGTAGCTGGGTCAACACGCCTGCTTTCGACCGCATTGCGAGCGAAGGCGTGTTGTTCACCAACTGCTTCACCTCCAATCCCAAGTGCTCTCCCTGCCGCGCCAGCATCCTGACCGGGCGCAACACTTGGCAGCTCGAAGAGGCCGTCAGTCACTTCGGAGCATTTCCGGCCAAGTGGCCTGTATTTCCCGATCTGCTGGAACAGGCCGGATACCACGTCGGCTACACCGGCAAGGGCTGGAGCCCGGGAGACTACAGGGCGGGCGGCTTTGAGCGCAATCCCGCCGGGCCGGAGTACGCCAAGCACACGCTTGAGCCGAAGTTCCGCGCGATGTCGAACAAGGACTACGCGAAGAATTTCGAGTACTTTCTCGAGGCCCGGGACCCCGACCAGCCGTTCTGCTTCTGGTTCGGCACGCACGAGCCGCACCGGGCGTTCCAAGACGGCGCCGGCGAGCTCAGCGGCAAGCGTTCCCAAGACGTCGACGTGCCCGCTTTCTACCCGGACGACCCGACCATCCGGCGCGACCTGGCCGACTACGCGGTGGAGTCCGAGTGGTTCGACACCCACTTGGGGCGGATCCTGGCCAAGCTGGAGGAGATCGGGGAGTTGGACAACACGCTGGTCATCGCCACGTCCGACCACGGGATGCCGTTTCCAAGGGTGAAGGGCCAGATCTACGAGTACGGCTTCCACCTGCCGCTGGCCGTCCGCGGAGGCGGCGGCCGCAAGGGGCGCAGCGTGGACGACTTCATCAATGTCAGGGACTTCGCGCCCACGATTCTGGAACTCGCCGGAGTAGAAGTTCCGGACTCGGTAACGGGCAGCAGCTTCGTGGAGATCTTGAATTCGGACGCCGAAGGCTGGGTCGATGCCAGCCGCAACCGCATGTTGGTGGGCAAGGAACGGCACGACTTGGGCCGGCCTAACGACTGGGGGTATCCGGTGCGGGCCTTGCGCACGCCAGAGTACCTCTACGTCCGCAACTACGAGCCGGACCGCTGGCCCGCGGGCAATCCCGAGACCGGCTACCGGAACTGCGATGCGAGCCCGACGAAATCCCAGCTCGTGAGGGGCTTTGACGAGTACTACCGCATGTCGTTCGGCAAGCGTCCGGCCGAGGAGCTGTATCGCGTTGACAGCGATCCGGACTGCGTCCGCAACCTAGCCGCCGACCCGGCCCATGCCGAGGCCAAGAAGTCCCTGCGGGCCGAACTGCAGCAACGCCTGGAACGCGACGGCGACCCGCGCGCCTTGGGACAGGCGTGGGTCTTCGACACCTACAAGTACACCGGCGCGCGCCGCCACGCCTACTCGACATGGCTCGAACACAACGGCTCGTAAGGCCCAATCCGGTTGACCGCATATACTAGACGCGATAGCCGCGCTTGCGATTCTGTCGGAGCGCAGGGTTGGAATCTGGGGCTGGCCGGGGCTTCGATCACACTCCCGGCCGATCTAATCTGAAATTCGTGGGACAGGTCCAATGAAGGAATACGAGGGCAAGGACGTTCGCAACATCTGCATCGTTGGGCATGGCGACTGCGGCAAGACCACTCTAGCCGCCGCCATGCTCTACACATCGGGCGCCACCAACCGCCTGACGAGCGTCGACGAGGGCAACACGATTACCGACTTCGACGAGGAGGAGGTCGCCCGCAAGGTGTCGATTTCCACGGGCGTGGCAAACGCCCACTGGAAGGAGGCGAAGGTCAATCTGCTCGATACACCCGGCTACAACATCTTCATCAACGAGGCCAAGACCGCGATGTCCGCGGCAGACACCGCCCTAGTGGTGGTCGATGCGGTCAACGGCATCGAGATCCAAACGGAGAAGGGCTGGGGCTTTGCCTCGGAGTTCGGCCTGCCCAAGGTGATCTTTGCCAACAAGATGCACAAGGAGCGGGCGTCGGTCGAGGCGGTCGTGCAACAGGCTAAGGAGATCTTCGGCGTCACTGCCGTATCGGTGCAGCTCCCCGTCGGGCGCGAGAGCGGCTTCCGCGGCGTCGTCGACCTGCTCAGCGGGAACGCCTACGAGTACGAGATGGGTGGTCCGGGCCAAGGCACGCCGATCGCGGTTCCGGACGATCTGGCGGACCAAGTCGAGGAGATGCGCACCAGTCTGATCGAGGCCGTCGCCGAGACCGACGAGGAGTTGATGGAAGAGTACTTCGAGGAGGGCACGCTCGAGGCAGACAAATTGGTCGCCGGCCTGCGCAAGGCGGTAGCAGCCGGCGATGTCGTGCCCCTGCTGTGCGGCTCCGCGTTGCACAACATGGGCATCGATCGGCTGCTCGATTTCTTAGTCGATTCGACGCCTTCGCCGGCTGATCGCGGCGAACTCGCGACCGAGGACGGCACAGTCGCTGTCGACGATGGCGAACCGCTCTCGATGCGCGTGTGGAAGACCGCCTCGGATGCCTTCGCGGGGCGGGTGAGCTATTTCCGCGTCGCTTCCGGCGTGCTGCAGAACGACGCGTCGGTGTACAACCACAGCAAGCAATCCAGCGAGAAGTTCGCGCGCATCAGCGTGGCGCAGGGCAAGACGCTGGAACCGGTCTCGGCCATCCATGCCGGCGACATCGGGGTGGTCGCCAAGCTCAAGGACACCGGCACGGGCGATAGCCTCGGCGCAAAGGAGCGGCCCGTCGCATTCCCCCAGGTCAACTTGCCGCCGCCATCGATCTCGTACGCCATCCAGCCCAAGACGCGCCAAGACGAGGACCGTCTCGGCAGCACCATAGCCAGAGTGCTGGAAGAGGATCCCTCGCTAAACTTCTACCGCGATCCGCAGACGCAGGAATTCCTTCTGGCGGGAAACGGCCAGCAGCACATCGACATCGTCTGCAGCAAGCTGCGCAAGCGCTACAACGTCGATGTCGAGTTGCGCGCGCCCAAGATCCCGTACCGCGAAACGATCCGCGGCCAGGCGGACGTCCACGGGCGTCACAAGAAGCAGACCGGCGGCCACGGCCAATTCGGCGATTGCAAGATCCGAATGGCGCCGCTAGAGCGCGGCGGCGACTTCGAGTTTGCGGACGAGATCTTCGGCGGCGCGATTCCCAAGACCTACATCCCGGCCGTGGAGAAGGGAATTCGCGAGGCAGCGGGGAGGGGCTACTTGGCCGGCTATCCCGTCGTTGACTTCAAGGTCACGCTGTACGACGGCTCGTATCACGACGTGGACTCCTCGGAGCTGGCATTCAAGCTCGCGGGCAGCAAGGCGTTCAAGCTGGCCATGGCGGCGGCGCGGCCGGCCCTGCTGGAGCCGATCATGAAGGTCGAGGTCGTGGCGCCGATCGAATTCTCCGGCGATCTTATGGGCGACCTCAACAGCCGTCGCGGCCGCATCCAGGGCATGGAGGCCAAGGGCGCCAGCCAGCTGATCCACGCGCACGTGCCGATGGCCGAGATGCTCACCTACGCCAACGACCTCACCTCGATGACACAGGGCCGCGGCACGTTCTCGATGGAGCAGCATGCCTACGACTTCGTGCCGGGACAGCTTGCCGAGAAGATCGTGCAGGCTGCCAAGCGGACCGGCGGCGACGGAGAAGACGACGAATAAGGTCGCTCACGCTTGCGCCAGGAGCCTGGCCAGGCTCCTGGCGCAGATCGTCGTTCCCAGGTACTTGTCGCCCCCGGGACCCGTCCAGTGGGTTTCCAGGCTCACCGCGCCGGCATAGCCGTCGGCTTCGAGAGCCGCGAGCTGCTCCTGCCATCCGACCCGTCCGGCGCCGATGTCGCACCATTGCGGCTGGCCGCTGCTCGGAACGCGCGTGCAGTCCTTGACGTGGACATGGCAGATGCGCCCCGCGGGAATCTCGCGGTAACCGTGCGGCACTGCCGCCTCGCCGGCGACGAAGGCATTGCCCGGATCCCACACCACGCCGTAGGGATCGGTGTCGAGCTCGTCGATGGCGCCGGCGACTTCTTCTCCGGTCGCAAAGTGGCAGGCGGGTTCGTTCTCGAGGCCCAGCAGGACGCCGGATCGGCGGGCGATTTCGCCGCCCTCGGCCAGAATCTCGGTGATGCGTCGAAAGTTGCGCTCCGGCCTCACGGTGCGCCAGAAGCTGAAGACCCTTACGACGGGTGCCTCGAGTCGGCGGGCGATCTCCAGGGCCCTGGCCAAGATGCGGGGCTGGTCGGCGAAGTCGTAGGCAGCCCGGAACGCGTCCTTCCGGAACCGCTGGTCGATTTCCCCGCCGGCGGGCAGGACGCACTTGTAGACGGGCGAGGCGACGGCGACGAACCGTCTTCCATGCCGGTCGGCAATCTGCTTGAGCTGATCGATCTCGCCGTCCGACATGGCCAGCACGTTCTTGTCCCAGGCGGTCCGGATCTCGAGCCCCGCGATGTCCAGTTCGACAGCGGTCGCGCACACGCGCTCGAAGTCCTGCGAGAACTCGTCGGTGATGACCGCGATCGGGAAGGCTGCCATAGTTCTCCATCGTAGATGCCTGCTGTCGGACCGGCGCGAGCGCCGAGAGCCGAACTGCCCTGACTCGGGAAACACCTCGCCAGTGCAGCTATGGGCGGCCCCTTCCGCAAGATCCTTGCTCGGAGAACCGATGAGCCTGACGGCGGTGGCGCAGCGCGCCTACCTTGTTACGCGCGAACCTGCAGGGATGTTCAGCCGTGAGTCGGCTTGGGGCGAATCCCTAGCTAGTGAGTGCCCCTTTGATCACGGGTTGGGCAACGGGCTCTTGGGCCTTGGCATCACGCGGGCAGCGCCAATGACATTCGCTAACCGCGCCGCCGCTGCACCAGTGCCCCCAACTCCGCGATGCGCGCCTCGGCTCGCCGCCGGGCCTCGGCCTCCGCCTCTGCCCGCGCCTCTGCGGCATCAACCATTGCCTCTGCGGTCTCGAGATTCCCGGGATTCTCCTCAATCCATGCATAGTCCCGTCCGGAGGCCAAGCTGCGCAACCGCAGGTTCGCGCCCTCGACTCGCAACGACACTCCCAGCGCGGTGCTATGCACGGCCCCGTCTGGATCCGCTGGCATTTCCTCATAGGACTGGCCCCACAACCGGTACCCCACCAGCCGCGGCCCCCGCTTCTGCAGGTCCGGCTGGAACAGGAAGTACTCCCCGATCCCCAGCCGCGCGTACAGCGCTCGCTTCTCCACCGCGTTGCGGATCTTGCTCGATGGCGAGATCACCTCCAGCGCGAAGTCCGGCGGCTTGCCCTCCTCCCAGAACTTGTACACGCCCCGCCCGCCCAGGTCATGATCCAGTACCACGTACACGTCCGGCGCGATGCTCGCCGCCGGATTACCTTCTTCGTAGTACATGAACATGTCGCCTTCCAGCACGACGTTGTCGACCTTGTCGAAGTGGTGCTGAAGCGCGAAGCGCACATTCATCACGGCGCGGGCTTGGAGGGGGTGGGCGGGCAAGAAGTGACCGTCCGAATCGGGGTAGTGCACGCTCTCAGCGACCGAAGGCGGAGTGCGCTCGACTGCCGGGACCGCAGCATGCTGCTCGATGGTCTTGCGATCCGCCATGTGCAGCCGGCGGAGGGCGTGCCGGCACGAATCAGCGTAGCAGCGGCCCCGCTCCGCACTGAGACGACGCAGACATGCTCTCCAATTCAGGCCTAACCCGCCGGGTCTGCATCTTGCGGAGCGGGCCGGCGTGGTTCCGCGCCGCCTGCGCTATCGGATACGCCGGGCCAGTTTGCTCCGCCCCTTGCCGTACTTCCTTGTCATCTAGCCATCGCTGCCAAATGTTGAACGGTTCCGGCGCTTCGGTGCAGACTGCTACCTCTATGCCCGCAAATGGTAGACACCGCCCGACTCTGTTCGTTCAAAGCGCGACACTCGCAGGCCGCTCGCGAAGGCTGCTTGGAAGGATCCGCGCACCCGGGCTTGGATTTCTGCCGCTCGCTCGCGTGGGGCGTCCGAGATCCGGGCCGGAATCTCGATGCGCTCGGCGCTCTCGGCTCTGGGGCGGGGGCGGTCTTCGAGGCAGGCGACAGCGCGCGGGCCGCGCAGGTTCCATGCAGCGACTAGGCGGTCGGTGGGCAGCGCGCCGTGCAAGTCGCTTGAAGTGATGCCGTAGAAGTCCGGCAAGTAGGCCTCTACGTCGACGCCAAGCTTTTCGATATTGAAGTAGGCGTTGCGCGACTGGAGCGGGTCAAACGTCCATTCGATGAGGTCCAAGCCGGCGGCGAGGGCCTCTTCGCGCTGGCGCAGCTTGATCTGGTATCCAACGCCTTGCCCGTGCAGGCGCGACTCGACCCCCACCATGTGGCTGTGCCAGTAGCGTTGGCCGGCGGGCTTGAACGCGGCGAAGGCCAGCGAGAACCCGACCATCTCTCCGCCGAGATAGGCCCCTAGGCACGAGCCGCCGATGCGGTCGAATACCCCAAACAACCTAGGCGCGACCAGGTCCGCTTCGTCGAATCCCCAGATCTCGGACTGGAGCCGCAGCGTCGACTGGAACTCTTCCAGCGTTCGCAGCGGTCGGATCTCGACCGGGCCTAGTCCTGCTTGGCGCGTTGCCATAGCTGCTCCAGCTCCGCGGGCGTGCAGGCTGCCATCTCCCGGCCCTCCGCTGCCAGCGCTCGCTCCATCGAGCGAAAACGCTGCCGGAACTTGGAATTGGCGCGCTTGAGCGCCAGTTCCGGGTCCACCCCGGAGAATCGGGCGACGTTGACGGCCATGAAGATCAAGTCGCCGATCTCGTCTTCTACACGTTGTGGATCGCTCGCTTGGAGCGCTTCGCACACCTCGCGGAACTCCTCGGCCAGCTTGTCGCCCATGTCCTCGAATCGCTGCCAGTCGAAGCCGGACTCGGCCGCGAGCTTGCCCGCTTGGTGCGCCTCCAGCATGGCTGGCTGGTGCCTGGGGACCTTGTCCAGCAATCCCTCGCCATGCGGTTGCGGCTTCTCCTCCCGCTTGATCTGCTCCCAGCGTTGGGTCACGTCGTCGGCCGTCTTCAGCGACTCCGACTCGAACACGTGCGGGTGGCGGCGCACCAGCTTGGAGTTGATGGTCTCCAAGACGGCTTGGATGTCAAACCACCCTTCGCTCTGGGCGATCTCTGCTTGGAAGACGACCTGCAGTTGCAGGTCCCCTAGTTCCTCTGCCAGCCCGGTCCAGTCGCGCCGGTCGATGGCGTCGATTACCTCGTAGGTCTCTTCGATGAGGTAGCGGCGCAGAGACTCCAGCGTTTGCTCGCGATCCCACGGGCAGCCCTCCGGCGATCGCAGGCGGCGCATGATCGCCAGCAAGTCCCCGAACTGTTCTGTTGCCCGCGACATGTGCGATTTTTAATGGTAGGTTAGCCTTGGCCCGTTTCGGACTGGCTCCGGCGGACTAGGGCCGCGGCCCGCACTGCGTTGTCCCGTTCCAGCCCGGCCAGCGACCTAGGCGCGTAGGGTGCCTCCAAGGCTGCGGGCAGGCAAGTCTCTCCGACGCGACTTCGAAGGAATTACGGCTCTCACTGGGGCATTCGATACCCGCCCCCAACATAGAGCAGTTGTCCGGTCACCCAGCGCGCCTGGTCGGAGGCCAGAAACGAGACGACGCCCGCCACGTCCGGCGGTGTCCCCAGCCGACCGAGGGGCGTGCGTTCGACAATCGCCCCTTCCAACTCGGGGGTGATGTAGCCGGTCTGTATCGGTCCCGGCGCAACGACGTTGCAGGTGATCCCGTACTTGCCAAGCTCTGAGGCCGCAGACCGACTGTAGGATTCGATCGCATGCTTGCTTGCTGCGTAGCTGACGTTCAGGCTGTGGGCGTCCGCTGCATCAGTGCTGATGTTAATGATCCGGCCCCACTTGGCGTCCCTCGCTACGTGCCTTTTCGTGAACTCGGCCATCAAGAGCACGGTGGCTCTGACATTGACGGCGAAGTGGCGGTCAATTCCGTCGGCGGATGTCAATTCCACGCTCGCGTCGTACTCGCTTCCTCCGACGCTGGCAGGATCGAAGGTCTCCAGCGAACAGTAGGCGTGATTGTTCACCAGAATCTCCACCTGGCCGAACTCAGCTTCGCATGCGTCCAGCGCTGTGGAAGCCGACTCACTAGCGGAGAGATCAAGTTCCAACATGGAGGCGCGCCCGCCAGCTGATTCGACAGACGACACGACCTGCTCGGGTGTTTGTTGCTGGTGGGCATGATAGAGCGCATCTCCGCCTACTCCCGCCGAGAGAGCTTCGCGGAGCTCGTTCTTCGAATAGGAGGTCTCCGGCCGGAAATAAGTAATGAACACATTGGCGCCCTGAGCGCCGATAGCCCTCGCGACGGCGGCCCCGATGCCGTGGTTGCCTCCGGTGATGAGAGCCGTCTTCCCTTTCAGTCCTGCAGGATTCACGCGCGAGCCTCCGGGTCTCTGTCACCCCCGTGGATTGCGGCCAGCGAGAATTTCCCTGCTACAGGAGGGAAGTCCCATATCACTCGCCGACTTGAAATCTTACAGCAGGAACTTGCCGGAGAGGGGAGGACAGGGTCCGTCCTTCCCGTGCTCGGCTCGTGCGTCCATGGTCCTTTGTGATTCTGTTCGTCTGCTTCGCAACAATCGTTGAGGCCGAGCGGTCGCTGACGAGTCGCCCGGCAATGTCCTTCCACGACTGCATCGGATCAAGTCCGGCGCCGGTCCCGGGATGTTGTGTGGTAGGGTATCGACCGGAATTCCCATGAGCCATAGCATCCGGGTAGCCTGCACTGCCGTTGCGGTTGCCGCCTTGTTGGCGGCCTGCTCGACCGAACAGGCGCCCCCGCCCAAGCCCAACATCCTGTTCATCGCGATCGACGACCTCAACGATTGGGTGGGGCCGCTGGGGGGCCACCCGCAGGTGAAGACGCCGTACATGGACCGGCTGGCCGAGCGCGGCACGACCTTCCTCAACGCCCAGACCCAGGCGCCGCTGTGCAATCCGTCTCGTACCAGCCTCTTGACCGGCCGCCGGCCGACCAGCACCGGGATTTACGGGCTCGCGCCGTGGTTCCGCGAGGTCGAATCGCTGCAGGACATCGAGTCGCTGCCGCAGTACTTCCAGCGCAACGGGTACGCCACCTACGCCACCGGCAAGATCTACCACGGGCGGTTCGGACGGGCCGAAACGGATACCGAGTTCCAGTTCTTGGGACCGCCTGCCGGAGTGGGGGCCCGCCCCGAGGAAAAGCTGGTGCAGACGCCGCAGAACCACCCCCTAATGGATTGGGGGACCTTCCCTCACAAGGACGAGGACAAGGGCGACTGGCAGGTCGCCAGCTGGGCCGTTGAACAGCTGCAAGGACCGCTGGACGGGCCCCAAGAGCAGCCCTTCTTCCTGGCCGCCGGGTTCTTCCTGCCGCACGTGCCCTGCTACGTGACGCAGAAGTGGTACGACATGTACCCGCTCGATTCGGTCGTCCTGCCTGAAATCCGCCGCGACGACCGCGACGACACGCCCCGCTTCAGCTGGTATCTGCATTGGAAGCTGCCCGAGCCGCGGCTGAAGTTTCTCGAGGATGCGGGAGAGTGGCGCAATCTCGTGGCATCCTATCTGGCATCGGTCAGCTTCGTCGACAGCCAGGTCGGGCGTGTTCTGGATGCCCTGCAAGCGAGCGGCCATGCCGACGACACGGTTGTCGTGCTCTGGTCCGACCACGGCTGGCACCTCGGCGAGAAGCTGATCACTGGCAAGAACACGCTCTGGGACCGCTCGGCCAGGGTGCCCCTGATCTTCGCGGGCCCGGGCGTCGCCCACGGCGCTCGCGTGACCAGCCCAGCGGAACTGCTCGACATCTACCCCACGCTGGTCGAGCTCGCGGGCCTGCCCGCCCAGCCGGGGCTGGACGGCCACAGCTTGGCGCCGCAGCTGCAGGATGCCTCGGCTCCGCGCGAATGGCCCGCAATCACCACGCACAATCCGGGCAACCACGGCGTCCGCTCCGAGAACTGGCGCTACATTCGCCACGCCGACGGCTCCGAAGAGCTCTACGACATGCGCAAGGACCCGCAGGAGTTTGAAAACCTCGCCGGGGACAGCCAGTATGCCGAGGTGATGGCCGAACACCGGCGCTTCCTGCCCGAGAGCGAACAGCCGCACGCGCCTGGCAGCCGCGCCCGGGTGCTGATCTACGACGACGGCAACGTGAACTGGGAGGGCGAGGACGTAGCTCCGACCGATCCCATCCCGGAAATCTGATAACAATGGATTGTCTTGCCTGAGACCGTTCTCGGCGTCATTCCCGCCCGCTTCGCGTCGCGCCGCTTCGAAGGCAAGCCCCTGGCGGACTTGGGTGGCAAGCCCCTGATCCAGCACGTATATGAGCGCTCCGTCGCGTGCCCGGTCTTTGAGCGCGTAGTCGTCGCCACGGACGATGCGCGGATCCACGCCGCGGTGGAACGCTTCGGCGGCACGGTGACGATGACCTCTCCCGATCACGTCTCCGGAACGGACCGCGTGGCCGAAGTGGCCTCCGCCGAGAGCGCCGCGATCGTCGTCAACATCCAGGGCGACGAGCCGTTTGTCAACGCCCGCGTGCTGGAGCAGGTGGTGCGTCCGCTGCTGGAGCCAACGGCGCCGCCGATGGCGACGCTGTGCAAGCGGATCACGGAGCGAGCCGTGCTGGAAGATCCAAACGTGGTCAAGGTTGTCACCGGCTCGGACGGCACGGCGCTGTATTTCTCGCGCAGTCCGGTCCCCTACCCGGATCGCGGCGTGGGCGCGGCCGCGTGGGAGCACATCGGAATCTACGCCTACCGCAGGGACTTCCTGCTGGCTTTCAGCCGCATGCGGCCGACGCAGCTGGAACTGGCGGAAGGGCTGGAGCAGCTCCGGGCCTTGGAGCACGGCCATCGCATCGCGGTCGTTCCAACCGCCGACCACGTCGGCGTCAGCGTCGACACGCCGGACGACCTGCTCCGGGCACAGAAGATGCTGGAGCAGATCCCTGCGGCCCCTGCCTAGGACGCGCTAGACGGCCGTTGAAGCAGGGGGCGCGGCTTTTCTACAATAGGGAGTAGGGAAGGCAGTTCCAATTCTTTGGAACGGGCTTTTGTGGAGGGATAACTGGATGTCGGAAGAACAGGCCGGGGGTGCGTCTAGCGCCTCGCTGATTGGCCGCATCAAGGCGAGTATCCAAGCCGAGAGCAGGGACCAAGAGGCCAAGATCCGCTCGCGGCGCAGGCTGATCGGGCTGCTCACCGGCGGCTTCCTGACGACGAACCTGCTGATGTTCCTGCGGTTCTTCTTTCCGCGCACGATTTTCGAGCCGCGGACGCAGTTTCGCATCGGCTTGCCGACCGACTACGGCATCGGCGTCGATACGCGCTTCCAGAAGAGCAATCGCATTTGGGTCGTGCGCACGACCGACCGGCTGTTTGTGATCTACGCCAGTTGCACGCATCTGGGCTGTACGCCGGATTGGAAGCTGAGCGAGGCGAAGTTCAAGTGCCCTTGCCACGGCAGCGGCTACGACCCGGAGGGCCGCAACTACGAGGGCCCGGCCCCGCGGCCGATGGACCGGGCGTACGTGTCACTGGATCCGCAGGGGCGCATTGTCGTGGACACGAGCGTGCTCTACCGCGAGGAAAAGGGCCAGCCCACGCAGTTCGACACCGAGGGCAGCTTCATCCAGGTGTGATGGCGGCAGGAGACCAAGAGCATGGCTGAGAACAACCCAACCGAAGTCAAGGACAAGTCCGCCGCGCCGGCTGGGAACAACGGCGACGGCGCCCGCACCCTGCTGGGCGTGACCATCGATCCTGACGAGATCAAGAAGAAGGCCCAGATCGACCTCGACGCGCTCAAGCAGCCGACCAAGACCGAGGTCTACAAGTCGATCTTCCGCGTCAAGCATGACCAGACCGCCCGCAGCCGCACGCTGGGCGTGCTGAGCAACGTGTTCCTGCACCTGCACCCGGCCAAGGTCAACCGCGACGCGGTTCGCTACAACTTCACCTGGGGCATGGGAGGCATCAGCTTCTACCTGTTCTGGGTGCTGACCTGGACCGGCGTGCTGCTGATGTTCTACTACCACCCGACCAAGGTGCAGGCGTTCCGGGACATTCTCTACCTCGAGCACGACGTGCCCTTCGGCAAGCTGCTGCGCAACATGCACCGCTGGGCCGCGCACGCGATGGTGCTGACCGTGCAGCTGCACATGTTCCGTGTGTTCCTGACGGGCTCGTACAAGAAGCCGCGCCAGTTCAACTGGTCGGTCGGGGTGATCCTGCTGGTACTGACGCTGCTGCTGTCGTTCACGGGCTATCTGCTGCCCGACGACCAGCTCGGATTCTGGGCGGTCACCGTCGGCACCAACATGGCCCGCGCGACCCCGATGCTGGGGCACGAGGGCCCCTTCGGGCCGGAGCTTGGCATGACGCCCTTCAACGACGTGCGCTTCGCCCTGCTGGGCGGCTCGATCGTGGATGCCAACGCGCTGTTGCGCGCCTATATCTGGCACTGCATCGCGATCCCGGGCTTTGCAGCGATCTTCATGATCGTGCACTTCTGGCGGGTCCGCAAGGACGGCGGCATTTCCGGGCCTGCCCCGATCATGCTCGAGAAGGAAATCAAGCCGGTCCGCAGGTAGGCGTTAGCGAAGAGAGCAGGAATCAGCACAATGGATTGGCACCAACTCTGGACCATCGTCTCCCTCCCGGACAACATCCCGATCGTGGGGATGCTGTTCATCATCCCGTTCTTCACCTGGTACGCCCTGCGGCAGGCGCGCGCCAACGACCGCCTGGCCGAGCGGCTGGAGAACGACCCGGACCTGGCCAAGACGCACCACCGCAAGGTGCAGCCCTTCCAGAAAGGCTGGGTGCGGGAGGTGGCCGTGTGGCCCTACCTGCTGCGCATGGAGTTCTTGGCGGCGATCATCGTCACGATCATCCTGATGGTGTGGTCGATCACGCTCGACGCGCCGCTGGAAGAGCCGGCCAATCCGTCCCTGACGATGAACCCGTCCAAGGCGCCGTGGTACTTCCTCGGCCTGCAGGAGATGCTGGTCTACTTTGACCCGTGGATCGCCGGCGTCGTGATGCCGACGATGATCATCATCGGCCTGATCGTGATCCCCTACATCGACGAGAACCCGCTGGGCAACGGCTACTACACGTACAAGCAGCGGCGGTTCGCGATCTGGACTTTCATATTCGGCTTCATCATCCTGTGGTGCTCGATGATCGTGATCGGCACCCTGATCCGCGGCCCGGGCTGGATGTGGTTCTGGCCGGGCATGACTTGGGACCACAATCGCCTGATCTTCGAGATCAACCGCGACTTGCACGAGATCGTGGGCATCACCTCCCAGCCGTGGATCGGAATCTTCGGCGGCCTGGTGGTGGGCGGCTTCGCGGTGGCGGCGGGCTACGCCTGCCACCGCATCATCGCGGCGACCGAGTTCAGCCGCAAGATACTGAACCGGATGTCGCTGCTGCAGTACGCGATCATGCAGGCGCTGCTCATCGTGATGCTGGCACTGCCGGTCAAGATGGCGGCGCGCTTGCTGTTCCGCATCAAGTACGTGTGGGTCACGCCGTGGTTCAACGTCTAGAGTTGCAGCCGAAACAAGCCACGCAAGGGAAGGCATAGCGAATTTCATGGCAGAAGAAACCCAGGTTCAGCCGGATCCGATAACCAGCAAGTCGTACAGCGTCCACTTACTCGTGTCGATGCTGTTGCTGCTGGCCTCGCTGGTGTGGGCGATCTACGACGAAGTCGAGATCATGCGGCCCTACAAGGAGTACCAAGCCCGTTTCAGCGCCTACTACACGGGCTTCTTGATGGAACTGCAGCCCCAGCAGGCGGCCAAGGAGGATGAGATCCGCCAGTCGCCGGAATACCAAGAGCTGGACGGCGAGCTCAGCGCGGCCGAACAGGCGGTTCGCGCGCGCATCGCGGAGATCGACCGCGAGGTCGGCCAGGGAGTGGTGCCGCGCATGACCGCGGCCCGCGGCGCCTTCCAGATCCTGCGCAGCGAGATCGACGCGCAGCGCTACCTGATCGAGGTCTCTCACGACGAAGGGGAGAAGGAGTCCATCCGGGAGGACATCGAGGAGATCCGCTCCCGCGTGGTCGAAGTCGAGTTGCCGCTCGCCGACGGCTCCGGCGAAACCGAGGAGCTGGAGTGGCAGTACGAGCAGCTCGAGGCGGAATTCCTCGGCATGCAGGAGCGGCGCACCGCGCTGCAGGCCGAGCGCCTGGAGGCGCTCGCCGAGGCGAACCGGCTGCGCGCCGAGCGCGACGCGCTGATGTCCGACCGCCTCGTCGGCCTGGGCGCGACGCAGATCGACGGGCTGATCGCGAACATGCGCAACTTCGACGTGGACATCAAGCAGATCCACCTGCTGGACATCGACTTGGTGGACCGCTGCGAATCCTGCCACCTCGGCATCCGCGAGCCGGTCGAGATCGGAGCCACGGATCTGATCTACCCCGTGTTCAAGAGCCACCCGCGGCCGGAACTGCTCCAGATCCATGATCCGGAGGCGTTCGGCTGCTCGTCCTGTCACAACGGCAACGGCCGCGCCACGCGCAGCGTGACCAAGGGGCACGGGCGCCACAAGTTCTGGCTGTGGCCGCTGTACTACCCCGAGAACGTCGAGGCGGGCTGCCAGCAGTGCCACGCCAAGGAGGTCGTCACTCCCGGCGGCGAGACGCTCAACATGGGGCGCGAGCTGTACATGAACAAGGGCTGCTGGGGCTGCCACCGCTTCGAGGGCTACGACGCCGAAGCCGAGGAGCTGACCGCGGTGCGCCAGGAGCTGCGCAATCTGAACGCGACCTACTCGGCCAATGCCAAGGAGATGCGCGTCAACCTCGACCTGGGCGACACGGCCTCGGACGGAGGCGCCGCCCAGCGGTACTACGCCCGGGCCGAGGAACTGCGGCTGACCAACACGCGCGTCGATGCCGAGATCCACAACTTGCAGATGGAAGAAACCAACCTGGCCCAGGAGGTCAAGAAGTTCGGCCCCAGCCTGAAGGAGATCAAGCTCAAGGACGTCAAGGAGTGGATTCCTGCCTGGATCAAGGATCCCCACGAGTTCCGGCCCGGTTCGAAGATGCCGGTGTTCCGGCTGTTGGACGAGGAGGTCCAACAGATCTCCGCCTATCTGTGGCAGAACGCGCTGGACGGGGAGCTGGCCCGGCACCCGCGCGGAAATGCCGAGCGCGGCCAGGAACTGTTCGAGACCCGGGGCTGCATGGGCTGCCACTCGATCGGAGAGGGTGACAGCCGCATGGGCGGGGACTTTGCCGCCAACCTCAGCCGGGTCGGCGAAAAGATGAACTACGACTACATGGTTCGCTGGATTCACGATCCCTCGGAAGTGACCCCGGATCCGGACGTGCCCGATGCGATGCGGCCGCGCCCGGTGATGCCGAGCCTGCGGCTGACCGATCAGGAGTCGCGGGACATCGCCGCCTACCTCAGCGAGCAGCGAACGGACCAGGAGTATCCGCCAGCGCCGTACATGGACGATCCGGACATGGCGGCGGCGGGCTTGGCCGCCATCCGGCACTACGGCTGCGCCGGCTGTCACGAGATCGCGGGCCTCGAGGAAGAGGGCCGGATCGGCACGGACCTCACGCTCGAAGGCAGCAAGCCGCTGGAGCGGCTCGACTTCGCCCTCAAGACGCACGAAGCCGAGCTGGAGGGCTGGTACTCGCACAAGGGCTTCTTCGAGCGCAAGCTCGAGAACCCGGCGGTGTTCGACGAGGGCAAGGAGCGCGAGCACCTCGAGCGCCTCCGGATGCCCAACTTCAACCTCAGCGCCGAGGAGATCAACGCTCTGACCACGTTCTTGCTGGGCGCGGTCGAGACGACCTTCCCCGAGCAGTACCGCTTCGAGCCGGAAGACGAGCGGGCTGACGTCCAGGAGGGCTGGTGGATCATCACGCGGCACAATTGCACGGGCTGCCACCAGATCCGCCCGGGCAATGTTTCGTCTTTCATGACGATTCCGCGCTACGCCGACGACCCCGACTGGGCCGAGCAGCTGCCGCCCCAGCTGTACACGGAGGGCGCGCGCGTGCAGCCCGAATGGCTGACGGGCTTCCTCGCCAATCCGGCTCTCAGCGAGAGCGACATCAACCGCAACGGCGTGCGCGAGTACCTGCACGCGCGCATGCCGACGTTCTACTTCTCCGATCGCCAGCTGGCGAAGCTCACGAAGTTCTTCATGGCGCGCGACTCGCAGCCGGTGCCGCACATGCCCGAGGCGATGGAGCCGCTCACGAACGCGGAGCGGGCGATCGGGCGGCAGCTGTTCACCAGCGATGCCGCGCCGTGCCTGCAGTGCCATATGACTGGCGTCCCGTCGCAGGATGTCGACGCCACGGCACCCAACTTCCTGATCGCGTCCGAGCGTCTGAAGCCGAACTGGACCTACCGCTGGATGCTGGAGCCGGCGGCGATCGCGCCTGGCACGGCAATGCCGTCCGAGCTGTTCGAGCGCGACGGCAACCGCTGGGTGTTCTCGGGCCAGATCCCGGCCCAGGCGCGCAATTACGAGGGCGACCACGCCGACCTGCTGACGCGCTACATGTTCCAGATGGACGGCGCGGAACTGCGTCGCCTGCAAGCCCTACAATGAGAATTCGAACGCTTTTCGGAGGTAAGCAAGCGTGAGCAATCGTAGAGTTCTGGCGGCGGCTTTCGTGCCCGCATTCCTGCTGGCCATGGCCTTTGCCTGTGGCGGAGACGACTACTTCGACGAGTACGACGCGAGGACGAGGGGCCAGTCCGGCGGCCAGTCCGGCGGCGACGCCGCGCCCGTCGGCGAGATGGTGACGGTCGACCCGGCCACGGCCGCGACCGTGACCGGCATGATCACGTTTTCGGGCGATGTGCCGCGGTTTCCCCCGGTCAACATGAGCGCCGAGCCCGACTGCATCCAGCTGCACGGCGGGCGCGTGCCCTCCGACCGCGTGGTTGTCAACGACGGCAAGCTGCAGCACGTCATGGTGTGGGTCTCGAAGGGCTTGGAAGGCAAGCGCTTCCCGGTGCGCACCGACATGGTCAACTTGGATCAAGACGGCTGCATTTACAAGCCGCATGTCGTCGCCGTGCAGATGGGCCAGCCGCTGAACATCACCAATTCGGACCCCACGACCCACAACGTGCACCCGCTGCCGCGCGAGAACCGCGAGTGGAACAAGTCGCAGACCTCCGGCGCTCCGGCGATCGACTACGCCTTCCCGCGCGCGGAGATGAAGATCGCGGTGAAGTGCAACATCCACCCTTGGATGCAGGCTTACATCCACGTGATGGAGCACCCGTACTTCGCGGTCAGCGCTGCCGACGGAACGTTCGAAATCGGCAACCTGCCCCCCGGCAGCTACACGCTGCAGGCGGTGCACGAGCAGCTGGGAGAGCAGGAAGTGGAGATCACCGTCGGCGCCAGCGAGAGCACGGAAGTCACCTTCGCCTATACCGGCTGATGTCCGAGCGCCGCCGGCGCGCCTAGGCAATGAACACCAACCTCTCGACCACCGTGCGGGCTGCCGGCGGCACCGGTGCGTCGGCCGTGCTGGCCGACTACTACGAACTGGTCAAGCCGTCGATCGTCTGGCTCATCCTGATGTCCACGGCGATGGGCTGCTACTTGGCAGCCGACGGCGCCCTGCCGGCCGCGCAGACGCTGCACGCCCTGTTCGCGACGGCGCTGCTGGCGGCCGGGACGGGTGCCTTGAACCAGTGGTGGGAGCGGGACGTGGATGCCCGCATGCGCCGCACGGCGACCCGTCCGCTGCCTGCAGGCCGGGTTCCGTCGCGTTCGGCACTGATCTATGCGTCCGGCCTGACCGTCGCGGGCTTGGCCTATCTGTTCGTCGGCGTCAATGCGCTCAGCTTCTGGCTCGGCGTGTGCACGGTAGTCAGCTATAACCTCGTCTATACGCCCTTGAAGACGCGCACGTGGTGGTCGACCACGCTGGGAGCGTTCCCCGGAGCCGTGCCGCCCCTGATGGGCTGGGCCGCCCTGCGCGGCAGCTTGGATGTCGAGGCCTGGGCCCTGTTCGGGATCCTGTTCCTGTGGCAGTTCCCGCACTTCTACGCGATCGCGTGGATGTACCGCGAGGACTACGCGCGGGCCGGAATCCGGATGCTGCCGGTGGTCGAGCCGTCGGGCCGGTCGACGTACCGCCAGATCATTGTCAGCTCGGCCCTGCTCGTGCCGCTCTCAATGGCCCCGGCGTGGCTGGGCATGGCAGCTTCGTGGTACGCGGTGCCCGCGTTCCTGCTCGGCTGCGCGTACCTCGCGGCGGGCGTTCGACTCGCCAAGAGCGGCACGGCTGGGGACGCGAGAGACTTGCTGCGGGCGTCGGTGCTGTACCTGCCGGTGTTGTACCTGTTCCTGCTGGTAGCCAAGCCCTGACGGCTCGTGCGAGGCCTTGGCCGCGCCGTCAGCGCGGCGCGGCGGCGCGCGTCAGTTGCTCTCGTCGCCGGTGGCGACGTCCTCCATCTTCTCCGCCGGGCGCTCCAGTGCCGCCCTTGCGCCGTCCCGTATCAAGCTGCCTTCCGAAGGCCCTTGGAAGAACATGAAGCCGTCCCGGTCGCGCCAAGCCAACGGCCCGGCCAGGATCTTGCCGGCCTTGAGCGTTTCGACCTTGATCTTCTCGATCAGAGCCATATAGCGCGGATCGTCACGCTCCCAGCCCGTAAAGCTGCCGATGTCGCCGCTCGCGGCGAAGACCACGTCCACGCCGTCGATCGCCGCCACCTTGTCGACAATGTCGACGCCGGCGGGCGATTCGATCATGACGATGACCATGATGTTGTCATTGGCCACGGCGCGGTAGTCGGCCCCCCAGAGGCGGCCGTACTGGCCGCCGCCCCGGCTGCGCTTGCCCCGCGGCGGGAACTTGGCGTAGGTCACGCCGTCCTCGGCCTCTTGGACGCTGTCCACCATGGGGACGACGATTCCGAGTGCGCCGATGTCGGTGGCCTTCTGGATGTCGCCTTCCGTGGGTGTCGGGACCCGGATGAAGGGGATCGCCGGCGCGTCCTTGCAAGCCCAGATCATTTTCGCGACCTGGTCGTAGTTCAGCGGGCTGTGCTGCATCTCGATCCAGAGGAAGTCGAACCCGGAATTCGCCATGGCGCAGTACACGTTCGGGTCGGAGGTATTGATCGTGCCGCCGACGACCTGCTTGCCCTCCGCGAGCTTCTGCTTGACGGTGTTGAAGATCCGCGTCTCTTCGGCTAGCGCCGGCAGGGCACAGGCCAGTGCCAGCGGCACCAAGAGAAGGCGGGAAAGATTCTTGCGTTGCACTTGGACTCCCTCGAAATCGCTGCGACTGCCAGTCGCCGAACGGCAACAGTATACATCGTCTGCGGGGACAGTTGAGCCTGGCCAGGGGACATCTGCGCGCACCCAACAGCGCTCGCCTGCTGCCCCGAGAGATGCCTGCGGCCGAGCGCCGACTACGCGCTCGGCCTAGATCGCCACGCGATCGTGTCCTCGGCGCTGTCCTTCTGGCGATGGTCTTGGACGAATTGATCGACGTCAATGAGCTCCGTCGGGTACGAGCCGGTGTAGCACGAATAGCAGTACCTGCCGCCGTTGTTGTCTCCGACCGCCTGTTTGAGTCCTTGCAGCGACAGGTAGGCGAGCGAGTCGGCGCCGGTGTGCTGCCGGATCTCTTCGACGGTCATCCGGTTGGCGATCAGCTCGTCCTTGTCGGGCGTGTCCACCCCGTAGTAGCACGACGCGATGGTGGGAGGGCAGGAGATGCGCAAGTGGACCTCTGTGGCGCCTGCGTCGCGCATGATGCCCACGATCTTGCGGCTCGTGGTGCCGCGCACCAGCGAATCGTCCACCAGCACCACGCGCTTGCCGGCGACTAGTTCGTTCACCGGATTGAGCTTGAGCTTGACCCCGAAATTGCGGATCGATTGCTTGGGTTCAATGAACGTTCGGCCCACGTAATGATTGCGAATGAGTCCGATGCTGAAGGGAATTCCCGACTCGGTCGAGAAGCCGAGCGCCGCCGCGTTGCCGGAATCCGGCACGGGCACGACGCAATCGGCCTCGACCGGGCTCTCTCGCGCGAGGATGCGGCCCAAGGCCTCGCGCGATTTGTGCACCGAGCGCCCGAACACGATCGAATCCGGACGCGAGAAATAGACGTGCTCGAAGGCGCACTGGGAAGGTTTGAGCGCAGGCGCGAAGCGCTGCCTCGTCACGCCCCTGTCGCTGGCGATGACCATCTCGCCCGGCTCTACCTCTCCTTGGTACTTCGCACCGATGAGATCGAAGGCGCAGGTTTCGGAGGCGAATACGTGGACGTTGCGCCCCTCGTGCTGCATGGTGCCGTAGGCGAGCGGCCGGAACCCGCGCTGGTCGCGGGCGACGATGATCTGGTTGGTGCCCAGCAAGACCAGCGAATAGGCGCCTTCCAGTTCCAGGAGCGACTCGCGCAGCGCCGAGTCCAGCGTCTGTTCCGTGGAACGGGCCATCAGGTGAGGAATGACCTCGGTGTCGCTAGTGGCATGAAAGATGGATCCGCTCTTCTCGATCGCTCCCCGCAGGGCGTGGCCGTTGGTCAGATTGCCGTTGTGGGCGACCGCCAATGCGCCCTTGTTGCACTCGACGTAGAACGGCTGAGCATTGCGCGAGCCGATGTCACCCGCGGTCGAGTAGCGCGTGTGGCCGATCGCCATGTGCCCGGTCAGCTGTTGGAGTTCATGCTCGCCGAAGATCTCGCTGACGAGGCCCATGCCCTTGCGCGTGTGGATGGTCTTCCCGTCGCTGGAGCAGATTCCCGCGCTCTCTTGACCGCGGTGCTGCAGGGCGTACAGGCCTAGGTACGCCAGATTGGCGGCCTCGGGATGGCCGAAGATCGCGCAGATGCCGCACTCCTCGCGGAAGCCGTCCCCGGCGTCCACCTCGACGGCTCGGCTCGGGACGGGCGCTGGCTGTTCGCTCATTGAGTCTCCAAGGAGGCTTCAAACGAAGACTCCCAGATTCTGCGCAGGTGCGCCACCGGCGCTTCTACGCGGGTGGTTGAATTCAGCCCGAACGCCAGGCTCGAACCACCGGTGTGGCCAAGTTCGACCAGTGGGACGTCTAGCGACGCTGCGATCGCTACCACTTCCCCTATGTTCGCACGGGGCAGCGAAAGCAGCACGCGGGAAGGGCACTCGTGGAACATCGCGCAGAGCAGCGGGTGGTCGGTGTCGAAGTCGACGGTTGCCCCGATCGGTTCCGGGCCGAAGCAGCACTCGGCCAGCGCCACGGCCAGGCCCCCGCTGCCGACGTCGTGCGCCGAGTGGGCGAGGTTCTGGCGGACGATGCTGCGCGTGGCCTCGTGCACGCTCGCCTCATGCTCCAAGTCCAAGGACGGCGGCAGGCCCCATGTTTGGGCCAGCACGGTCTTGGCGTATTGCGACGATCCGAAGCGCCGGGGCAATTCCTCGCCTCGGCAGTCGGGAAGCAACCCGCCGAGCAGGACGATCAGGTCTCCCGCGTGCGTGAAGCAAGACCCGATCGGGGCGGCCATGTGGTCCAGTATCCCCACGATTCCCAGCACGGGGGCCGGGTCGATGCCCTCGCCCAGGGTCTCGTTGTACAGGCTGACGTTGCCGCCGGTGATCGGCGTGCCGAAATGGCGGCACGCTTCGGCCATGCCTTCGATCGATTCCACGAGCTGGGCCATGATCTCCGGCTTTTCGGGATTGCCGAAGTTGAGGTTGTTGGTCGCGGCGATCGGGGTCGCGCCGACCGTGGCGAGGTTGCGGCAGCATTCGGCCACGATCAATTGCGTGCCGAGGCGCGGGTCGAGCGAGCAGTAGCGCGAATTGCCGTCCAGTGACATGGCAAGGGAGACGTTGGCCTCCTTGATGCGGATCACGGCGGCGTCGGCGCCGGGTCCCGAGGTTGTATTCGTCCGGACCTGATGGTCGTACTGCTCCCAGATCCAGCGCTTGGAATTGAGATCGGGCGAAGCCAGCAGGGCTTCGATGCCGGACAGCAAGTCTGCGGCTTGGGGCTCGTTCAGGACCGGTCCGTCCAGCGGCGCGGTGCGGCGAGGCTCGGTGTGCGGACGGTCATAGAGCGGTGCGTCGTCGCTGAGAAAGCCCGTGTCCAGTTCGGCCACCACGCTTCCGCCTTGCTTGACCCGCAAGAGCCGGTCCGCCGTGACCGTTCCGATCTCTACGGCGTCGAGCCCCCATTTTTGGAAGACCGCCAGGACCTCGCCTTCTCGACCGCGTTCGGCTACCAGCAGCATGCGCTCCTGCGATTCCGAGAGCATGATTTCGTAGGGCGTCATCCCGCTCTCGCGTTGCGGCACGCGGTCGAGTTCGATCTCGATCCCGACCCCGCCGCGGCCGCCCATCTCCGCGGTCGAACAGGTCAGCCCGGCCGCGCCCATGTCCTGGATGCCGAGAATCGCGCCGGTGCGCATGGCCTCGAGGCAAGCCTCGAGCAGGAGCTTCTCCAGGAACGGATCGCCCACCTGGACGTTGGGCCGCTTGGCCTCGGAATCCTCGTCGAACTCGGCAGAAGCCATCGATGCCCCTTGGATGCCGTCCCTGCCAGTCTTGGCCCCCACGTAAATGACGGGGTTGCCGAGGCCCTTGGCAGACCCGAGGAAGATCGAGTCCTGCCGGAACACCCCGAGGGCGAAGACGTTGACCAGCGGATTCGCGCTGAAGCAGGGGTCGAAGGAGCATTCCCCTCCGATCGTGGGCACCCCGATGCAATTGCCGTAGTGGGCGATGCCCTCGACCACCCCGCGGATGATACGCCGATTGGCCGGGCCGGCCTCCGGGTCGTCCGGAGGGCCGAACCGCAGGGCGTCGAGCACCGCTACGGGGCGGGCGCCCATCGTGAAGATGTCGCGCAAGATGCCGCCGACCCCGGTCGCCGCCCCTTGGAAGGGCTCGATATAGCTGGGATGGTTGTGCGACTCGATCTTGAAGGCGGCCGCCCAGCCGCCGCCGATGTCGACGATGCCCGCGTTCTCGCCCGGTCCGACCAAGATCCGCTCGCCTCTGGTGGGAAGCTTCTTCAGGTGCAGCCGCGAGCTCTTGTACGAGCAGTGCTCGCTCCACATGACGCTGAGAATTCCGAGTTCAGTCAGTGTCGGAACGCGCCCGATGCGGCCAGTGATCCGCTCGTACTCCTCAGCCGTGAGGCCGTGTTCGGCCGCTGTCCGCTCGTCGACTTCAGCCTGCATGGCGGAGGCCGTTCCCGGCGGCGGAAATCATGGATCGAAAGACGGCGATTCCGTCGGTGGAGCCCACTGCGCCGTCGCAGGCGCGTTCGGGATGCGGCATCATGCCGAGCACGTTGCGTCCTTCGCTCAGCACGCCGGCGATGTTCCGGCTCGATCCGTTGGGATTCTCTCCGGAGTAGCGGAAGGCGACGCGGTCTTCCGCTTCGATGCGGTCCAAGGTGGCCTCATCGGCGAAAAAGCAGCCCTCGCCGTGGGCGACCGGAATTCTGAGCGGCCTGTCGGGCTGGCAAGCCGAAGTGAAGGCCGAGTCTAGCGTCCCCGGGACTAGGTTGACGGTCCGGCACACGAAACGCAGGTCTTGATTGCGCACCAACGCACCGTCCAGCAGGCCGGCCTCGCACAGGATCTGAAAGCCGTTGCACACCCCGATCACCAGCCCGCCGGAGTCTGCAAAGCGCCGCAACGAGCGGATGATGGGCGAGAACCGGGCGATCGCGCCGCAGCGCAGGTAATCGCCGTAGGAGAATCCGCCGGGCACGAAGATGGCATCCGCGTCGCCCAGCTCTTCGGACTCGTGCCAGATTTCGGTGGCTTGCTGGCCGAGGTTGTGCGTAAGCGCGTAAAGCGCGTCGTGATCACAGTTCGAGCCCGGGAAAATGATGACGCCGAACTTCATTGCGGGCGGGAGAGCAACGCCTCGCTTACATAGCTAGTGTAGCAATCGAGAGGGTCGCGTACCTGCCGCAGGAAATTTCGGCGCGCTGACCTCACGGCGCCGTTCCGGGAGTTGTCCAGGCCTGCGCTAGGACGCCGAGTCAAGACGCCTAGGCGCACTTCTTGTAGGATGGGCTCGCAGGCGCGCGATTCGCCGCGCCTAGAATCATGCCCATGCTCGCCAACGGTGCCACTGCGCCCCCAGTCCCGGACTTGGTATTGTCCGGCCCCTCCCTGCTCGCGTTTTTCAAGACTGACTGCCCGGCGTGCCACTTGGCTCTTCGCTACTTGGACGGCCTTTCCCGCAGCATTGGGTCTGGCGACCGCGTGGTGGCCGTCTCTCAGGACGAGCCCGCGTCGACTGACAAGCTGATGCGCTCTCTGGGAGCGGATCTGTCGCTGCGCTTCGATCACGGCCTAGCGGCCAGTGAGGGCTTCGGCTTGGAGGCGGTTCCGGCGCTGTTCCTGCTGGACCACTCGGGCCGGGTCCTGGCCAGTTCGCAGGGCTTTGACAAGGCAGACCTGAATCGCCTCGGCGGGGAGCTCGCCAAGCTGCTGGAGGTGCCGGCTCCCGAGTTCGCCCGGGCCGGCGACGGCAACCCGGATTTCCAGCCGGGTTGCGTTTCACGCCACCTTGAACCAGAGTCGGACGCGGCCGCCGCTGGAATTCCCGATTTGTATTCCCGCCGGACAGGCCGGGCTTCGAGAATCGACCTGCCCACTGACGCCGATGCCGAGGAATGGTGCTACGAGAGCGGCTATGCCGACCCCCTGCCGGTGGTGCCGCCGACGGTGGGGCGAGTTGAGCGCATGCTGGCGGAGAGCGGCTTGAGCCCGGACGAGGTGGTCGCGCACGTCCCGCCGAACTTCGGCGCGGCCAGCGCGGAGAAGATCGCGGCAAACGCTGTCATGGCGGGCTGCCGGCCCGAGTACATGCGGGTGCTTGTACCTGCGGTCCGTGCCCTGTGCGACGAGCGTCTCGACATCCATGGAGTGCAGGGCACCACTCACTTCGCCGCTCCTCTCGCCATCGTGAACGGTCCCGTCCGCCTCGAGCTGGGATTCGCTTGCGGCAGCAACGTGTTCTCGAATGCGGCGCGCGCCAACTCCACGATCGGTCGGGCATTGCAGCTGATCCTGCGCAACCTAGGGGGCGCGGCTCCGGGCCGGATCGACATGTCGACGATGGGGAACCCGGGTCGGTTCAGCTTCGTGATCGGCGAGAACGAGGAGGTGAGCCCGTGGGGCCCGCTGGCTGAAGACTTCGGAATCGAGGCTGGTTGCAATGCGGTCACGTTCTTCTGCGCCGAGCCGCCACGTCCGGTCAGCGAGCACAAGGCGCGGGAACCCGGGGTGCTGCTGCGCGCCATCTGCCCCGTGCTCGCGAACCTGTGGTCCTATCGCGTCTGCAAGCGGTCCGAGGCGGTCGTGGTGATCGGCCCCGAGCATGCGGCGACCTTGGGCCGCGGCGGCTTCACGAAGCGCGATGTGGTGGAGTTCCTGTTCGAGAACACCGGCGTGCCGGTGAGCGAGTATGACGGGGACGGCGGAGAGGGCACCCACGAAGCCGGCTATTACGACGAGTGCGTGATCCGGGGCGTGCGGTGCTACCGGAAGTTCCGGCGGCCCGAGTCGGTTCGCGTGATGGTGGCCGGCGGGCCCGCCGGGAAGTTCTCGGCCGTGCTGGGGTCGTGGGCCACCGGACCTCGCGGCAGCCAGATGGTCAGCTACCAGTTCGAGTGAACCAGCCCGGGCCAGGCTCCGTTCGTTCGCTCCGGGCTTGGGGGCTGCTACTCTGTTTGAGGCGCTCTGCGCCGGAGGCACAACAGCATGTCGCTCACAGTCGTGAATCCCCTTGACGAACGGCCCTTGCCGGAAGGCTCGGCGCCTGCGAGGCTCGCATCCGTCGGAGGTGCGCGGATCGCGCTTCTGGACATCAGCAAGGGCGGGGGAGAGGTCTTCCTCGATCGCGTCGATGCCCTGCTCCGGGAGCGCTACGGGGTGGCGGAAGTGTTGCGCTTTCGCAAGCCGACCTTCGCGAAACCAGCCCCCGAGGCGGTGCTCACGGATATCCGCAAGGCGCAGCCGCACGCGGTGATCGAGGCCCTGGCCGATTGAGGGTCTTGCACGACGTGCAGTTTGCACGACTCGGTTCGACTCGAAAACTCCGGTATCCCCACCGTGCCGATAGCCACCGACGTATTCCGGTCGGCGGCGCGGGCCCAAGCCTCGGCCCTAGGTCGGGCGGACTTGGACGCGGTCTACGTGCCGCACCCAATCCAAGACCAGCTGCCCGAGGAGATCGAGGAGCGCGCGACTGCGGTGCTTGACACAGTCGTCGAACGCCTGACGGGTGCGATCGAGACAGAATCGCAGGCGGCTTGATTCCCGGTCGGTTTTCGATCAAGACATGTCCGCTCTCCTCGATTCGGAGGATGCGGTCGCCTCTCGGCTGCGCGCCGGCTCGGTCATTCCCGCGCATCCGCTGGCACTGGATTCCCGGCGCCGCTTGGACGAGCGCCGCCAGACTGCCCTGACGCGCTATTACCTGGCAGCCGGAGCGGGAGGAGTGGCGGTCGGCGTCCACACCACCCAGTTCGCGATTCACGAGCCGACGGTGGGGTTGTATCGGCCGGTGCTCGAGCTCGCCGCTGATGCTACGCGAGAGTCAGCTGGGCACGGCAACGGCGGCGTGATTCGCATTGCCGGAATCCTCGGCCAGACCGCGCAAGCGGCGCGCGAAGCGGGTCTCGCTGTCGACCTCGGCTACCACGTCGGCTTGCTGGGCTTTGCGGGCCTTCGCACAGCCAGCCACGCCGAGCTGCTGTCCCACGCCCGTGCCGTCGCTGACGTGATCCCGATCATGGGCTTCTACCTCCAGCCCGCCGTCGGGGGAATTCCGCTGCCGTACGAGTTCTGGCGCGACATGTGCGAGATCGAGCGCTTGGTGGCCATCAAGGTGGCCCCGTTTGATCGGTATTGCACGTTGGAGGTGCTGCGCGCGGTTTGCGATTCAGGGCGTGCCGGCGAGATCGCGCTCTACACGGGCAATGACGACAACATCGTCGGCGATCTGCTGACCAGCTATGCGAGCGGAGGCGCGTCCGCCGCGTTTGTGGGCGGTCTGCTCGGCCACTGGGCTGTGTGGACCAACGCGGCCTGTGACTACTGGCGGCAGTGCCGCGAGTCCCTGGCAGCCGACTCTGGGAGCGTCCCTGAAGCGTTGCTCCGCCTCAACGCAGAGGTCACCGACGCGAACTCCGCGTTGTTCGACACGCGCAACCGGTTCTCCGGTTGCATAGCCGGCATACATGAGGTGTTGCGGAGACAGGGCCTGCTGGCCGGAAACTGGTGCCTGGACGAGGCCGAGCGGCTGTCGCCGGGCCAGAGTGTGGAGATTGACCGGGTCTGTGCCGCCTATCCGCATCTCGTCGACGACGACTTCGTGGCCGAACACCTCGACGCTTGGCTCCGGTAAGGTCAGCGCGCTGGATGAGACCGCAGGCTCGCCGACACGTTCGGCCTGGCCAGTGACTTTGGTATTCTTCGTGAGCCGCCGCGCGGTAGCGATCGCAATCGCGGCTTGTCGGGCGAATCGACCATGAGCCGAAGTCGTTGCCGCCAGCTCTCGTTCATGATGGCGCTCTTCGCGCTCGCTTGGACGGGCTGCGGCTCGGGCGCGGGTCGTCGCAGTGCCGCTGAGGCGGTCGCAAGCCTCGATCTCTATCCCGGCCTCGAGGCAACGCTGTTCGCTTCCGAGCCGATCCTGTCGAACCCGACCAACATCGATGTCGATCATCGCGGCCGGGTCTGGGCTTGCGACGTTGTCAATTACCGCGAGCACGGCAGGAACGACATGCGCCCCCAGGGGGATCGCATCCTGATCCTCGAAGACACCGATGGCGACGGAGTTGCCGACAGCTCCAAGGTCTACTACCAAGGCCGGGACGTGGATGCCGCGCTGGGGATCGCCGTGCTCGGCAATCAGGTGATCGTGACAGCCGCTCCCAACGTGGTGGTCTTCACCGATGAGGATGGCGATGACGTTCCCGACAAGAAGGAGTACCTCTTCACCAACTCCGGAGCTCCCCAGAACGACCACTCGACGCACTCGCTGTCGTTCGGGCCGGACGGGAAATTCTACTGGAACATGGGCAACGGAGGTCGGCACGTCCACGACAGAGATGGGCGACTGGTCATCGACAAGGCCGGCAATCCGGTGCTGGACCGCAACTACGAGCGCAGCTTGCGCGACAGGCCGGAGATGCCGCGGCCCGATTTCGCGGAAGCCTTGGTCGGGGTTGCGAGCCCGTATCAAGGCGGCATGGTGTTTCGCTCCGACCTTGACGGTGGCGGCACTGAGGTGCTGGGCCACAACTTCCGCAACAACTACGAGGTAGCGGTGGACTCGCTGGGTGGGCTGTGGCAGTCCGACAACGACAACGACGGCAGCTACGCTTGCCGGATCAACTACATCCTCGAGTGCGGCAACTATGGTTACCGCGACGAGCTAACGGGCGCGGGGAACCAAGCCGAGCGCACCGGGCGCCACGAAGAGGTCCCCGAGCGGCACTGGCACCAGAACGATCCCGGCGTGGTGCCAAACCTGCTGATTACGGGTGCCGGCTCCCCTACCGGAGTGGCCTCTTACGAGGGTCGTCTATTGCCGAGCGACTTCTGGGACCAAGTGCTGGCGACCGATGCCGGTCCCGGCGTGCTGCGTGGCATCTTATCGACCAAGAGCGGGGCGGGTTACGAGGCACGAATGGTGGACCTGCTGAAGGGGGCCCGTGACAAGTGGGTGCGCCCGGTCGATGTCGCGGTAGCTCCCGACGGCTCCGTGTTCGTGAGTGACTGGTATGACCCCGTGATCGGTTGGAACCGCCAGCAGGATTCCACGCACGGGCGAATTTTCCGCATCGCGCCGCAAGGCCATGCGTACCGGCCGCCGACCCACGATGTTGCGTCGATTGCAGGCGCAATCGAGGCCTTGCGGAGCCCGAATTTCGACGCGAGATATCTGGCTTGGCACGCCCTCGATCGGGGCGGGCAGGAAGCCGAGGATGCGCTGGCCCGGCTATGGCGCGAGGGAATCGAAGTGCGCCAACGCGCCAGGGCGTTGTGGCTGCTGGCCCGTATCGAGGGGCGCGGCCAGGACTATCTCGACCAAGCGCTTGCGGATTCCGAGGAAGACATCCGAATCGTCGGACTGCGCGCCGCCCGACAATCGAGCGCCGACCTGATTCCCCTCTTGGAACGGCTCGCGACCGATCCATCCCCCCACGTTCGGCGAGAGTGCGCGATAGCGCTCAGGGGGAAGACGTCTGGTGAAGCGGCTGCGCTGTGGGCACGCTTGGCGAATCAGCACGTGGCGGGCGACCGCTGGTACTTGGAGGCACTTGGGATTGGTGCGGCGGGGAATTGGGATTCACATCTGGGCGCTTGGCTGGCACTTGTCGGGGCCGACTGGAACACCCCGGCCGGCCGCGACATCTTGTGGCGCTCTCGGGCATCCGTTACCCCCAGCTATCTGGCGAAGATCGTGGGTACGTCGGATATTGAGAGCACCGACGCCGCAAGGTATCTGCGGGCGTTCGACTTCCAGCCTGAGAGTGCCGCCAAGGCCCGGACTTTGCGCCAGCTAGCGTTTGGACGGGCCATCGATGGCAAGCCTCGGCCATTCTTCGTAGCGGCTGAGGCCCTGTTGCGTATGCCCGAACTTGATCTTGCCGCGGATCACAATTCCCGCCAGGCGATCGACGAACTGCTCCGCCGCGGTCAGGGGACGGCACAGTTCGCGCGGCTTGTGCAGCGGTACGGCCTCTCCAGCCACTACCCGTCGCTGGTTGAGGTCGCCGCCCGCAACAGGGACAATCCAGTCGGCATCGCTTCCGCCCTGACTCTGCTGCAAGCGGGAGCCCAAGACACGATTCGGGAATTCGTTGTCAGCCAGCCCGAGTTGGCGGCCGCAGCTGTCGAAGCGGTCGGCAATACACGATCTTCAGAGAGCGTGCCGCTGTTGGCGAGGATGCTGCTTGACCAGAGCCTGCCTCCACCCGTCCGCGACCGGGCGGTCCGGTCTCTGGCAGGTACCAGCGAGGGGGCCGAGGCTCTGGTGAACCTGGCGCGAGACCGGCAGTTCCCGGCCGAGCTGGCCGAGATCGCCGGGGCTGCAATCACGCGTTCCATGAACGTGCGGCTGCGCGAGCAGGCAGCCGAGCTATTCCCGGTCCCGCCGCTGCGGGACAGCGAGCCGCTGCCGCAGATGACTGACCTGCTCGTTCTAGTCGGAGATCCAGATAACGGAGCGTCTGTCTTCGAGTCAGCCACCTGCAGCGATTGCCACATCATCAACGGCGCGGGCACGGACTTCGGTCCGGATCTGTCAAAGATCGGCGATAAGCTGCCCAAGGCCGGAATCTACGAGGCAGTCCTCGATCCAAGCGCCAGCGTCTCGCCAACCTATGACCTTGTGCATCTGTCGCTGGCGCGTCAAGACGAGGTCTCGGGATTCGTGGTCAGCGAGACCGAGCAGACCGTAACGCTGCGCATGGAGGGAGGAATCGTGGCTGATTTCGCGCAGGGGGAGATCTTGGAGCGCAGGACATCAACGGTTTCCGCGATGCCGGACGACCTGCAGGAGCAAATGAGCGTTGACGATCTGGTTGACTTGGTGGAATTCCTAGCCCAGTTGCGTTAGCTTCGGCGCGGTGTCGACTACGGCAGGCGGATCTTGAGGACTCGCCCCATGTCGAACGATGGCGGCTTGCGGTTGTTGATCAATTCGGTCTGCTCTGCCAAGGCGGACACCAGCAGCGGCATGGCGATGGTCGAGTCGCAGTGGCAGTCGACCATCGTCGCGCCTTTGGCGATCTTGCCCCAGCTCTGCGATTCTGCCAGCGTGCAACCCGACAGGCCGCCCCAGTGGGGTGCATCGGTCACGACCTGAATGCCGTAGCGGTGCCCCTCCTTGCCGCGGTCCATCAGGATGGCGACAACTTCGGACTGCTGTGTGTAGTTCTTGGGCGTTCCGCCGCCGAAGTAGATCACCCCGGTCGCCTTGGAGTCGGCGACAGCGTTGGTGATCTCCAGCACGTCCGCCATCATGTCGAACATCAGCCGGTTCTCTCCCCGATGCCTGCTCTCGGCGACGCCGATGCCGATCGAGCTATCTCCGATCGCGGGGCAGAATAGCGGCACATTGTGCTTGGCCGCCGCGGTCACGATGCCGTCCTCGGGGCAGTCGCGCCCCACTTCCTTGCCCAACAGGTAGAGGAACTCGCGGGTCGTGTACGGGCGCGACTGGTCGAGCCGTGCGGCGAAGCTGCCGATCCACAGATCGTGCTCGCGAAAGCGGACCTCGTCCGCCAGCACGTCGTACATGCGATCCACCATGACTTCGCCAAGCGCTTCGTCATCCATGTCGGCCGAGCCTTGGTAGTGGTGGAAGCCCTTGGTTTCGTGGATGTCGTGGAAGAAGTTCGCTCCCGTCGAGGTCAGGATATCGATCAAGCGGTTCTCGATCATGAACCTCACCAGCCGGCGCATGCCCGCCGGCACCATGGCGCCGGACAAGCCCATCAAGATGGTGCATTCGGGGTCGGCCAGCATCGCCTTCCACGCAGCGAAGGCCTGCCCGAGCTGGCGCCCTTGAAATGCGGTGTCGGCCATCTTCTCCAGCAGAGAGGATGCCGAGTTGGCACCGTTGACGGCGAACGGTATGGTCGGCGCGGAGAGCAGCTCTTCCTTGCTCGGTCGGGAATGCATCAAACGGCCCATGCTAGCAGGGCAGGCCGGGACAACACTGCGGGCCGCTACTGGACAGCGATCATCTCTAGGCTGACCATGGCTGGCTCGGCAAGGTGGGCCTGCACAGCGGATACTGCCGGGGCTTGCTCCGGGAACGCCTCGGCGATCAACGCTCTCATCTCTTCCAGATTCGCCAAGTCGCTCAGGTAGGCGTTGACTCGAACCACGTGGGCCAGTCCCAAGGAGCCCAGTTGGAGGGCGGCGGTGCTGGTATCCAAGGCGTGGAGGAACTGCTCCCTGAAGTTGGCGCCGGATCCCGGCATGGCCGATGTGTATGCGGTGCTACCGCTTTGCGAGATCGGGCTTGACAGTGCTGTGGGAGCCTGATCGTGCATGAACAAGCGCGTGACATAGTTGTCATCGACGGCGATGAACGTGATTTCCACTGCGATGCCGCCCGGCAGTGCCGATAGCACGACATCGGCTCGGCTGGGCGCGCCGCCGACGCTGTAGATCGACTCAAAGGCGTCGTCGTTGACGGCCAGGTCCGATGCCCGGGGCAGGTAGGAACTCGCCAGAACGGTGTTGTCATACGAGAGGCCAGACGCCTCGAGAATGGTTCCGATGTTCTGCAAGGTTTGACGGGCTTGCTCGTCCGCTGTCTCGCCCAGCTCTCCCGTGGCTGGGTTCCTTCCGCCCTGGCCGGACAGATAAACGGTGCGTCCGGCCCGCACTGCGGGAGAGTACGGCCCCATCGCCGCTGGGATCTTGTCCTCGGGAGGGCGGATTACCTCGATTTCGGAAGCTTGCGCGTAAGCGATGCAGGTCAGCAACACACCCGTCCCGCCCGGCAGGCCGGGAAATTCCAAGGTTGTCCTCGCGGGATAGCCGCCCTCAGGAAAGTAGCTGCCATATACCTCGTTCATCGCGGCATAGTTCTCCATATCGGAGAGTTGGACATGGCAGCTGACGACTTGTGGGTAGTCAAGGCCCGCCATCCCGAGGACTTCGCCGAGCCGTTGCATTGCCGAGTGTGTCTGGTCGGCGACAGGGGCGGTCGGATCGGGCGGCGAGACCGCGCTGAGGTAGAGAGTACTGTCGGACAGCACGGCAACTGTCTGGCCGCTATCGTCTTGGAACGATTGGCGTGGCGACGCCGCAGGTGCCGACCCGTCGGGTCCTGCGTCGTCAGAGGGGCTGCAGCCCGAAATCAATAGCAGGGCTAGTGCCGTTGCGGGAATTGCCAGAACGCGGGTCACCGCTTCAAGTTAGCAAGGATGTCGAACGGGATGTTCGAGGCGTCAGCATCCTGAAGGACGGAAGAGCGGTGTTCAACGTCGCGGGGAACAAGTGTCTGATCAAGATATGGATCAACTCCTCCCGCGGGGTTGTCTATATTTGCTTTATCGGGAGGCACCGCATGGACGACACCGTTGATGCGCAATCGATCTGAGGTCCGAGCCATGGAAATCGTACCGATCAAGACCAAACAAGACTACCGTCGCACGCTCAAGGAGATCGAGGGCCTGATGACCGCAAAGCACGCTACGCCAGAAGGCGACCGCTTGGACGTCTTGGTGACATTGGTCGAAGCCTGGGAAGCGCGGAACTAGCTGATTGATCTGCCCGGTCCGGTGGACGCCATCCGCTGCCACATGGAGCAGAACGGGCTTGCGCCGAGAGGCCTGGTCGAGTATTTCGGTAGTCGGAATCGGGTATTTGAGGCGCTGAATCGCCAGCGGCCGCTGAGCCTCAGGATGATCAGGCGTTTGCACCGTGGACTCGGCTTTCCAGCGGAGTCATTGATCAAGGTTGCCGATGACGTGGGGCGGCTTGCCGGCTCCGCGAGTTGAGATTCGCCACTTCCGGTTTGCCTCGGGACCGTTCCGGCACACAAGGGATGAGGAGCGCAGTCGGGTCTGCGTTGGCTGGGCCTGCCCATCTCGAGCCCCGTCGATAAGTGTTCGAACGACCCTCCGTTGCTCGGGATGAAGATGAGGATCTCGCATTGGAACAATAGAGCAAAAAATTGCTATATAAATAACTAACGAAAAATCTTTATCCAGATTTATGCTAGAATTAGATTATATCGTCCTCTATGAAGCGAAACGACTTTGGGCACTACGAGGTGACGAACTTCGGCTCGGAAGTGGTTCGTGCATTTGTGCCGCCACCGCTGCCCCCGAGGCCTCCGTTGGTTCTGGCTGGCAGGTTGCCACGGTTGCTGGAGTCCGCAGCGCTGGCTGTAGGGTGCCTGGATCGCCTGTCGTCCCTGCTGCCGGATAAGGCACTCCTTCTGTTCAGCAACGTGCGGAAGGAGGCGGTACTCTCTTCGCAGATCGAAGGCATTCAGTCGTCGCTTTCAGACTTGCTCGCTCTTGAACTCGAGGGCGACTCGACAATTCCGCCGGATGATCTGCACGAAGTCTTGAACTACGTGTCGGCTCTGCAGCATGGCCGGCAGCGGTTAGAGGACGACTTCCCCCTGTCGAATCGCTTGCTCCGTGAGATCCACAAGGTATTAATGTCAAGTGGGCCGGGCCGTGCCAAAACGCCCGGCGAGTTCCGTCGCTCACAGAATTGGATCGGCGGCAGCCGGCCAAGTAACGCCGTCTTTGTTCCGCCGCCGCACACCGCCTTGCCAGCCTGCATGACAGAACTCGAGCGTTTTCTCCATGCCGACGATGACGGGCTATCGGTGCTGCTACGGGTGGGACTCGCGCACCTGCAGTTCGAGACGATTCATCCGTTTCTTGATGGCAACGGTCGCGTTGGTCGACTCCTCATTGCGCTCCAGCTTTGTGACGCCGGGCTGCTGCGCGAGCCGATACTATACCTGAGCCTGTATTTCAAGCAGCATCGTAGCGACTACTACTACCTGTTGGATTACGTGCGCCGAACCGGGGACTGGGAGCAGTGGCTGGCATTCTTTCTCGCAGGAGTAATTCAGACCGCCGAGAGTGCAGCCTCCGCTGCTCAGCGGCTGTCTGGAGTTTTTCAGGATGACCGGGACCGCATCAGAGCCACGTGTGGCCGAAGGGCCGGCTCGGTGCTCCGCCTCCACGACGCGTTCAAGCAGAGACCAGTCCTATCGTTGTCGCGGGCAAGCCGCGAGACGAAACTCTCTTTTCCCACGACCGCCACGGCCATGCAATTGCTTGCCAGACAAGGAATGGCGCGAGAGATCACGGGAAGGAGCCGCGACCGACTGTTCGCACACGGTAACTACTCACGCCTCGGTTGGTGTCGAGGCGGGAGTTGGTGTCGGGCCATAGTCTTGTTCGAGCGTGGCGACAGCGTTGCCGGCGAGCGCGATTTGAATGGCGACCAGAGGATTGTAGCCGAGCGCTTCCATGGACT
>JAJEHF010000178.1 GCA_022823865.1 Bryobacterales bacterium
CGGCAGCTTGGAGAGATTGGCGATGGTCTTGCGGCGGATGCGCTTGCCCTCGCGCCAGGCTTGGCGGAGCAACACGGCCGGGGGGCTGTTGCGATTGGGGATGGATTCGACGTAGAAGGTCACGGGGTTACATGGAAACAAAATATTCCGATAATGATTTTATAAGAATGCGGAAGCACAGGTCAAGCGATAATTCACATGGAAACGAAAAGACAAGTCAAAACAGCTCATGGAAGTGCGGAACTCGTTATAAGCCAAGCACTTACGAGTGAGAAAATATGTCCGGCTTGGGTGAAGTTCAGACTAGCCCAACGCCGTCTCCACGCCCCGAAAGGGTGCATCGGCTTGCTCGGAATCACGACGAATTCCTTCCGCGCTGCGCACCAAGCGGACGACGGATCGCCGACGATCCCGGAGAGAATACCATGCACCTGCAGAGGACTGTCGCGATCCCTCAACAGGCGCTCGGCGCTGGCTGTCCCGGAGCCGAGCAGCTCGCCCAGCGAGAACATGCCCTCGTTGCCGTCCGCGGCACTGCCCGTGAGGATCAGGTGCGTCGGCAACTCGTTCGCCGCCGTGTCGGGGTCGTTGGCGCTCAGGGCCGGAAACGCTAGGTCCCCGGTCTTGCGGGCGGTGGTGATGTCGGTCGGGCCGTCGAAGCGGGCGCCCGCCAGCATGCCGTCGTTCATCCAAACGTGATACATGGCACCGTCCACGGTGACGTCGCCGGTGCCGCTGGCGGGCAGGGTCGCGCCGCCGACGTCGTACATGTCATCGGTCTCGCACGTCATCGCCACCAAGCCGGTGCCCTCGATCATGATCGACTCTGGCTCGAAGCGGGCCGACCACACGCCGTCGGCGTACCACAACGTGTACGTGTTGCCGTTGTCCGACATCACCTCGCTGCCCACTTGTACCCCCTCGGTACCCAGCCACCAGGACATGTCCTCGGCCTGGGGCCCCAGGGGCGCTGGCGGGCATTTCTCGCGACGGAGCAATAGAGCCGCTCCGCTGTGGTTCGAACTCGAGAAAAAAGCTGTGCTCGCTGGCGGGTTCATGCCGTTAGTTCTTGCAGGAGGAACTTGTAATGAAAAACAAGCTATCTTTTGCAGCACTGGCTGGACTCTTCGTTGTTCTGCCGCTCGGCCTGCCCGCAGAGGGCGGGACCGCAAGCTTTGAGGAACTGCTCCTTTACTGCGATGTCGAGGCCCTGGGCAAAGCCTTGGAACAGGGCGCCAGCGCGAATTGGGTGCATCCGGAGAGCGGCGAGTCCGCGCTGCATTACGCCGTGGGCTGTGAATCCGGCATGGAGGGAGCCCAGTACGGCCTGGTGCAATTGCTCGTGGGCGCTGGCGCGGTTGCGTCGGCAGCTACAGTCAGCGGGGAATCGGTTCTGGAAAGGGCCCTGCTGTTTGGTTCTGAGCCAACCATAGGGCTGTTGCTGGCATCGGGTGCCGATCCCCATGCCCTCACGACGGTGGGCGTGTCCATGCCAGCGCTAGCGCGCATAGTCGGCAATGCCAGCGCCGAGCGGGCGCTGGCACAGTACGGCGCGGAGCTTGCGGATGCCGACTTGGAGCTTGTTGCGAAATGGGGCTGGATTGCCAACTTTGAGCGAGACATCGAGCCCCAGATAGACAAGATTGCTGACCTTGACGGCGCAGAGCAGGCCGAGGCCCTTGAAGGTTTCTTGCGCGCCTACTTTGCCGACCGTCCTGAGATTGTCGCTGAGTTGGAGCTTGATCTGTTCGGGCGGGAGCCGCTGGCTTACCGGAAAGATGCCCAGTGCTGCGGCCCTGGCCCGCCCGCTGCTTACTCCGTGGATCGACCTAACAGCCAACAGGGCGGGGAACCCCTATCGGTGTCCTCTTGCGAGCAGAACTGTCACGACAGCTATAAAGGTTGCGTAGCAGGTTGCGAGGGGGGCCTTGCGGGCATCTTTTGCAGAGCGCTGTGCGGAAGTCAGCGCAGAGGATGCCTTAACCGGTGCAAGCGGCAGCCGCAGGACCCACCAGAAAGCCGATGGCAGCGGTCGGGATCGAGCCTGTGGCGCATTGCACGAGCCTCCCGGATCCGGGCATCTCACGGCGGAGCAATAGAGCCGCTGTGGTTTGAGCTCGAGAAAAGCTGTGCTCGCTTGGCGGTTTAGCCTCGCTAGTTCTTTCAGATGAAGGTGGTGGTGCCCGCAATGGCCGTACTGCGCGTACAGCACGGATTGATGCAACGAACCCTGGCAGGCAGCGCGCCGTTGCTGGCGCTGGCCTTTTTGGCGGCTGTGCCGAGGGTCGGCACAGCCATGGAAGCCACCTGCGCGGGATGCCTCGACAATTGTTGCCAGTGGGCCTTCGCGGCGAGGCAGGCGCTCTATGGCCCCTATTTCGAACGCATGCCCATCGATGACTACAGCTGGCAGCGCTGGGAGCGGCACGGGTTCCCGCCCGCTCCCTGCAGAGAGGTCTTAGACAACCGGACAGAGTACGAGCGGTGTGTGACCAAGGCCTTCTCGCGCTGTTACAAGTCGCGTTGCAAGGGGTGCGGAGTTTCTTGGTTTCCGTTGGATTGGATCTCCCGGCCCAGCTATGACGAGCGCCAGAGAAGGAGCATAGGCGGGACCAAGCCGGTCGAGCGGCATGCCGGGCAGGTGATTGTCATCGACAAAGACGTAAGGGAGACGCACGGAACTGGGGATTCCAAGAGCGGCGCCGGCCAGCGCCGGTTAGGCCGGCCCCCTCGTCGGCCGTGACGACGGGCGCGCCGCCAAGATCTGTCTCGGGCGTACACGGTGACGGCCACCGGCTTGCGGTGCGACTCGCGCTCGATCGAGTGCGCGTCCCCGCAGAACTCGAAGCGCCGGTCTCCGATCTGGGTCTGGAGGTGCTTGCCGACCTTGGAACGCTGCTTGGCGCGCCTCTTCCGCCGCGAGCGCAGCTCGCTCGAGCTGGCCCCCACGATTTCCTTCTACGACAGGGCTTCAGACTGCTAGACCTGAGGATTCGGGCTCGGAGAGTGTTGTTCTCAGGCGTTACAAACATCCTTACGACGGACAGCAAGTCACGGTAACCGCACGGCGTCGGTGCCGGTCCGACGGCCGGTCGTACCCGCGGGTTGTGGTGCCGAACGGTGAGCACTGCCAGATCCCTGCGGACCGGAAGAGCCGGACAGCGCCGCTCCACGCTGCCGGGAGGCCGTGCCTGCGTTCTTCGTCCTTCTGGAGCAAATCGAGATTTCGGAACGGCGTCATGGGCTCGGAGGACAGAGAACAGGCGCTGCTGGCTTGGGAGAGCGGTTGGCTCGGTACTACCTCGACGATGGAGGCAAGTCTGATCCTGGGGAGCAATTCCCCGGCGGTTTGGCGCTGGGCCTCAGCCGCCTGCGCCGAAGGAACGGGACCTGATCAGCAGGGCCAAGCCGGACGCGCTCCGGCCGTAATCCCGCCTGCTATCATGCAGCCATGGCCGCTCCCGGCACGCTCTTGGACACCCGCACCGACCCAGCTGCAGGACAACCGGTGGAGTACCCCTACTCCGACGGCAAGGTCCTGATGGAGACGGACCCGCATGCGCGGTCGATCATCGATATGCGCGACCAGCTGGACACGCATTTCAAGGCCCGGCAAGACGCCTATGTGGCCGGCAGCATGGCGCTGTACTACCGCCAAGGCGACCCCACGGCCGTGGTGGTGCCAGACGTGTTCGTGGTGCTGGGCGCTGCGCACAAGCAGGCGCGCAAGTCGTATCTGCTCTGGGAGGAGGGCGGCGTGGTGCCGAGCTTCGTGGTGGAGGTGGCCTCGCAGTCCACGAGCCGTCGCGACGCGACGAGCAAGCGTGCGACATACGAGCGGATGGGAGTGTGCGAATACTGGCGCTTCGACCCGCTGGGCGAGCTGATTGCGGGGCGGCTGGAGGGCTGGCGGCTAGCGGCTGGCCTCTACGAGCGGGTGCGGGCTGTGCGAGCGGCTGGCTGGCACCGCAGCGAGGCGCTGGGGCTGGAGTTGCGGGCGGAGCGGTGGCTGCTGCGCTTCCATGATCCCCGGCCGGGGCGGGACCTGCTGACGCACGCCGAAACGAGCGAGGCCCTGCAATTAGCCGCGAGCCAGCGCGACGAAGCGCAGCGAAGGGCCAAGGCCGAAGCGGCAGCGCGACTGACGGCCGTGCGGGAGCGCGAGGAGGCCGTGCGGGAGCGCGACGAAGCGAATCAACGGATCCTCGAATTGGAAGCTCGACTGCGGTTGTCCGACAAGTCCGCCTAGGATTCGTGCGTTCGGAGCGTTCCCTGGCCAGACTACACAGCGCCAGCCAGACTCGCGGGCCCGAACCACGGATACGCTGCCGCTTCGGACGGCAGCGGTTTCAGCCGACGCGTCGTAACAGGGGATCCGTCAGTGGCGACGGAGGTCGCCACTGACGAGATCGCCTCTCGCTCCGCGCCGTCCACATACGAGTGACGCTTGGACCCCCGCTCGTTTCCCCCTTGCCTGCCTTCATGGGGCTGGGCCTGGTAGTTGGTTACGATAAGCAGGCTATGCTTTGCAAGTTCTTCGCTCCCGCCCTTATTCTCTGCCTCGCCGGAGCCGCAGAAGCCCAAGACCGGCCTAGGCCACGCTCGCTCGCGCCAGAATGGGTGTCGCTCTTCAACGGCGAGGATCTGGCTGGCTGGAGGAAGGTCGGCCAAGAACGCTGGGAGGTCGTCGATGGCGCAATCTTCGGCCAAGGCATCACCGACGCTTACGGCTACTTGGCGACCGAGCGCACGTATCGCGACTTCCACCTGTCCCTGCGCTTCAAGTGCGAGGCCGACGGCAACAGCGGCGTCTACGTTCACACGGCCTTCGATGGTGACACGCCCCGCATCGTGGCGGGCCGCCAGATCGAAATCGACCGCACCCTGGGACATCACACCGGCGGCATTTACGGGGACGGAAAGGGCTGGATTGCCTGGCCCGCGCCGCAATTCGAAACCGTCATCAGGCCCTATGACTGGAATGACATGCTCATCGAAGTGGAGGGCAACCACTACGTCGTACATCTCAACGGTATTCGCGTCTTGGACTTTACCTATCCGTCACCAGGAGCCGAACAGGGGGTGATCGCGCTGCAACTGCATTCCGGCGGCGAGGGCCGGATGCGCTTCAAGGACATCTTCGTCCGCGATCTCAGCGGCGAGTAGGCCCGCTGCGCCAAGCCGGTCCATCCGCCGGAGACCTGGCAAGGCAGCTGATCGCGGTTCGGGCCTGCCGTCCTGTCTCCCCCCAGCGATGCCATAACTTGTTTGGCATAAAAGGTTTTTGGATCGCGCACATGCGCCGTGTCTACCATTGTGCCCTCGGCTGGGACGGGATTCCGCTGGCACCTGCAAGAGGTGAGCAGACTCTCGGTCAGGCCGTGGGGTTTCGACCATTCGCGGCGGGCATACGGCAGCAATTCTCAGAACGGGGGCTCGGGCGGGATGGAATCGGGGAGCGTTTGGAAGCGCATGTGGGACGGACTTGGGGTGCAATCGGGGTGACGGGGTGCCCGAGGCGGGCGGGCTTGGTTGCATGTCATCGGCAATCCCACGGTCGCAAGCCTAGCGAGGTGCATCTGTGTCGCTGGCCTCCGGCAGGATCGGCTGGCTGGTTGCGTCAGCAGGGCGCGCCCGGCCCGTGCGATGGCGGCCACGGCGGGGTGAGAATACGTGAAAGGCAAGGCGCAAGTCGACGGCGTCGAGGCGTCGAGTTGTTCTGGTCCAGGCTCCAGCGACGCCGATACGGGACGTTCCACCTTCTCAGCTCTCAGCGTCCAGCACCCTCACCGCGACGTGAACGATTTCGCCGGTCGTCAACGACATCCGCGATCTCGACACGATCCACCAGACGACGGTGATCGCCAGAAGCGCGGACCGGAAGCTGCTTCGCTGCGGGGATTTGGTCGCTTGAGCGACCGTGGTCGGCACTAGGCAACGACGGCGTTCGGATGCGATTCAGCACACGACATCCGACTCGTACAAGCGCAGAACCGCCTCGCCGCCCTTACACCGGACCCTCGGTGGCGCTTGTTCCCCCGAACACACCCGGCGGAAGGGACGCTGTCGAGCCACGGGCGCGCGCAACCGCCGGGCCGCGTTCTGTCCGCAGGGTCCTCTTAGCCACCTGTTCCTGATCACCGATTTTCATTATCGATATAGGCACCTAGTTTGGGGGCACTGTGCATGGCGGGCCAGCGGAATTAGGAGCGCGAAGCGCCTTGGAAGACGATCTCGCGGCTGCACGCGCCCCCGCGCCTCCGGGTAGACCTCCTGCACCGCGGCCAGCGCTTTCAGGAACTGCCGGC
>JAJEHF010000046.1 GCA_022823865.1 Bryobacterales bacterium
AGTCCATGGAAGCGCTCGGCTACAATCCTCTGGTCGCCATTCAAATCGCGCTCGCCGGCAACGCTGTCGCCACGCTCGAACAAGACTATGGCCCGACACCAACTCCCGCCTCGACACCAACCGAGGCGTGAGTAGTTACCGACCTGCAAGACAGCAACCTCATCGGCAGCAACGCCCAGTTCACTGCCTTGCGCTCGAAGGAACGCGCTGAGGCTCACACCCACACCGACCAGCAGGGTTATCGAGAGCGCAGTTTGCGCCACTACAAGCAGGTTTCGGACGAGCGACCGACTGCCCTTGGCACGATCTCCGGCAGCCATGCGCGTAGCGACTCTGGATTGAGACTGCAGGAGGGCCGGCAGGCAGCCGAAGAGCAGTCCTGTGACGCAAGTGATCGCTAGAGCGAACGCCAGTGCAGATGCGTCAATGGAGACCTCTTGCAAATAGGGCGGGATACCGCTCCATAGTGTCCGGGAAATGATGTTCACGAGCGGTCCGAGTTGAAGCGCGGCGAGGCAAAACCCGGCCACGCCGCCAAGGGCGGCGAGCACGAGCGATTCGGTAAGGAACTGGCGGACAAGGCGGCCGCGTCCAGCGCCGATTGCGGCGCGCACGGCTACCTCCTGACCGCGGGCCGCCAGCCGACCCAGCATCAGGTTGGCGACATTGACACAGGCGATCAAGAGTACGAGCCCAGCTGCGATCCAGATCAGGTACAGGCTCTCCTTGCTTTGTGCTGCGAGCGCGTCGCCCAAGGGCTCGACGAAGACCCCTCTGTTCTGGTTCGTCTCGGGATACTGTTCCCGATTGGATGCGGAGATGATCTCAAGGGCTGCCGACGCTTGCCCGACCGAGATGTCCGGCTTCAAGCGGCCGATCACGTTCAGCCAAGACACCTGCCGGCCAAACGACTCGACGGCGCCTTCTTGCGAGAACGGCACCCACAGCTTGGGTGCCGGACTCTCGACGTGGAACTCTTCGGGCAGCACGCCGACGATCTCGTACGGAACCTGATCTAGCCGGACGCTCTTGCCGATGATGTCTGGGTCACCTCCGAATTGGTGGCTCCAGAACCCGTGTGTGAGCATCGCGACCGTTCGCGCACCCTCGACATCCTCTTCCGGAAGGAAACCCCGGCCTAGCACGGGACTGACGCGGAGCATGGGGAGTAGCGAAGCGGACATCCTTCCGCCGAGGACCTGCTGGGGCTCCAGATCGGAGCCGCCCATGTTGTAGGTTCGACGCGCGAAGAAGTACCCGTACTCCTCAAAGACCTCGGAGTTATCGCGCCAATCCAGCAGGTCGGGGCACGACGAGGGCGCTCGCAGATTGGAGGAGCCGATCCAGTGGGTCCACACCGCTACCAGCCTTTCGGAGTCGCCGTATGGCGCAGAACGGAGCACCGTGGCAACGACAAGCGAATAGATGGCTGTGTTTGCCCCAATACCAAGGGCGAGCGTAGCCACCACAACTGCGGTGTAGACCGGAGCCCGCGCTAGCATTCGAAGCGCGTACCTTAGGTCGTGCAGAACACTCATGTCTTGGGGGCGGCTGGCAGTTCCCGGACGCTGCAACCGTTTCGTTGCGGGTCGGTGCGAATCATAACAGTTCCGTTGAGCCTGGGGACAAGGGATCGGAGAGCCCCCCTGGCACACGAACGTCGACCTCCCAGCGCCTCCATATAGTCAAGGGTCGCGACATGAAATGCTCAGGGAACGCTCAGATCATTTCGGCGCCTTGGCATTCCCCGAGGCGGGACTCGCACGTTCGCTCCGGGTCCGCTCTCGGCTAGTCCACCGCTTTCGGTCTCTAGTTTCCCGAAAACGCCGGTTCGGAGCCCCGTTGCACGGACCAGTCCTGCAGGATCCCCGGTAGGCTCTCCAGCTGGTCGAGCAAGTAATTGAAGCCTACCTCCCTGCACCGGGCATTATGCCCGTACCCGTAGGCCGCCCCGCAAGAACTCAAGCCTGCATTGCGTGCAAACCGAAGGTCGGCTTCCGTGTCCCCTACCACGAGAGACCGGTCGCGCAGAACACCGGGAACCCTCTGTTGGACTTCATCGAAGAGCCTTGCGTCTGGCTTCCATGGGCTGTGCGGGCGTTCAGCCAACACCGCGCTCACGTACTGTCCCAGAGCAAGACGATCTATAGCCGCTTCGATGGCCTTCAGGCCCTTGTTGCTTAGGACTATGATCTTTGCACGTCTCGCACATTCTTCCAGCGTTGCCTCTGCCCCGGAGAATAGGACTTCGTATTGACAGCCTTCGCTGGAATACACTTCACGATATCGACGTTCCAGTTCGAGAATTTCCTCGCGGGAGATATTTGAGCCTGGGTGAAGGAATCGGATCGTCTCTCGCAGAGTAAGACCGGATCCAATCGAGGTCTCGATTCGACGGGGATCCCGTAGATCGACGCACAGTTCGGAAAACGCTGTCTCCAAACTGAATCGAATAGCAGCTGCTGTCGCGCAAATCGTTCCATCGAAATCAAGCAGAAGCGTGTCCGTATCCGACCTAGCGGTTCTCAAGCTGCCTTCTCGCATTGGGCAGGATGCCGTGAGCCGGACAGCCCAGACATCCCATCGAGGGTAGCGCACGCGGCCGTGCTCTGTGAAATAACTCGCCTTCTGCCAATTACTTAGCACTAAGGCTCATTTTCGACAGTAAATTTCGGGTCGGTACGTAGTTTGAACGGTTTACGGCCGCAAACCCTCCAAATTGCGAATTTTGTAGTGCCACGTTTTTTTCGTATATTGCGCATTTCATCCTTGCAATAAATGTTTCTTTT
>JAJEHF010000163.1 GCA_022823865.1 Bryobacterales bacterium
ATGCGTCCAGAGGTAGTCGTAGCGGACGACCAGGCCCGGCTTGGGATCGGGAAGCGCCACCGCTTCGTCGTCACGTCAGCAGGTCGTCGAGCGGCTTGTGCTCCGCATCCATCTCGGCGCGCTCCACGGCGTCGATCGCCACGTCGGCGGCATCGTCCGTGCGATGGCTGCGCTGCGCCGAAGCCCGAAGCCAGTCATATTGTTCCGCGGACATGAGCACGAACTCGCGGCGCCCATGCCGGGTTATCTCCACCGGTTCGCGCCGCGCTTCGTGCTGGAACCGGCCGAACTTGCGCTGGAACTCGAGGGCGCTCACGGTGGGCATGGCAGGCTTCCCAGGCAACGGGGACTTGCCTCAATATACGTATAATCCGTAGAAATGAAAGCGGCTTATGGCGTAGCGACGAGATCTTGGCACAATACTCTCTCCGGCTTTGTTCCGGGCGTCCCGATCTTGCGGCGCGGCGGTATGAGCGGGGATGGGCGAGGCGGCAGGCTTATGCGGATGCCGGGTGTCCGATAAACCGAGGCCACCTCAGACAGACCCTGGAGACGTTTCGCCACGCATTCGAGGACCCGAGTAGAAATTCATCGAAGCACGTATTTTGCGAAGCAGTGTTGTCGAATGAGGCGATGGTTGATTACCTTCGCAACAGCAAACCACCTTTGTACTTGTAAAGCAGGTGAGGGGCGCTGGCGGGAAGGCGGTCCGCAGAAACAGGCGGGATGAGGAGGAGAATTGCGTGTCGAGGTTGAGCAGCCTGCTTCGTCAGGTCGAGACGCTGGACGAACTGTTGGGCGCCGACCTGAAGCGGGAAGTGGAGGCGTTGTCCGAGCGTCGCGCGTTCGGGCTCAACTTTGAGCGTCACATCCCCGAGACGGTGGAGTTGCCGGATCGGCCGGTCCGAAGAGGGGACAAGGTCAGGTTTCTGCCGCAACGCGGCACGAGCCCGGCGAGTGCTGACGGTCGGCTGTGGCGGGTGGGTCGGATTCGCCGGAGCAGTGAGGGAGCTGTAGCTGACCTGCTGCCACTCCGGGACTCAAAAGACGGGCAGGAGATGGCGACGCGGGCGGTTGAGGATCTGGTCGTGGTTGCTGAATTCCGCGATCCGATCTACCCGGGGCTGGTATCCACCGGAAAGGTCCATCGAGGCGGCGACAGCCCGTGCCACGCAGTGATCAACGCCGAGAACTTCCATGCGTTGCAGGTTTTGCTCTACACCCACGAGGGCAAGGTGGATGCGATTTACATCGATCCTCCGTACAACAGTGGTGCGCGGGACTGGAAATACAACAACGACTACGTCGACAGCGAAGACGCCTACCGCCACTCCAAATGGCTCGCGATGATGGAGCGGCGGCTGAAGCTGGCGAAGCGCCTGCTCAGACCGGAGAAATCAGTATTGATCGTCGCGATCGACGAGCGCGAGGTCCACCGTCTCGGCTTGCTTCTGGAACAAAATTTCCAAGGCGCCGACATTCAGATGGTCACCAGCGTCATAAGCGCCAAGGGGGTGGTCCGCCCCGGAAAGTTCTCACGGGTCGAAGAGCATCTCTTCGTGGTGACGTCCGGAGCGGCAGCTGTTCACCCATGGCATCGCAACATGCTGGATCCCATCGAGGGCGACAAAGGGCACACGGCAGGTCTCGAGTGGCTCGGGCTTCGTCGCCGTGAGCCGACCAGTCGGCGCGGCGAACGACCGAACCAGTTCTATCCGATCTTCGTAGATGACCGGTCCAACATGATTCAGTCCATTGGCGATGCCGTGGGAGACGAAGTCGACAGAGACTCCGTGATTGCGCCTGAAGGCACGCACGCCATTTGGCCAGTCAAGCCGGACGGAACGGAAATGCTGTGGGGTCTGACGCCCAACGTGCTGCGTCGGAACTGGCAACAGGGATTCGTCCGGGTCAGCAGAAAGGGGACGGTCCAGTATCTCCAAACCGGCACCATCGCGGAAATCGCCGACGGGACCATCACTGTCACCGGCAGAGCGAGGGACGGTTCCGTGATTGGCGCGAAGCCGGTCGACGACGAAACTCCCACGCCGAAGCGGGTATGGAACCTGGCGTCGCATAACGCCGAAATGGGCGGGACCCGAATGTTGTCGAAGCTGATCCCCGGTCGGCGCTTTCCCTTCCCGAAGTCGTTGTACGCGGTCGAGGACATTCTGCGCTTTTACCTTGGCGAAACTGCAGAAGCTGTCGTTCTCGACTTCTTTGCAGGCTCCGGGACAACAGCGCACGCCGTTATGCGCTTGAACGAGCAGGATGGCGGGCAGCGCCAGTGTATCTCCATCACGAACAATGAGGTGTCGCCGGAAGAGGGTGACGATCTCCGCGGGCAGGGGTTTCGGCCGGGAGATCCTGAGTGGGAGCGCTGGGGTATTTGCGAGTACATCACCAAGCCGAGGCTAGAGGCGGCGATCACGGGCATTGCGGCCAACGGAGAGCCGATCAAGGGTGACTACGAGTACACCGATGAGTTCCCGCTGTCGGACGGGTTCGCTCAGAACCTGGAGTTTTTCAAGATGACGTACGAGGCGCCGCGGCCTGTGGCGCACAACCGGTCGTTCGAGGCCATCGCGCCGTTGCTGTGGCTCCGGGCCGGGTCCCGGGGCCGGCGGATCGAGAAAGCGAAGCAAGACTTCGACGTCGCGGACACGTATGCCGTGCTGTTCGATTTGGACGCCTCGAAGGAGTTCCTCTCCGCCGTCGGCGAGGCCGCGTCGGTGCAGTTCGCGTTCGTCGTCACCGACGACGACCGGGGGTTCCAGATGGTGGGCGGCGAGTTGCCCGCACGGGTGGAGGCGGTGCGGCTTTACGAGTCGTACCTCAGCAACTTCACGATCAATCCAGGGCGGTCATAGTCGTGCTGTACACGCTGAAGGATTATCAGGACGATGCCGTCGCCGACGTGCTAGGCCACCTCGCCCGGGGCAGGGAGGACTGGCACAGATGGAAGTCGCCGGTCGCGTTCTCGCTGACGGCGACCACCGGCGCAGGCAAGACCGTGATGGCGGCAGCGGTGATCGAGGCGCTGTTCTACGGCAATCCGGACTACGAGTTCGAGGCCGATACGGGCGCAGTGGTGCTGTGGTTCACCGACGACCCGTCGCTCAACGAGCAGACGCGGTTCCGTCTTCTGGACGCTGCGGACCGCATAGCCCATTCCCGCCTCGAGGTGATCGGGAATACGTTCAACCAGGAAAAGCTCGAAGCCGGCAAGGTCTATTTCCTCAACGCCCAGAAGCTCGGGAAGAATTCGCTTCTGGTAAGGGGCTCGCTCGAAGAGTCGCAAGAGACGACATTGCCCCGCCTGCCGATGCCGGATGCCCGGGCGTTCACCATGTGGACGACGCTGGCGAACACGATCGCCGACGAAGGGCTTACCCTGTACCTCATCCTCGACGAGGCCCACCGGGGAATGAAGCCGCCGAGCAAGGGGGATCGGGCGGAGAAGGCCACGATCGTGCAGCGGCTCGTGAATGGCGCCAACGACGTGCCACCGGTGCCGATCGTGTGGGGGATCTCCGCCACGGTCGAACGCTTCAACCAAGCCATGGCCGAGGCAGAGAACCGCACCAACTACCCTTCAGTGGTGGTGGACCCGACGCGCGTGCAGGAGTCGGGTTTGCTCAAGGACGACATCCGGCTCGAGTTTCCTGCCGAAACCGGCCGGTTCGACACTGTCCTGCTTGCTCGGGCGACCAGGAAGGCGAAGGAAGCCACCGAGCTGTGGCGCGCCTATGGGGAGCGGGAAGATGCAGAGGCGGTCATTCCGCTCCTGGTCGTGCAGGTGCCGAACAAGCCGAGCGATGATCTCCTTCTGTCGGCGCTGACCACGATCCGGGAGGCATGGCCGGAGCTTGACCCAGACGCGATTGCCCATGTGTTCGGCGATCATGCGCCGTTGGAGGTCGGAGGGTTCACGGTCCCGCACGTAGGACCCGAGACGGTGCAGGAGCGTACGCATATCCGTGTCCTGTTCGCCAAGGACGCAATCTCAACGGGTTGGGATTGTCCTCGTGCAGAGGTACTGGTGTCATTTCGTCCAGCCCGGGACAATACCCACATCACCCAGCTTCTCGGGCGGATGGTCCGCACGCCGCTGGCCCGACGGGTGCCAGGCAACGATTTGCTGAATTCCGTGGAGTGCGTGCTGCCGCACTTCGATCGGGATACCGCCGCAAAGGTAGCGAGGACCATGCTCAGCGACCGGGAGTACGACGAGGACGGCACCGGGGGCGGGGGCGGTCGGCGCGTCCTTCTTGCGCCGGTTGACATGGACGTCAATCCGGCGGTGCCCGAAGCGGTGTGGGAGGCGTTCGACGCGTTACCGTCGCAGACGCTGCCACGCAAGGTTTCGCGTCCGGTGCGGAGATTGCTGGCGCTCGCCCAAGCGCTGTCGCGAGACGGCCTGAAGGCGGAGGCGCGCAAGGACGCCTACGGGCAGCTGTTCGCCAGGCTCGACGGCCTGATGGCTCAGCACAGGGAAAGAGTGGCAGCCACCAGCAAGGGGATTCTCGAGGTCGAGGGCGAGACGCTCGTGGTGCGGATCGTCGGGGGAGAAGTTCGCGAGCGCCAGTCGTTTGTGGAAGCGGCGGACGAGCAATCTGTCGATGCGGACTTCAAGTCCGCCTGTCGCACACTTACGGCCGATCTTGCACGAAAGTATGCCGACCACCTGGCGAGTGAGGTGGAGGCTGACGATGGATTGTTCGAGGCCCATGTCATGGTAGCCGCTTTGGCTCAGGTGGACGGCGTGTCGGACGAACTGGACCGGGAAGCGGACGGGCTTGGCAAGAAGTGGTTCGGGGAATTCCGGGTTGCCATCAAGGGGCTGTCAGACGGCCGACGCACCGTCTACGACGAGATCAGGGGCATGTCCCCCGAGTGCCAAGTGACGGAGATCAAGCGGCCCCGCATCCGTGCCGAGGAAACCAGGGACGCTGAAGGCAACAAGCTGGAGACGCGCGTTGGACACCTTATGTCCGATAGCAACGGCGACTTTCCGATCGGCTCGCTGAACCAGTGGGAGATTGAGGTTCTCGACCGGGAGATGGGCCGTTCCGGGTTCCAAGCATGGTATCGGAACCCTTCACGCCCGTCCGGGGATGCTCTCGCGGTCGCCTACCGAAACGCTCAGGGGCACTGGCGCCGGATGTGTCCCGACTTCATCTTCTTTCACCGCGACGGCCCGAACATAGAAGTCTCGATCATCGATCCGCACGGCCCCCACCTCGCTGACGCGCTGACGAAGCTGTGCGGACTTGCCGAGTTCGCTGCCACGCACGGCGAGTTGTTTCATCGTATCGAATCGGTGGCGCGAGTGCAGAATGGCGCTCTGCGGGTTCTGGATCTGATGGATCCGCGAGTCCGGGAAGCCATTTCAGCGACCGAGGACGTCCAGACGCTTTACCTGGGCGACTTTGCCAACGACTACTAGGGATAAGATCAGAGCGGGACACCGGTCGGTGTGGCGCCCGCGCAAGGGCCGGAAGGCGGCGTTCCTCTCCTCGGGCCGCCCCGGAAAGCGGCTCGGTTGCGAAACGGAGAACAATGTTATAACGTTTCTTTCATGCCCCGCAAGGCGACACAGGCGACCCGACCGCGCCCCCGCACCGATCCGGATTGCCGCGGGCGGCACTCGCCGCGCGAGCGGGTCGCGCTGGCGGTATCGATTTGCGAGGGGCGCGGCGAACGGATGACCGAGCTGCGGAGGCGTGTCCTCGAGCTGCTTTGGGCGAGAGGCCGGCCGACGGGCGCTTACGAACTCATCGAAAC
>JAJEHF010000121.1 GCA_022823865.1 Bryobacterales bacterium
GCGGGCTGCGCCTTTGCCGGACAGGTGTCGAACCTGCTGGCTCGCGGTGCAAGGTTTCAGCTCATCGCTTCCTCCTTGCCAGGGCTTGCCCTGGCGCAAAGAATTTCCGGAAATCAGAGGCCAGAATTTCCGGAACCCACATGCGCTTCCCAGCACGGGTTAGTCTGACGACAATTGAATTCCTTGGCGATTGTATGAGACCGTGTCTCGGACCAGCCGCGAAGGCGGTCTCAACCTGTCATTCGTCAGACAAGGGCCGAAGCCGGTAGCGCCACCTTGACGAACTCCACCAAGTGCTCTCGTGGTGAGTCAAGCAGATCACGTAGCAGCGTCGCGTGAGGCGGTATTCCCCACTGATGCCGCTGGCCCTCTACTCGTTCGAGAGACCTAACGCATCTCGTACTTCTTCAAAATTAGCCTCGATTATTGAGGTGGCAGAAGTTGAGCGCCCCTCACTCCACATGTATTCGAGGCCCAGTCTCATGAGTGAGTCAGTATCTATCCACAAGTCATGATCCCACAACCAAATATCTAGGTCCTCGTTCCCACCAAGAGCCCTGACTCTTGTCAGCCAGTCGTGAAAACGACAGCACGCTCCGAATCCGAACTTGTGGAATTCAGGATCGTCCTTGAATGTGTGAAGCTCTTCTTGCAGGGCTAGCAGTTCTCTCGCACTCGGAGGGATACGCGGCTCTGTATTCGAGGTATTCGAGCTTGTGCAACTCAGAGTCATGAAGACAACCACTGCTAAGGTGAGGGTGGCGGTAGTGACGCTCACGACAGTAGCCCTTCAGGAAGAACATCATACCGATATACTTCGGCTGCCACCGATGTAGGCGTTCGAGAGCTACCGGGTCAGAACTCGGTTAAATGGTGGCTGCTCATTGATATAGATCGACTTTTACGTGGTTGGGTTCCGCATACTGTCTCATTTCTGATGCCTGGGGCCAGTGCTTTGCCCCGATTCGGGCGGTTTCGCCTCTGCTGAGAGTGGTTTCGTGCCTGTATTTCGAGTTACCAAGTTCCTTGGAAGGCAGCCTCGCCCGTGACTGGGCTAGCCCAAAATTAGCGTCGTGGGAATCGCCCAAGCCCGCGAAGCCACGGAAGCCCGGACGCACTCCAGCCATGCACCATGGGATCCCCGCGGTCCGGCCAAGGCCAGCCAAACCCGAGGCACCGAGGCCATACCAGCCACTTGAACACCACAGTAACTGATAGCACTCCCAGCCAGTCGGCCCAACCTTCGATTCGCCCGCTTCCGAACACGAATGACACTACGCCGCAGGCTATTACGAAGCCAACAACGCTCCCGATTCGTCCGCCCCATCCTGGCATCATTAAGCAACCGGTGCTCATTGTACTGACTCTCGAGGCTTGGAGGGATGGGCTAGGCTTAAGGAAGGGTTTGAGCCCGCCGGGAATACCCGCGTCATGCTAGGCCGTCGCAAAATCCGGTCGTGCGTACTTTGTGCGCTCGCAGCGCTCGCGCTCGCCAGCACCGCTGCGGCTGAAAGCCTCAGCTGGCGGCGTTTGGGCGGCTCCGGTGTTGCGGCCGGGCTGGCCGGCCCGGCCGGCGGATCCGTGCAAGACGTATGGTTCTCGGCCAACGGCCGCACCCTGTACGCTTCGCTCCAAGGCGGCGGAATATGGGCGAGCACCGACCTCGGCCTGAGCTGGGAGCGTGCCGACAGCGCCGCGGCGGACTTCCGGGCCGCCTTGGAAAGCGCCCGCCAAGCCGGCGGGTCCGCCACCTTGGTGCGCAATCCCTACAGAGCCGGAGTGGCCTACGCTCTCGGGGAGCACCTGTACCGCTCTGACGATGGCGGCGGCGAGTGGACCAACCTGACCGCCATCGGCGGAAACTCGCTGATAGGACGCTGGCAGTCCGCGCTGGCGATCTCCCCGACAGATGCGGACGTAATCGTCGTCGGCAACTCGATGGGCCTGTGGAAATCCCACGACGCCGGCGTGACCTGGAGCAGCCTCAACGCAAGGCTGCCCAATTTCCCGGCCGCGCGCTTCCTCGCCACCAGCGCGGCCGCGGCACCCTCGCTCGTGGCACCGCGACTGGGGATGCTGGAGCTGATTCGCACGGCCGCGGGCCGTACTTGGCGCGCCACCAGCGGCTCGCAGTCCGCCGAGAGCGGCATTCCCCTGGCGGAAAGAACCGATCCGTCAATCACGGCGAGTTTCCTGCCTGCAGGCTACGCGGTCTCGCACCGCGTCTGGCGCGACGGCAAGCCGGTCTCGCCTAGCCTGACCGGCTGCGCTTCCGAGACGGGCTGCGCCGGCCACGCGATCAGCGCGTTCGCCGCTGGCAACGGCCTCTGGGCAGGCACTTCGAACGGCAACATATGGTTCTCGCCCGATGGCGGGAACTGGGAGCGGGTCTGGTCCGACCCGTGGGGAGCCGCCTTGACGAGCCTGTGGACCGGCCTAGGACCGCAGGCTGCCGCGCTGGCCACGGTAGGCGGCCGGATCCTGCGCTCCACCAACGGGGGCAGATCGTGGTTTGATATCACCTCGGACCTGCCGGATTCGAGCTGGTCCGCGGTGCAAGGCCATCCCGAGGCCTCCGCTGTCTATGTCGCGGGGCCGCTCGGGATCTACTTCGCGAACGTAGACCTGGCGCAGCCGGGACCCGCGGGCTCGTGGTCCGCGATTACCGGAGACCTGCCCGGGGGATCCGTGGACGACCTGGCGATCGAGCCGAGCCGCGGCCGCTTGTACGCGACCGTGCCGGGCTTTGGCGTCTATTGGGCCAACGCTCCGCGACTGGACCAGGCGCTGCGGGCGCTGAGCTCGGCCGACTTGGCGGGCCGGCCGGCAGCACCCGGCGGCCTGCTCACCATCTTCGGAACCGAGGCCTTGAGCGCCCGGGCCGCTGGCAGGCCCGCGCCGATTCTCGAAGCGGCCCGGGGACGGACACAGCTGCAAGTGCCCTTCGCGGTGAAGGGCGACTCGCTGCGCCTGCAGCTCGAAGCGGGGGACACAAGCCACGTGCTCGACCTCCCGCTCGCCCAAGTTTCGCCCGCGGTGTTTATCGTGGACGGCGAGCCGCTGATCCTGGACGCCTCGACCGGGGCGCTGGTCGGCTGGCACCGTCCGGCCAAGGCGGGCGGCAACGTGCTGATCATGATGGCCGGACTGGGCGCGGTCCATCCGCCGTGGCCCGCCGGCATGCCCTCCCCCAACAGTGTCGCCCCCCGTCCCGTCGCCAAGGTGCAGGCACTGCTGGGAGGCGTTCCGGCAAAGGTCGCCTCGATGCAACTCGCCCCGGGCTATGTCGGCATGTACCTAGTGGAGCTTGCGATTCCTGCGACTGCAACGCCGGGCGAGGCACAGCTGGTGATCGAGGCGGACGGGCAGCCAAGCAACGCGGTCGGCCTGGTTATCGGCCGCTAGCAGCGCCGGCATATTCGCGCGGCACCCGCTGCGTGATGCGGCACAGCAGCTCGTAGGGCACGGCGCCGATCTGCTCCGCGACGGTGCCGGCGTCCAGCGGTGCGGCTCCCAGCAGCACGGCCTCGTCTCCCACCTGCGCCGACATCGCGGCGCTGAGGTCGATGATCGTCAGGTCCATGCTGATGGCGCCGACGATGGGACAGCGCGCACCTCCGAGCAATACCGCCCCGCGATTCGACAGGCGCCTGTCCAGCCCGTCTGCAAAGCCGACCGACAGGACTCCGACGCGCATCGGACGGGGCGCGACGAACGATGCCGCGTAGCCCACGGCCGTGCCTTGCGGCAAGTCGTGCACGGCGGCGAGTCGGGCGCGCCACTCGAGGGCGGGCAGCAAGCCGGTGGCCTTGCCCGCGCCGCGACCCACTGCCTTCAGCACGTAGCCGTACAGCGAAAGCCCCGGCCGCGCCATGGTGCAGCTCTGCCGCAACCAGGCGTTCCCGGCCCGATGGATGATTGCGGCGCTGGAGCACGAATGCACGTAGCGCGGCTGCACTCCGGCCTCCCGCAGCGCTCGCAGCTGCCTCTGGAACAACTCGTTCTGGCGCTCGGTCTGGTCGGAGTCGAGATTCTCGGGCGACGCGTAGTGCGTGCCCACACCCTCCACGTCCAGGGCACCGCACTCGCGCAGCTTCTCGAGCAGCGCCGGTGTCCCGGAGCCGTTGCCGGGAGCGAAGTCCAGGCCGAGCCGGTTCAGGCCAGTGTTGAGCATCAGCTGGCACGGCAGCCTGCGTCCGGAACGCTGGGCTGTTTCGTTCCAGCGCTCCAGCTGCTCTTCGGAGCTGACCATCGGGTAGATTCCGCGCGCCGCCGCCTCTCGCTCCTCTCCCGGCTCGAAGCCGCTCAGCACGCCCAAGGTCCCGGCCAGCCCCGCCGTCCTCAACTGAACCGCTTCCTCGAGCGTGGCGACGGCGAAATGACGCGCGCCCGCCCCGGCCAAGGCGCGGCTCACCGGGACCGCCCCGTGCCCGTAGGCGTCGGCCTTCACCACGCACATCAGGATCGTCGGCTCGCCGACGATCCGCTTCAGATGTTCGTAGTTCTTGCAGATCGCGCCGAGATCGACGATGGCGCGGGTCCGCATGGACTGAATCTAGCACGCGCTAGGCGCGTTCACGCGGTGCGCGCGGATCTCGCGCGGATCTACATCCTCGTCGGCACCGGCATGCCCATCACGGACATCAGATCTGCCAGTTCGCGGTGCGCCAGGCGCACGATTGCCAACAGTACCGCCTTGCGCTCCGGATCCCCCTCGTTGAGGATGTGCGTGTGGTGATAGAAGTTGCTGAACGCCTGGGCCGCCTGAAAGGCGTTGCGGGCTAGCTGCGCAGGCTCGCCGGACTCGGCCGCGCGGGCGGCGGCCCAGCGCGACATCGACATCTTCAGCACGATCTGCCACAGGCTCTCGTCCTCCAAGTGCCGCTGCAGGCTGTCGGGCGGCGGCAGGTCTCCGCCCTCGGTCTCGCCACCGGAGGCCGCGGCGTGCTTGCGCAGGATGTTCCCGGCCCGGACCGCTGCGTATTGCAAGTACGGGCCGGTCTCGCCTTCGAACGCCAGCGCTTCTTGGAAGTCGAATGCGATGACGGTGTTGCGGGTCACCCGCAGCATGAAGTACCGCAGCGCCCCGACCGCGATCTGCCCGGCAATCTCGCGGCATTCCGCCTCGCCCAGCTCGGAGTGGCGGCTGCGCACTTCGTCGAAGGCGGTGTCGACCAGCAGGTCCAGCAAGTCGTCCGCCTTGACGCCCAGCCCCTTGCGGCCGGACACCTCGACGTACGGCTTGGTCCGGTCCGTCTCGCTGAGTTCGATGCCGAGCTGCGCGCAGCAGCGCGGAGACAGGGCCACCATCTCGTAGGCGAAGTGGATGCTGGCCCGCGCCTGCCGTTCGAACCCGAGCGCCTCCAGCGCCGCCCGCACCACGTCTTGCAGGTACGACTGCCGGACGTCGATGACGTTGTAAACCTCGTCCGCGCCGCCAAACGCGGGAGCATCGGTCGATCCGCCAGCGGCTACCGTCACCCAAGCGCCTGCCGCCGCCGGGGCCTGTGCCGGCCTGTATCCGAAGTCCTTGCCCGCGAGCAGCCCGAACTTCCACAGCTGGTAGGCAATGTCCTTGCCGACGTAGGTGACGGTGCCGTCCGAGCGCACGATCACCTTGTCCGCGTCCGGCGCTTCCTCGTCGCTGTCGGCGGCCTCGCCCTGCGCGGCGTCTCCAGACCCGCCGAACGCCGCGGCCGGCATGACCCAGCAGCCGGCGTTCTTGCCTGCCTTCTCCAAGTGGATCGCGCCCCGCTGCTTGAGCAGTTCGAACGCCGCCGACCAAAAGCGCAGCTTGAGGATCTCGCTCTCGCGCGGCAGGACATCGTAGGCGACGCCGATGCGCCTCATCGTGGCTAGGTGGCAGGCCACGATCGCATCCGCGACCACCGCCCCGAGTTCGGCGATCTCGCCCTCGCCGGATTCCAAGGCGTGCAGGGTCTCGGCGCGCCAAGAGATGGCCTGCCGGTCCTTGGCCGCGAACAGCCGCGAGATCTCGGCGTACAGGTCCCAGCAGAGATGGTCGAAGCGGGTGCCGGGATCGGCCGCCAGAGCGCGCACGGCATCCGCGCCCTGCTTCCGAAGGTAGTGAAATGCGGCCACCACGTCAGCCACCTGCACGCCGGTGTTGTCGATGTAGTTCTGCACCTCGACAGTCCGGCCGAGCGAGCGCAGCAAGCGCACCAGGGTGTCGCCGAGCGCGGCGTTGCGGAGATGGCCGATGTGCGCCGCCTTGTTGGGGTTGATGTTCGTGTGCTCGACGATCACCTTTGCCGCTTGCGCCGATACGGCCTCGGGCCCCGCCAGCACGGCCGAGGCATAGGCGGCCCGGTCGAAGCGCGCGTTGACGTAACCGGCGCCCGCCGCCTCGAGCGAGCGGATGCCCTCGACCGGCGGGAGCTCGGCGACCAGCTCGGCAGCAATCTGACGCGGCGCCCTGCGCAAGGTCTTGGCAAGGCTGAAGCAGACCGGAGTGGCGAGATCTCCGTGCTCCGGCTGGCGAGGCAGCTCGGTCACCACCTCGACCTGCGCGCCGTAGCGATCCAAGATATAGGCCGACAGTGCCGCCTGAAGGCGGTTCTCAAGCGTCAGCAACATAGGTCCGAAAGCCCGCAAGGGCGGAGCTGGCAGGATCTGCGCGCTCCCGAAATTCGGAGTCTAGCACAGGGGTGGCGGGACCGTTCCGCAAGCGGCTTGTACTTCTCCTGCTGCGCGCGCCAACTGAATTGACAGTTGGCGCGGGCGGCGGGTAGACTGCGATACCCTGCGTCGAACCGCGGGAGCCCATGCCCTACAAGCCCATTGAATCCTATGGAGTCATTGGCGACCTGCGCTCGGTGGCGCTGGTGGCTAACGACGGTGCGATCGATTGGTGCTGCCTGCCGCATTTCGATTCTCCGAGCGTATTCGGGGCCATCCTCGACGACAAGAAGGGCGGCTCCTTCAAGATCGCCGTCGAGCACGACAGCTCCCACCGCCAGCTCTACCTGCCCGAGACGAACATTCTGATCACGCGCTTCCTGAGCAAGGAGGGAGTGGGCGAGGTGATCGATTTCATGCCGATCAGCGAGCATGGCAACAACCAGCAGCACGAAATCGTCCGGATCGTCCACTCCGTGCGCGGCATGCTGCCGTGCCGGCTCCAGTGCGAGCCTGCCTACGACTACGCCCGGGCCAAGCACCGCACTGAGATCGTGCCGGAAGGGGCTGTGTTCAGCGCGGCGGGGGCAGATTTCGCGCTCTTGAGCCCGATCCCGCTGCAGCAGAAAGCCAAGGGGGTCGAGGCCGAGTTCGTGCTGGAGCCGGGGGAGCAGGTCGTGTTCGTGTTCCGGCAGGGCGGGGCCGGGGAGGGACGGCGGCTGATCCAAGCGCCGGCGGACGGGCAGGCGGCCTTGGAGCGCACCACCCAGTACTGGAGGACATGGCTGAACAAGGGACGCTACGAGGGCCGCTGGCGCGAGATGGTGGAGCGCAGCGCGCTCGCCCTCAAGCTGCTGACGTTCGAGCCGACGGGCGCGATCGTGGCCGCGGCGACCTGCAGCCTGCCCGAGGAAGTCGGCGGCGAGCGCAACTGGGACTACCGCTACACCTGGATTCGCGACGCCGCTTTCACGATCTACGCGTTCCTGCGCCTGGGGTATACCGACGAGGCCGCGAACTTCATGGGCTGGCTGGAGGCGCGCGTTCGGGAGCACGACGCGCCGACTGGCCCGCTGCAGATCATGTATCGCATCGACGGCAGCCCGGAGATCCCCGAAATCGAGCTGCCGCACCTAGAGGGCTATCGCGGCTCCGGGCCTGTCCGGATCGGCAACGGCGCGGCCCAGCAGCTGCAGCTGGACATCTATGGCGAACTGCTCGATTCGGTCTACCTGTACGACAAGTACGTCACGCAAGTCTCCTACGATCTCTGGGTCAAGATCCGCATGATGCTCCGCTGGGTCGCCCGCCACTGGGAGACTCCTGACGAGGGCATCTGGGAGGTGCGCGGCGGCCAGCGCCAATTCGTCTACTCGAAGATGCAGTGCTGGGTCGCGCTCGACAGAGGGTTGCGGCTCGCGCTCAAGCGCGGCTTGCCCAACAACCGGGAGTGGCTGCGCAGCGCCAGGGACCGCATCTACGAGTCGATCATGCGCTACGGATGGAGCCGCGAGCGGCAGGCCTTCGTGCAGTACTACGGCGCGGACGCCCTGGACGCCAGCAACCTGCTGATGCCACTGGTGCGCTTCGTGTCGCCCACCGACCCGCGCATGCTGTCGACCCTGGACCGCACGATGGATGAACTGGTCTCCGACTCGCTGGTCTATCGCTACGAGATCGGCAGGGGGGCGGGCGACGGCCTGCAGGGCACCGAGGGCACCTTCAGCGTGTGTACGTTCTGGCTGGTGGAATCGCTCACGCGAGCGGGCCGCGTCGACGAGGCGCGGCTGATCTTCGAGAAGATGCTGACCTACGCCAACCCGCTCGGCCTCTTCGCCGAGCAGATCGGTTCCAGCGGCCAGGCGCTGGGCAACTTCCCCCAGGCGTTCACGCACCTCGGCCTGATCAGCGCGGCGTTCTGCCTGAACCGCCACCTGGAGGCCGGACAGCCCGGCCGCGGCTAGACCGAGCGATAGCCCTCTTGCAGTTCCGCCTGGCCCGACGTGCCCGCGTCGGCGGCTGCGACCGGGTCCGAGACCTCGACCTCCGCCAGCTTGCGGCTCTCCTTCCAGGTGTGCACGATGCGATGGACCACCGTCAGGTTGGAGAGCACCGCCATCACCCACAGCACGGGCGCCATGCGGTCGAACAGGGCGCCGATGATGAGGAGCACGATCCGCTCGGGCCGTTCCATGAATCCAACCTTGCACTTCGGAATCAAGTTCTCGGCCCGCGCCCGGCTGTAGCTCACCAGCACCGTTCCGGTCATCACGACCGCCGTCAGGACGATGTAGCTGAAACGTTCGATGCGGGCATAGTGGACGAGCAGGCCCGTCAGCAGGATCAGGTCGGAATAGCGGTCCATGACCGAATCCAGGAACGCGCCGAAGCGCGTGACCTTGTTCGCGCTGCGCGCGACCGCGCCGTCCGTCAGGTCGAATACCGCTGCCGACAGGATGATCAGGCCGCCGTAGAGGAACTCTCCGCGGGCCAGGATCCAGGCGGCGACGCCGTTGACAACCAAGCCGATCAAGGTCAGCACGTTCGGATGGATGCCGCTGAGCGTGAGCCAGCGCACCAAGGCGGAGAGCACCTTGCCGAAGCCGCTGCCGATGGTCCCCGTGAACGACATGCCTAGCCCCGCGCGCCGCCGCCCTTGCTGTAGATGGTCTGCATGCTGACCACCTCGAACTCCTTGCTGCCCCGGGGAGTCTGCGCGGTGGCGCTGTCCCCCTCTCGCTTGCCGATGAGGGACCGGCCGATCGGCGAGCTGGTCGAGATCTTGCCCGCAGCGACGTCGGACTCTTCCGAAGTCACCAGTTCGTACGTGATCTCCCGGTCTTCATCGACGTCATAGAGGACGACCGTAGAGCCCAGGCCCACGGCATCCTTGGGGATCTTCGACATGTCGATCAGCCGCAGCTTGGCCAGGCGCTGGACCAGCTGCGCCAAGCGCGCATTGAGCAGGCGCTGGCGCTCCTTGGCTGAGGCGTACTCGGCGTTCTCGCTGAGGTCGCCCAGTTCGCGGGCTTTCTGGATTTCCTTGGGCAGCTTGTCGAGAAGTTCCGCCTCGATCGTGCGGATCTCGTCTTCGATCTTTTCGATAACGCTGAGGCGCATCGGTACCCGTCAAGGCGGCGGGTAGCCCGGAGCAGCGCGCCGGGCGGCTCCTCCGGCAAGCCGACTGGCTGGCCGCCTACCCCCCGATTATAGGTTACGGGCCTTGCCCGCCGGCCCGCGCTACGCCAAGTCGACCGGGTGGCCGTCGCGGGCCGATTCGTACACCCCGAGCACGAAGCGCAGCGCCGAGAGGCCCTCGGCGCCATCGACAAGCGGCGCGCTGCCCTCGCGCACCGCACGGCCGAAGTCCTGGAATTGCCGCTGAAGGTTCGCGATCGAAATCGCCATCGGATCGGCCGCGCCGGAATCGACGCCGCTGGCCAGGGGCGCGTCCTCCCCGCTGTCGCCATCAACGTCCCACGCAGTGAGCTGGTCGCCGGTGATGATCGCCGTGCCCTTCGAGCCATGGATCTCGATCCGCTCCGGATAGCCCGGCCAAGCCGCGGTCGCCGCCTGCAGCACCCCGCCGGCGCCGCTTTCGTAGACCAGCACGGCGTTGACCAGATCCTCCGCCTCCATCGCGTGCGTCGCGCCGAGCTGCCAGTGCGCGAAGGCGCACTTGACCGGCCCGCCCAGGTACTGCATCACGTCCGCCGTGTGGATGCCCTGGTTGATCAGGGCGCCACCCCCTTCCACCGCCCAGGTGCCCTTGCCCGGCCGATCGTAGTAGCTCTGCGGCCGGTGCCACTTGACGTAGCCGTCTACTTGCAGGATCCGCCCGAGGCGCCCTTCTCCGATGGCGCGCTTGAGGAAGATCGAGCTCTCGTCGAAGCGGTGCTGGCTGACCACGCCGAGTCGCACGCCGGCATCGGCGCACAGCCCGATCATCGTGCGGCAGTCGTCCAACGTGAGCGCCATGGGCTTCTGCAGCAAGACATGCTTGCCGTTCGCCGCGGCGCTGCGGCAGATCTCGACGTGCGAGTCCGGGAACGTGCAGACATCGACGATGTCGATGTCGTCGCGGGCGCAGAGGCCGGAGTAATCCGGCACGTAGTCGCAGCCGTACTGCGACGCGAACTGCTCGCCCTTGTGCCTGCCCCGGTTCGAGCAGGCCACCAAGTCGTAGCCGATCGCGCTGTAGCTCTCGGCGTGTTTGTGGGAGATCGCCCCCGTGCCGACCAATCCGATGCGCATGCTGCTATTCGCTCCTAGCTCCGGGCCGCGACTCGCTCCAAGCCCCATCGGCCTATGTCGCGGCGATACTGGGCTCCCTCGAAGTGGATCGCCCCCACGGCCTCGTATGTCAGCGACAGCGCCGCCTCGAGGCCCTCCCCCCTGGCCGTGACGCCCAGCACGCGCCCGCCGGAGGTCGCCGGCGCGCCTCCGGCCAGCGCGGTGCCGGCGTGAAACACCTTCGCACCCAGCTGCTCGGCGGTGGCCAGGCCCGTGATAGGACGGCCCTTCGGATAGCTGCCCGGATACCCCTCCGAGGCCATCACAACGCAGGCTGTCGGACTCGCGCCCGCCTGCACAAGAGACGGGTCCAGAGCGCCCCTCGCGGCGCTCGCCAGCAGTTCCGCGAAGCCACCCTCCAGGCGATACAGCAGCGGCTGTGTCTCCGGATCGCCCAAGCGGACGTTGAACTCCAACACCTGCGGGCCGTCCTCGGTGAGCATCAGGCCGCAGTAGAGGAAGCCCTTGAACGGCGTGCCGCGCCGGCGCATGCCCGCCAGAGCGGGCTCGACGATGGTGTCCACGATGCGGTCCCGCATCGCGGCGGTGATGATCGAGTCGTCGCAGTACGCGCCCATGCCGCCGGTGTTCGGGCCCCGGTCTCCTTCCAGCGCGCGCTTGTGGTCCTGCGTCGCGGGCAGCGCGCAGAACGCCTTGCCATCGCTCAGCACCATGAAACTAACCTCTTCGCCGCTGAGAAACTGTTCGACTAACACGCGCCTCCCGGCTTCGCCAACGACATTTCCGGCGAGCATTTCGCGCGCTGTGGCGCGAGCCTGCGCCTCGTCCTCGACGATGATGACACCCTTGCCGGCGGCCAGCCCGTCGGCCTTCAATGCCACCGGGTAGCCGAACTGTCCCACGGCGGCGTCCACGGCGCGCACGTCATCGAGCAGAACGGACTTTGCAGTAGGCAGGCCGCATTCCACGAGGAAGTCCTTGGCGAACGCCTTGCTCCCCTCCAACTGCGCCGCCTCCCGCGTCGGACCGACGATGCCAAGCCCCCGGCTGTCGAACTCGTCCACGATGCCCGCGACCAACGGCGCTTCGGGGCCGACAACCGTGCAGTCCGCGCCGAGATACTCGGCCAGCGAAGCCATTTCTTTCGGATCCAGTATATTGCCGGGCAGGCAACCAATATCTGCGGCCATTCCCGCATTGCCGGGAACACCATAGACGCGCTCCACGCCGGGATCTTGGGAGGCGCGCCAGGCCATGGCGTGCTCGCGGCCGCCGCCGCCAACAACAAGGATCTTCATCGGGGACTCCACGCCGCCCGGCCCGCAACCCGGACGCAAGGGCCTAGAATAACAGGACGGGAGGCGGTGCCGTGCCGGGGGGTCAAGCAGGTTCGGACCGCTACGACGTGATCGTGATCGGGGCCGGTCACGCCGGCTGCGAGGCGTCCGTCGCGGCCGCCCGGATCGGCGCGCGGGTGGCACTGGTCACCCTGAATCTAGACCTGATCGCGCAGATGTCGTGCAACCCGGCCGTGGGCGGGATCGCCAAGGGTCACCTGGTGCGCGAGATCGACGCGCTGGGCGGCGTGATGGGGCAGGTCACCGACGAGGTCGGCATCCAATTCCGACTGCTCAACACCAGCCGCGGGCCCGCGGTCTGGTCGCCGCGAGCGCAGTGCGACAAGAAGCTCTACCGCGTTCACATGCGGCAGCTGCTCGAGAACGAGCCTAACCTGGACATCAAGCAGGCCGAGGCAGTCGGGCTGCTGACCGAGAGCGGGCGGATTCGCGGCGTCGAGCTGCGCGACGGCCGCTCGATCGCGGCCGGAGCCGTGATCATCACGACCGGGACCTTCCTCAATGGCCTGGTGCATATCGGCGAACGCACCTATCCAGCCGGGCGAAGCGGCGAGCCAGCATCTGTAATGCTGGGAGAAGTCTTCCGTAATCAAGGGTTTAGGTGCTGTCGGCTGAAGACGGGCACGCCTCCCCGGCTAGATGGCCGGACGATTGACTGGGATGCCTTCGAGCCCCAGCCGGGCGATGCGGTGCCGACCCCGTTCTCGTTCCGCACCGACTCGATCGAGCGCGAGCAGATCCAGTGCCACGTCGCCTATACCAATGAAGGGACCCACCAAGTCCTGCAAGACAGCCTGCGGCGGTCGCCGCTCTATAGTGGCCAGATCGAGGGCGTAGGGCCGCGCTACTGCCCGTCGATCGAGGACAAGATCGTCAAGTTCCCGGACCGGCACCGACATCAGATATTCCTCGAGCCGGAGGGCCTCGATACGAACGAGGTCTACGTCAACGGAATGTCCACCAGCATGCCGATCGACGTCCAGGAACAGATGGTGGCATCGGTGCCTGGCCTAGAGCGGGCGGAGATGATCCGGCCCGGCTACGCGATCGAGTACGACTCGGTGGACGCCACCGAGCTGCGCGCCAGCCTGGAGACCAAGCGAATCCGGGGCCTGTACCTGGCCGGCCAGATCAACGGCACGACGGGGTACGAGGAAGCCGCCTGCCAAGGCTTGCTGGCCGGCATCAACGCGGCCCGCGCCGTGAGCGGGGGCGATCCGCTGGTGCTCGGCCGCACCGACGCCTACATCGGCATCCTGATCGACGACCTGGTCACCAAGGGGACCGACGAACCCTACCGAATGTTCACGTCGAGGGCCGAATTCCGGCTTCACCTGCGCATCGACAACGCCGATCGCAGGCTGACGCCCCTGGCCCGCGCCGCCGGGACGATCAGCGACAGCCACTGGAGCCGGTACGAATCGACCTGCGCGGCGCGCGGCGCCGTCGCGCGCTTCCTGAGCGAGCACAAGCCGAGCCTGTCAAGCCCGCTCTACGAGACGATCTCCCAACCGGGCACTCGCGTCAGCCTCGGCCAGTTGCTGCGGCGGCCCGAGGTCGGCATCGACGACCTGCGCGGCGCGTTCCCGGGGGAGCTGGGGGCGTCGCTGCGCCGGGCTGACTGGAAGGCGATCGAGACCGAATTCAAGTACGTGGGCTACCTGGAGCAGCAGCGGCGGCAGATCGCCCGCCTGGAGAAGGCCGAGGCCCGCGGGATCCCCGAACAGTTCCAGTACCGCGGGCTGCCGGGCCTGTCGAACGAAGTGGTCGAGAAGATGGAGCGGGTGCGCCCGAGGACCCTGGGGCAGGCAGGCCGCATTCCGGGCGTGACACCGGCCGCGATTTCGATCCTCGACATGCACCTGGGCGCATGACGTTCGAGGAATCCCTCGACGAAGTGCTCGGGGAGCTTGGAATCTCGCCAGATGCCGCGCAGCTGGCGGCTCTCCGCGCGCACTTCGAGCTCTTGCAGAAGTGGAACCGGCGCATTAACCTGACAGCGGTCAGCGATCCGCAGGAGGCAGCCCGGCGGCACTTCGGGGAAGCGGCGTTCCTGCACCGCGAGCTGCCCGCCATGGCCTCGGCAGTCGACGTCGGCTCCGGCGGAGGGTTTCCCGGAATGCCGTTCGCGGTCTTGCGGCCTGAAACGGCAGTCACCTTGGTCGACTCCAAGAGCAAGAAAGCCAGTTTCTTGCGCATGGCCGCACGCGCGCAGGCCAATGTCCGCGTTTGCGCATGCCGCATCGAGAACTGGAGCGGGCAAGCGGACTGGGCTCTGATCCGGGCGGTCGCCGCGGCGACCGTCCTGCCCGCCTTGGCCGGCCGCACGGCGGCCGTAGCCGTGCTCGGCACGGACCGCCCGCCCCAGGGGCCGTTCGGCCCGTGGATGGACCGGCGCATGCCTTGGAGCGACAAGCGGCGGCTCTGGACGGCGCAGAGCTAGCCGCCGGACAGCGGGCAGGCACCGGGCCGAAGGCCCTCGGTCGGATGTTTCACGTGAAACGATCGAAGGGCCCGGAATGTTCCACGTGAAACATCGGCCTGCCGCCCGCGATCTGCTAGGCTAGATTTCTCGACGGCGAGTGCCTGCCTGGATAGCAATCGCCAACCAGAAGGGTGGCGTCGGCAAGACCACGACGGCCATCAACCTGGCGGCTTCCCTCGCGGCCGCCGACTGTCGGCTGCTGCTGATCGACGGCGACCCGCAGGGCAACTCGTCGAGCGGGCTTGGCGTCGAGCCGTCGCCGGAACAGCCCACGCTATACGACGTGATCGTGGGCGAGAGCGCGCCGCGGGCCGCGGTTTGCAAGACGGGCTTCGCGGGGCTGGACGTGCTTCCGGCCAGCCCCCACCTTGCCGGAGCCAACGTCGAGCTGGCATCCGTCCCGGATCCGGCCTCCCGCCTGCGGCGCGTGCGGGACGATTTCGACGCCGAGTACGACTTCGTGCTGCTGGACTGCCCGCCCGCGCTGGATCTGCTCACCCTGAACGCGCTGGTGGCGGCGGACTCGGTACTGATCCCCATGCACTGCGAGTATTTCGCGCTAGAGGGCATCTCCTCGCTGCTGCAGACGATGGATTCGGTCCGGGCCGAACTCAATCCCGAGCTGGCGATCGAGGGGGTGGTCCTCACCATGTACGACGGCCGCACCTCGCTTACGCACCAAGTCGCGGAAGAGCTGCGGGCGCACTTCGGGCCGCAGCTGCTCGAGACCGTGATCCCTCGCAACGTGCGGCTGGCCGAGGCCCCGAGCCACGGCATGCCGGCGCTGCAGTACGACATGCGCTCGAAGGGCGCGGCGGCCTACCTGGCCCTGGCGCGCGAAATCCTAGAGCGCGCCAAGCGCAAGGCGCTGAATGGCTAACGAGGCTTTGGAGACACCCATGACCGACTATCCCGCCAGTCCAAAGAAGAGACCCGCCCTCGGCAGAGGCCTGTCCGCGATCCTGCCGGCCGCAGCGACCCCGCGGGCCCCGTCAGGCCAAGCGGTGGCGCAGGTCCCGGTCGATCTGATCGATCCAAACCCCGTCCAGCCGCGCTCGGATTTCGACGAGGAGGCCTTGCGGGGCCTAGCCGAGTCGATCCGCGCCGACGGCATCCTGCAGCCGCTGCTGGTGCGGCCCGCCAAGAACCGCTACACGCTGATCGTCGGCGAGCGCCGCCTCAAGGCCGCCCGGCTCGCGGGCCTGCGGACCGTTCCCGCGATCGTCCGCGAGATCGAGCCGGACCGCCTGCTCGAGGCCACGCTGGTCGAGAACATCCAGCGCGAGGACCTCAACCCGATAGAGATCGCGCTCGCATTGGAGCAGATGCTCAAGGAACTGGACCTGGTCCAAGACCAGCTCGCCGAGCGCACGGGCATGAGCCGCACGTCTGTCACGAACCACCTGCGCCTGCTGAAGCTTCCGCTGGCTGTCATTCGCCTGGTGCGCGCGGGCAAGCTCCAGATGGGCCACGCGCGCGCCCTGCTCGCACTGGACAGCGACGAGGAGATCGAGAGCGTGGCCAACCGCGCCGTCGAGAACGAGATGTCGGTTCGCTCCGTCGAGGAATACGTGCGGCGCCGTCGCAGCGGCGCCAAGAGGCGGCAGCCGCAAGCGCTGGACCCGAACGTCGCCGCGGCGATCGAGAACCTAGAGCGGATCCTGCAGGCGCCGGTGCGGCTCCGGGGCCGGGGCCGCAAGGGCAGGATCGAGATCGCCTATTCGTCTCCCGGCGAGCTGGAAGCGATCTATGACAGGATCGTCGGCGAGTCCGCGTAGATTACTGTAAGTTGTTTGTTATCAGCACTATAGAGTCATTTCGAGGCGCTGGCATGGATTCGTTCCAGCATCCCCCTGGCGCGCGCCCGCGCGACGTGCACGATGCGCTCCTGTTCGGCGATCTTGTTCAAGACCGGCTCTAGCAGGCCGGGCGCCACGATCCGATCGCGCTCGAACGCCGATTGCAGGCTTACCAGGGCTTGGTCCACGCCCAGGCGATCGAAGCGGTAGAGCCGCTCTAGCGTTTGCAAGTGCTGCTGTGTCTCGGCCAGCCGCACGAACCACGAGGCCAATTCGCGCGCGGCAGGCTGTTCCGTGTAATCAAAGACCGCTTCCCCGCGCACCTGGCCGCCAGTTTCGTACCGCAACAGCTTGCGGCCGGTCGATGCGACCTTGCGCTTGCTGGCCACCGACCTGGCGAAGTAGTCCAGGTCAGCGGCCCACTCGAACAGCGGAGCCGCTTCCTGCCGCCCGACCTCGTAATCAACGCTGTCTTCTCCGGCTTCGGAATAGGTGGCGACACCGTCGGCGGTCAGCCTGACCTCGAAACGGTCCGGGATGGAACCCGGAAACTCGCGCTCGAAGTAGATCGCATCCTGCGCGACGGCGGAGCACACCGCCAGCAACCCAACCGCTAGGGCCCTGCCCGGCACTGACTCACGCTCCCGTCCCGGGGGCACCGCGCCGGTTGGCGTGGCAAAGCGCGACGGCAAGGGCGTCTGACACGTCCAGGGGATTGATGGTTTCGCGCACGCCCAGCAATACGCTCACCATTTGCCGGACCTGCTCCTTATCCGCGCTCCCATGGCCCACCACGCTGCTCTTGACGGTCGCTGGCGAGTAGCTCGCAACCGGCAGGCCCGCTTCCGCGAGGCTGAGCATCGCGGCACCTCGAACGTGGGCCAAGACCAGCGCGCTCCGGACGTTCTTCTGCGTGAACACGTCCTCAACGGCCGCCTCGTCCGGCGAAAAGCGCTCCAAGACCTGCCTCAGCCCGCCCGCCACCATGCACAGCCGCTCGGGCAGCTCCAGCCGCTCGGGCAGCCGGATGGTGCCGTAGTCGACGGCCTGAGTGTCTCGGCCGATGCTCTCGATCAGGCCGTAGCCCGTCACTCGCGACCCGCAGTCCACGCCAAGTATCAGCACGGCGGCCGCCGCTCACGCGGAAAGAGCCTCGAGCTCTCTTTCGTCGATGTCGAAGTTGGAGAAGACATTCTGGACGTCGTCTTGGTCTTCCAGCTTCTCGATCATGCGGATCACGCTGCCCGCTTGCTTGCCCGCGACCCTGACCGTGTTCTCGGGCACCCGGGAGACTTCCTCCGAGAGCGGGTCGATGCCGGCGGCCCGGATAGCCTCCAGCACGGTGTTGTGATCCTCCGGCGCCGAGTCCACCGCCCAGTGCTCGCCCTCGTCGCGCATGTCGTCGGCGCCGGCCATCAACACCACGTCCATCAGTTCGTCCTCTTCGGCGTCCCCCTTGGAAACCGTGATCACGCTGCGCTTGTGAAACATCCACGATACGCAGCCGTTCTCGCCCAAGTTGCCGCCGTTCTTCGAGAAGATGTGCCGCAGTTCGGCCACCGTGCGGTTGCGGTTGTCGGTGACCGTCTCCACCATGACCGCCACGCCCGCCGGAGCGTAGCCCTCGAAGGTCACTTCCGAATAGGTCTCGCCCTCGAGCTGCCCGCTGCCGCGCATGACAGCGCGCTTGATGTTGTCGCTTGGCATCGACTGCGCCTTGGCGGCGGCGACCGCGGTGCGCAGGCGCGGGTTAGAGTCTTCGTCGGCCCCGCCCTCGCGAGCGGCGACTTGGATCTCCCGGATCAGGCGCGTGAATATCTTCCCGCGCTTCGCGTCTGTGGCCGCCTTCTTGTGCTTGATAGTCGACCATTTGGAATGCCCAGACATACGCTTACAAGTCCCCGGCGCCGCGCCGAAGCGAGGCCGCACGGGAGTGAAAACCCTTCGTAGAGGATAGCAGACAGGGGCCCGATTCCGACTCTTACGCCGTTCAACGTAGCTTTCGTCTCGGCCTAGGCAAACGACAGCAACGGCGTCTCGATGAACGCCTTGGATTCGGAACCGTGGAACATCGAAGAATGGAAACATCGCGAATAGCCAGACACGCCTCTCGCTGGAAGGTGAACTGGTGCCGTGATCGTGATTCCGGCGACTGCATTGAGAAATTCTCTCTCTATCGCCGAGATAGCTGCTTGGTTGACTTCCCTGGTCCAACGGAGGCTGAACTCGTTTCGAGCTAGCCCTACGCCCCAATCGGGTCGGACCCGAGACTCCGCTACGGCAGGAATGTTGCCAAGGGGCTCTGATCCGGTTGACGGTCTCGTAGCTGATCGTCGCCGCGGTCGCCAGTTCGACGATCTGAGCGTCGTAGTGCGACTACGCCGCTGTCGTGCGCGACCTAGGCGGGGCGGGCGGCAAAGCGGTCGCAACCATTTGCCAGCGGCCCATCCCCGACCCGCTCTGCCCGTGCCAGTTTCTCGCTGCGGTCGGCCACAAGCTCGTCGACGGCGGCTACGCCCCGTTGTGAAACGGGAATCGCCCCCAGGCCCATGTCTTCACACGCCGCTCCGAGCCCAGCAGTGGCCCCGGCGGGGCGTACATTCTCTGTCTACTCGGCAACCGGTTCCACCAGCTCGGCGTTTGGGTCGTCTGGTGTACGGAGCCCCCTTAGGAAATGAATCAATCTTACTTGGTCCTGCTGCTTGAGGTTCAGGAAAAGGTCCCTCGACTTCGCTGCTTTGTCTCCGTGAGCGAGGATAGCGGACCGGATGTCCAAGGCACGTCCGTCGTGCAGGTAGGGTGCAGTATCTCGAACACCCCAGAGCCTTGCTGTTGTAAATTCGTCGTTAGGGATGGGGTCGTGAAGGGAATTCTCAGCGAGACCGGGACCCATGGCATGGCGTTTCAGATCCCCGAATAAGGGAACGTAGACACCGCCTGTGGGGGCCGGGGCGAATCCCACATCCACGAGATCAATCAAGGCATAGACGTTCGCGGAAGGATCGTGGGGCACTTCAGGATGAGCAATTGGCAAGTACCTTGATCGAGTCGTCATGACCGGGCGGTGACAGCCCGAACAGCCGATTTCAGTGAAGATACGAAAACCAGCGTCAGCCTCCTGATCCATCGTCTCCATGATCGGCGGCGGGTTTGTGACGCTGAAGACTTGCAACGCTGTCATGGCAGCTTCACTCATCTCATTCGCTATCCCGTCACCGTCACCGTCCGTGTTCCGTCCGACGACCTCTGTTGGCTGAATGCCGAAATGGAAGGCCATCGCATCCCGGCCAAAGTCTCGCATGCTGAATTTCTCGCCCTTCCGCCCGAACGGGCGGACCACCAAGACATCCTCGGCCCTCTTGCCGTCATTGTCCTTGAATCCGATGCCGTCCAAGTGGTCGAGGCTCACGACACCGCCCTCCTCGGTCCTGAGAAACCCGAAGTGAACGCCTTTGCTGTGAAGGGCAGTGATCGTGCCTGGAGAAGCTGACCTGGCCTGCTTGAGCAAGTCCTGCAGGTCCGCGGTCATTTCCTTGGCTAGAAGCTCTACTCCACCGCCGCCGAATAGAAACGGAGGGTTAGAGAATCTTCCGTTGAAGTCGGCCGATCCGTCCCGTCCAGAGGCAGTGTGCCAATCATCGGAAACGTCAACCTCGGTCGGTCCGATGAACGCGTTCTGAGCCAGCCCTCCGACTCCGCCGATCCCGAGCTTCGGTGGCACGGTGTCGTGACTGACAATGCTGTGGCATTCGTTGCAGCTCTGGGCATCCAGTCCGTTGACGCGGAGAGACGTGCCGTTGCCTTGCAGCGTCGGTCGGTTACCCGGAGCTGTGGGAGGAGATTCGCTTGGCCTGAACGGGCCATCTCCATAGCCCTGTACGGTCGTAAGTGGCCGTGTGAACACCTCCAATCCCGCACGGCGCACCTGATTCAGCGAGACTGCTCCGCTGTTCAGACTATCGCTCAGATCACCTAACGTCATGTGAAGTAAGGGGTCAGGCACAAACACACGACTCTGAGGCATCGCGGGCAGAGTCAACAGACAAACAAACGGAATGCAAACCCAGGTTGGTCTGATATTCGACAGCATTTGAAACTGAGGGTTCCTACCTCGTTACCTGGACTGGTTCCCTGTCCACCCCTAAACGATTTCGGTTCGTGCGTGAGAATGTTCGCGTTGGCGGAGCTTAGGTCTGCTGCCGTAACCCCGATAGTGGGTCCACAGCCACAACTCCAAAGGAAGTGTCCCTCAAGACAGCACTCACCATGTTTGATGCGCTGTCGGTTTCCGCACAACGGTAGGTGGAAGGAAAAAACGCTATAGTCTCTGAGTGGTGAAGGGTAGGCGAAATAAGGGCGATTCGGGGGGGGGGGGGGGTAGCGAACGGCGGCGCGGAGCAGCACGGAGCGAATGCAAGACTCCGTCCGGGAGTTTCCGGTCCGGGTCGACCGGCAAGGCGCGAGGCGAGTAGTGCGGCAGAATCGCACGGCTACCCCCCAGCAGCTCTCGGGGGGGTAGGACTCGCGAATGGACGAGCCGTCGATCCCAGCTCACCTAGCGAGTCTCGATCTGCCCCTCAATCCCCCTCTTGCAGGAAGTCGCTACGGCACCGGCAATGATCGCGCTGTTCAGCCGTTCCAGCGACGAACGGTAGCCTAGCCCTACGGGATCCCCTTCGGACTCGTCGCCAGCCCTTGACCAGCTTCCCGCTCGCTGTCGGGATACGGCAAAGCACCGAGTTCCTGCGCTAGGCGGATTGCTTCGCGCCTGCCCTTGGCGTTCAGCTTCCGATAGAGGTTCTTCAGGTGATGGCGGGCGCCATTCTCACTGATGCCGAGGCTTCGTGCGGCAGCTCTCGCCTTCTTGCCCTCAGCCATCACCCTCAGCAAGTTGATCTCACGCGGGTTGAACAGCGAAACTTCCCGGGGCTCCATACGTGCGATCATGGCCTCGGCAGACTCCCGGATGTCGTCGTCGAAGTCGGGCTGACGCAGCCTGCTAAGGACGGCGACGCTCGCGTCACGGCTTCGTATAAGGGGACGCAGGTAGTCCGTACCGCGGGCGAGGCGGAGGAACTCTATCATCCGCGCTTCCGCATGAGCCGCCTTGCCCGCGCGGTGTTCGAAGGCAACAGCCGCTCCAAGCCCCCTCATCAGCGAACGCACCAAGCCGCGTTCCGTCGCCACATCACAGAAGCGATTTGCAAGGCTGCGTGCGCTGGCGAGATCGCCTTGTGCTGCCAGCAATTCGATCCGTGCGCACGCTAACGCTTCCATTTCCCGCCAAGTCTGGCCGTCGAGGTCGACGAGTGCGCCGTCGCTCTCGGGCAGGCCTAGCGCGCACCACAGGTCCGCGGCCCGCTCAACCTGCCCGTCGGCAACCAAGACGGAGACTCGCAGCGCCGCCAAGTACCGCGCCACGCTCTCAAGGCCCAGCGCCCGTGTCTGTTCATACGAATCCTCCAAGAGCGCCGCGGCAGCTACTGAGCCTTGTCGGGCCAGCATGAGCTCGGTGACGACCCCGAAGGCCGCCGCGTGGATATCGATCGAGGTGGCGATCTCGCGAAGCCGTGTCACGACACCTGGCACCACATGTCTGAACGCCGCCAGATCATTCCGTTCCAAGTGAAGCTCGCACAGCAACACATCGCTAACCAACGCAGCGGCCGGACTCGATGATGAGATCTGCTCGGCAAGGTGCCTCCCGCGCGCGTACCGATCAGCAGCTTCCTGGACCCGCCCTGCCGCCATGGCGATCATTCCGAGCTGGAAGTCCACGTACATCGCACCCTGACTGGAATCGCGACGCCTGAGGCTCTCCTGTGCCCGCAGGCCATGCGAAGTCGCGGCCTCGAACCGCGCCATCTGGCAGTGAGCGACGCAGAGCAGCCCCTGCAACACGCCGAGAGTTGCAGGTGGCAGCTCGGGGTCACGAGCTAGTTCGCTCCCTTCCGCTAGCACTTGGCGAAATTCGTCGCCGCCGACCCGGGCGCATCGGCAACCGAGCAGCATGGCTTGGACGATGAAGGTCTCGATGCGCAAGGCGCGATCATCGCCGCCTGCTCGGTCCCGAGTGAAGTCTTCGGTGCAGTGCCGGACATCCTCCAAGCATCGGCGGGCGTCCGCTAGCCTCCCTCGCCAGAGCAGGAGCAGGCAGTGTGTCAGAGCCAGCCGCGGGTACGTTGTCAGAATCTCCGGAGTCAGGAAACGCTCGACTTCATCCGTTGCCGTCAATCCCTCCCGCAACAGCGCATGCACTCCGCCCGCGCATTCCAAGACCTCCCCCGCTGTACGATAGTCTCCAGCATTGGCCGCATGGCGCAGCGCAGGCCAAGTGTCACCGCGGGCAGCCATTGTCCGCGCGATCCTGCGGTGCAGGTCCAGGGCGCGATCCGGGTCGCTCTGAGATTGCAGGGAGGCGCAGCATTCTCTGACGAGTGGGTTCATGCCAAAGTGGTTCGCGTCGGCCCTTGTACGATGCAACAATCCCCGAAGGGCGGCCAACTCGTCGATTCGGTGTCTCGAGCCCGACTCTTTCAGGACCTCGTCCACAAGCGCCGGGTCGATCGAGTCGAATAGCGCAAGATCGAGCAGGAACTCGCGGTTCCTCGGGGATAGTCCGCGCAGCAATCGCCGGTTGCAGTAGTCGACCAAGCTCCTCGTCCCATCAGCAGGATCAAGCGCAGTCGCTGCCTGATCGCCTTTAGCTTGCATGTCTCGATAGACTCGCAGGGCGACGGGCCACCCTTCGGTTCGCTCAGCAATCGTTTCGAGCTCGCGCCGCCCGAACGCGCCGCCGAGAAACTGGGCGATCTCATCACGCGAAAACCGCAATTCCGCGTCCGTTAGCGCAATGCCCTGACCAGCCAGGATTGCCTTCGCTACATCGATCCCGGGATTGTTCCGATATGCGATGGCGACGCGGAGGCTTGGCGGAGCGTCAGCCAGAAGGACATTGATCATCTGGACCGTCGCCAAGTCTGCGAGCCGCTCCGCCTCGTCGAGCACTAAGAGCCACTGCTCGCGATCCGATTCGATCGCTCGCAGCATTCGAACGATAGGCGTCTGCGTCGGATTCGGGTGGAGCCCGCTCACGATGCCGTCCGAAACCGAGGAATCCAGGCCCCCTCGCTCAAACGTGGAGGCCATGCAGGTCTTTAGAACGTCCGGTGTGTCATTGTCGTCGAGCGTGACCCAAGCGACGTGTACGCCCCGCTGTCGCTCGTGCTCGCAGTAATCCGCCAGAAGCGCGGTCTTGCCGAACCCGCAAGGTGCCCTTATCGCGATGAGCCGGTGGCCGTGCGCTTTCCGGAGGCGGTCGAGCAGGGCTCGGCGAGGGAGGTATCCGCTTTGCCGCTCGGGCACGGTCACCTTCGCAGACGCTGGCAAGTGCGCGGTCAGCGTCACGTCAGGACACCCAAGTCGCGGATTCGGCGGATCGCCTGTTCCCGGTCAGAAACACCACACTTCCTGTAGATGTTCTTGAGATGGTAGCGGAGTGCGTTCTCGCTCAGCCCGAGATGCCTGGCGATCTGCCGGTTGCGCAATCCGCTCCGGAGTTGCTCCAGAACATCGCGCTCTCTCCGTGTGAATGCCGGTTCGACGGCATTTCCATCCCGCCCCAGATCTGCCAATATTGCGTTAGCCGTCTCGATTGTGTCCTGATCACAGCCCGTCTCGAGCAAACGCCGCATAACGATCCTGCTTACGGACGCTTCGCGGACCAGCGGCCGAACAAAGTCTGTCGTGCGCGCAAGCCGAAGGAACTCGACAAGGCATGCGATCGCACGGTCCCCATTCCCGCAACGCTGCTCGAGGACCATCGAGGCGACCAAGCTCCGCATCAAGGTCCGCACCAGTCCGTGTGCTACAGCTTGCTGGCACAGTCTTTTCGCGAGGTCTTGCGCGGCGTCGAACTCGCTTTGGGCAAACAGTAGTTGCACTCGGGAGAGCGATACCACCTCCATTTCACGCCAAGACTGGCCGTCTAGATCCAGCATCGCCGGCACGCTGTCCGGCAGGCCGCAGGCTTGCCACATCTCGCCAGCGCGATCGGTCTGCCCGGCAGAGACTAGGACCGACACGCACATGGCGCCCAAGCACCTCGCAACGGCCACAAAGCCCAGCGCAATGAAGCGCTGACGCGCCCTATCCAGCATCGCTGCCGTCTTCTCAGTACCATGCAGTCTTACGGTCGTTTCTACCGCCACGCCGTAGGCCGCCGCGTAAACGTCCAGCCATGCACCGGTGTTAGCGACGAACTCGTGCATATCGGGCACGATCTGCTCCACCGCCTTGATCCGGTTCCGTTCGAGCTCCGTTTCCGCCAACAGTGCATCGGCGATCAGAGCCGCATTGGCATCCTCGGGAAACTGTTGTCTCGCGATCTTCCGCCCTTGTCCCAGATGATCGATTGCATCTTGTACCCGTCCCCGCGCGATGGCGAGAGCCCCGGCGTGGATTTCGCAGAACACGGAACCGTACTCCGACCCGCAAGCCGCGAAGTGCGTTCTTGCCCTTAGCAAATCCTGGCGGCTCGGCTCGAATCGAGCTCGCTGGTAGTTGGCGGCACAGAGTACGAGGCTGTAGCCGCCTGATATGGGATGATCGAGTTTCGGGTCTCCCGCAATGGACGCCATTTCGGCCAGGATCGCCTGGACCAGTGGGCTGCGCAGAGCCAAGCACCCGAGTCCGGCCAACATTGCCTTGACCACGACACTCTCGACATAGAGCCTGCGATCATCGCCTCCGACCCTGTCCTGCGTGAAGTCCCTCGTCTGGCGTCCAAGTTCGGTGAATAAGTCCCTAGCTTCCTGCATGTTGCCGCGGCTGATGAGCACGATGCAGCGGAGCAGCCCGATCCGGGGAAATCGATGAAGCATGTCGGGCTTGACGAGGCGGTCGACCGCCCATAGCCGCGTCATCCCCTCGCGAAACCACAGCCCCAAGCCGCCAGCCGCCTCGGCAATTTCTGCGAAGACAAGATCTGCGTGAGCGTCGGTGGCATGGCGTAGGGCGGGTACGAGACGGTTCCGGCTCGCCAGCGCCCGAGCGATCCTCGTCTGGAGCCGCGCGAAGCGTTCCGGGGTCTCCCGCAACCGCGTCGCGACGCAGTATTCCCTGACGAGCGGGTGTAGACGCAGGGCATCGTGGCCGTGCTCGACCGGCTGTAGGAGGCCGCTCAGTTCTTGGAGTGCGGCGATCCGGTGGCTGCTACCGCTCAGGCCCAGAACTTCGTCCGCCATGACGGGTTCGATCCAGTCGAAGAGCGCGAGATCGAGCAGGAAATCGCGGTCGTCGTTCGAAAGACGGCGCAACAGGCTTATTCCGATGTAGTCTGCCGCAAGGCCTATATCGGCCTTGCTTTCGAGCAGATTCGACTGTCTCGCGTTGCGCCTTAGGTGACGGTCCAGCTGGAGTGCGGCGGGCCAGCCCTCGGTGCGGTCCGCTAGCGCACGAAGCTCCGTAGGAGACAGACGAGCATCAAAGAACAAGGCAATCTCCCGTTTCGAGAAGCGGAGATCTTTGGGCCCTAGGCTGATCCCGTGACCGGCTAGCGCAGCACCTTCTAGATCCAGTCCCGGATTGGTGCGGCACGCTATAAGGATGCGTAAGTTCCGCGGGCAGTAGCGCAAGAGTGAATCGACCGCGTCAACCGCGTCACGGTGGGTCAGCAGACCCACGTCGTCGAGCGCTAGTAGACAGGGCTCGGTGTGGCGCTCGATGGCGCGAACCAGCGTCAACAAGGGGAATCCCTGAAGGCTTGGCAACCTTGGGTCGGCCCCGCCAATCCCGTCCGGCAGGTCGAAGCCCGCATGCTGGAAGGCGTGGGCGAGATACCTGGTGATGACAGCTGGCGTATCGTCCTGCGTCACCGTGAACCAAGCGACCAGCGCACCCCTCGCTCCCTGCCGACGGCAGGTCTCTGCCAAAAGAGTGGTCTTTCCGAACCCTCCCGGTGCCTTCAAGACAGTGATCTGGTGGTCCGGATCGCCGCACTGCCGGGTGAGTTCCGGGCGGTCAAGATAGTGCTCTGGCCTCGGGGGAACCGTGATTCGCGACGTCAGCAACCAATAGGCGTCCGATGAATCCGGCGAGACGGAGTGCTGAAGGAGTCGCTCAGAAGAGGTGTCGTCCGGTGTCATGAAGTCATGTAGGAACCGTCCTTCGCTCGATTCGGCCAAGGCTCCGCAACGTTGCTCGGCCGCTTCGGAGAAGACCCAATCTTGATGTCAGGGGGGATACTCGAAACCGAGGGGCCACTTAGATGTGGCGAGCTACGAGGGCCGTAACCTTGGTTTTCTTCTAGGCTTCTTCTCGCAGCAGGCTACAAGTCTGTCTGCCGTCAGTTTTCGCAACCAAACACTGCAACAGCCAGCCCGCTGCTGAAGCTGCCACAAACTACGATACCAACTTCCAATACCAACGAACCCAAATCCCCGCCCAATCTTCTGGTGGGAGGTGTAGGCTCACTTCAGGGCCGCATGCGAACGCGCGATGAACTCTCGGTAGCTGAAGGGACATCTTTCAGTGGCGGGCTCAGCAGGTTCAGCTCCCGTAGCGGTCTCTTGAAGGCATTCTCCTAGCCCTGCTTGGCACGATGGCGCCACACCAGCTTGGCAAGGCGCAGGCCGTCCTGGCTCACCAAGATGAACGAGTCCTGCGGCACCTGCAGCCGCTGCCCCTCCGCATCCAGCGCTGTCCACAATCTTGGTCCGTGTACTCGCAGGCCTGCGGTCTCGCCAACGGAAGGGCGCTCATGCGCGCCAAGGACTCGCCCAGGCGGCGGCTGTCGGGCACGCGGCGGGCTAGAGGCCAGTGCAAGTCGAGCCAGCAGGCCGAGGTCGTCACCAAGGCCAGCCCAGCACTGCCTGTGAGTTGCACGTCGCTGACAGCAAAGTCAATCGCGAGGGCCTTCGAGTAGGGCATCGCCTAGTACGTTGCAGCCCGAGAATGTTCTCTCGAAGCGGCGATAGAATGGAATTTTGGCCTTTCCAATCCACCGTTACCGGCGCCTCCGCGGCAGCGCCCCATTGCGCGCGCTGGTGCGCGAGACCCGGCTGACCCCGGCAGACTTCGTCTACCCGCTGTTCGTATGCCCGGGCGAGGGCGTGCGGGTGCCGATCGACTCGATGCCGGGCGTGTGCAATCTCTCGGTGGACCTATTGGTGGAAGAATGCCGCAGCGCGGCTGCGCTGGGCGTGCCAGGCGTGGTCCTGTTCGGGATCCCGCCGCGCAAGGATCCTCTCGGCACTGGGGGATACGACGAGCGCGGAATCGTCCAAGAGGCGATCCGCGCGGTCAAGCGGGAGGTCCCGCAACTGCTGGTCATCGCGGACACATGCCTGTGCGAGTACACCGACCACGGCCATTGCGGAGTGATCGAAGATGGCGACGTGCACAACGACAAGAGCCTTGCCCTGCTCAGCCGGACAGCCGTCTCCCAGGCGCGAGCCGGGGCCGATATCGTCGCTCCCTCGGACATGATGGACGGGCGCGTGGGCGCGATCCGGGCGGCGCTCGACGAAGCTGGCTTCGAGAGCGTGCCGATTCTGTCGTACGCGGCCAAGTACGCGTCGTCCTTCTACGGGCCGTTTCGCGACGCGGCGCAGTCGACCCCGCAGTTCGGCGACCGCAAGAGCTACCAGATGGACCCGGCCAATCACCGCGAGGCGATGCGCGAGATCCGGGCAGACATCGACGAGGGCGCCGACATGATCATGGTCAAGCCCGCGCTGCCCTACCTCGACGTGCTGTGGGAAGCAAAGCAGGAGTTCGCCCTGCCGACTGCCGCCTACCAGGTCAGCGGCGAATACGCGATGCTGCAAGCCGCCACTGCCAACGGCTGGCTGGACGCGGACCGGGCAGTGCTCGAGAGCTTGACATGCATCAAGCGCGCCGGCGCGGACTTCATGCTGACCTACTATGCCGTGGACGCGGCTCGCTTGCTGGCCTGACACGCTCACATGGTTCGGCTGGCGGCTTCGCTACTGCTGCTCGCGGCGAGCCTCGCCCACGCCCAGACAGCCGAGAGGCCGAGCCTCGCCCAGAGAATCGGCGACCTGCTCGGGCGCCCTGCCGCCCAGCGCACTCACTGGGGCGTCTGCGTGGTGGATCTCGACACCGGGAAGACGCTGTACGGGCACGGAGAAGACCGGCTCTTCGTTCCGGCTTCCAACGTCAAGCTGTTCTCCACCGCGATGGCCCTGCGCAGGCTGGGGCGCGACTATGCCTTCACCACCAGCGTGGTGGGCGAGGGCAGCATCAGCGAGAGCGGCCGGCTGGAGGGCGACCTGCGCCTGATCGGCGGCGGCGACGCGAACCTGTCCTCCCGCGAGCTGCCCTATCGCAAGAGCGAGGACTTTGCGGGGGACCGCCTGGGCCCGCTGCGGCAACTGGCCCAAGGAGTCAAGAACGCCGGGGTCGAGAGCATCTCCGGGAACGTGGTGGGCGACGATTCCCGCTACGTCTGGCAGCCCTATCCGAGGGGCTGGTCGTACGCTGACACCCTGCAGGGCTACGGCAGTCCGACCAGCGCGCTGGTATTCAACGACAACCTGATCGCACTGCGCGTCACGCCCGGAGCGGCGGGAGGGCCGGCCCGCGTTGCCATGGTTCCGACGCTTCCGTACTACTCGATCAGCAATCGCACGCTGACCGCGAGCGGCCGGACGGTGGCACGCAGCCTGCAGGTCCGCAGGGGAGAGGGGCCCGGGCAGATCGTGCTGGCAGGCCAGATCCCGAGCCGGTCGGGCGGGAGAACCTTCGAGCTCGCGGCCGACGACCCGGCCCTGTACGCAGCCGTGGCCTTGAAGCGGGCACTGGCCGACCTTGGGGTCGAGGTAGAAGGACGCGCCGTGGCCCACCACCTGCTGCCAGACCGGCTGGCCAGCCTGCGCTCGGGGCCGGGCGTGTCTGCGTCGAAACGAGGGAGAACGCTCGCCGAGCTCACGTCCGTTCCGCTGAGCGAGGCCATCCGCGTCGTCAACAAGGACAGCGAGAATCTCCACGCGGAAATGCTGCTGCGCGAAGTGGCCCTGCACGAATCGGGCATTGCCACGCAGGAGGCTGCGATCCAGAGCCTGCGGCGCTTCCTGGCCGAAGCCGGGCTGCGCACCAACGAATTCGTCCTGCGCGACGGTTCCGGCCTCTCGCGCCACGACCTGCTCTCGCCCAGGGGCACGGTGCGCCTGCTCGAGCACATGTGGCGGTCGGCAGATCGGGACACGTACCTGCAAAGCCTGCCGGTCGCCGGGCTTGACGGCACGCTCGACTGGAGATTCAGGCGAACCGCGGCCAGAGGGCGCATCCGCGCCAAGACGGGCTCGATGTCCCACGTGCTGGCGCTGTCCGGGTATGTGTCCAGCGATGGCGGGCGGACGCTCGCGTTCGCCATATTCGCCAACAATTTCGGCATCGCCCAGAGCTCCAGCCGCTACCTGGTGGACTCCATCGCCGCCGAACTGATCTATCCCGATCCGTTGCCGAGCGGTGCCGGGCCGGGGGCTGCGCGCTGATCTCGCTATTATGGGAAGTCCAGGGCTTGAGGGTCGATTGCATTCCGAAGGGCCGAATCCCCGCAGCCTGCTGGGAATCGAGGGCGTGCCCCGCCCGGAGATCGAGCGACTGCTCGAGCGCGGCCGGCATTACAAAGCAGTCCCTCCCAACAAGAAGCTCGCCACCCTAGCCGGGCGCTCGATCGTCAACCTGTTCTTCGAGGCCTCGACCCGCACGCGCACGAGCTTCGAGATCGCCGCCAAGCGCCTTGGCGCCGACACGATCGGCATCCAGGCGCTCGGAACCAGCCTTTCCAAGGGAGAGTCCCTGGTCGACACGCTGAACACTCTCGCGGCGATGAACCCGGACATCATCGTGATGCGCCACGCCGCCTCGGGCGCGCCGCACTTCCTGTCGCGCTTCCTGTCGATTCCGATGATCAACGCGGGCGACGGGCGCCACGAGCACCCCACGCAAGCCCTGCTCGATGCCCTGACCATCCTCGAAGTGAAGGGAACGCTGGAGGGCCTCCGAGTGGCCATCATCGGCGATATCTCGCACTCGCGGGTGGCACGCTCGAACCTCCACCTGCTATCCAAGTTCGGGGCTGACATCATCGCCTGCGGGCCCGCCACGACCGTGTCGAGAAACCTGCCCAGCCTGGCGCCGGGGGTCGGGCTGACCTTCGACATGCGCGAAGCGGTCCGAGACGCGGACGTGATCATGATGCTGCGCGTGCAGCTCGAACGCCAGAACGTCGAGGTATTCCCCAAGAGCGAGTACTTCCGGTACTACGGCTTGACGCTCGAGCACATGGCGCTGGCGAAGCCGGACGCGATCGTGCTGCACCCGGGCCCGATCAACCGGGGACGCGAGATCTCCAGCGAGGTCGCCGACTCCCAGCGCTCGATGATCCTGAGCCAAGTCGAGAACGGCGTTGCCATCCGGATGGCGGTGTTGGAATGGGTCTGCCTCCAATAGGACGGAAAAGCGCATGCGCCTGCTGCTAAAGAACGGCCGCGTCGTGGACCCGGCCAGCGGTCTCGATGCCAAGCGCGACGTGTTGATCCATGACGAGCGGATCGCCGCGATCGAGCCTTCCATCGAGAGCACGGGCGCGCAAGTCTACGATGCCTCCGGACTGGTCGTCGCGCCCGGGTTCGTCGACATCCACGTGCATCTGCGCGAGCCGGGAATCGAACACGCCGAAACCATCGAGAGCGGCACCCGCGCGGCGGCCGCGGGCGGATTCACCGCCGTGTGCTGCATGCCCAACACACAGCCCGTGAACGATTCCGCACAGGTGACCAGCTTCATCGTGGAGCGCGCTCGCCGCACCGCAGCAGTCCACGTGCATCCGATCGGGGCGATCTCGAAGGGCAGCAAGGGCGAGCGCCTGGCGGATGTCGGGGCCATGCGCGGCGAGGGCGCCGTCGCGATCAGTGACGACGGCCTGCCGGTGATGAATTCCGGCCTGATGCGCCGCGCCATGAAGTACGCCGCGTCGTTCGGGATGACGGTGATCGATCACTGCGAGGATCTCAACCTGAGTTCCGGGGGGGACATCCACGAGGGGATCCAGAGCATGCGCCTGGGCCTGGGGGGCATCCCGGCGAGCGCCGAGGATGTCATGGTGGCGCGAGATATCATCCTGGCCGCAGAAACCGGCGCCCGAATCCATGTCGCGCACATTTCAACGGCCAATTCGATCGCGATGGTGCGGCACGCCAAGAAACTCGGCCTGGCGGTGACGTCGGAAGTGACCCCGCACCATTTCGCGTTGACGGACGAGCAGATCCCGGGTTACGACTCCAACTACAAGATGAGGCCGCCGCTGCGGACCGGCGGCGACGTGGAAGCCGCCATCGAGGGACTCGTCGACGGCACGATCGACTGCATCGCGACAGACCACGCGCCCCACACGGGCCACACCAAGATGCAGGAGTTCGAGCGCTGCCCGTTCGGCGTGACCGGCTTGGAAACGGCGCTCGGACTCGCGCTCCAGGCGCTGTATCACACCGGCAAGGTGGACCTAGTGCACCTCGTGCGGCTGTTCACGAACTCCGCCAGCTCCTGCCTCAACCTGGGCCGGGGGGAGCTGCGCATCGGGGGGCCGGCGGACGTGACGGTGTTTTCCACCGAGCGCGAATGGACCTATGACGCCGCGGCAACCCTGTCGAAGAGCAAGAACTCGCCGTTCGGGGGGGCCGTCTTCCGCGGCGGGCCGGCCGCAACGATCGTGGCGGGCCGCTTCGCCTGGACCGCCGAAGACGGCATCCGCTAGGGCCGAAGGCCCGCCTTCCGGCAAGGCTGCTTCAGGGCGTGGCTGCGTAGGCTGCCGCCAGAGCGCTGAGATCGACGTGGGAGACATCTCCGCGGTGAATCACCAGCCTGTACCTGAGTCGAACCGCCTTCCCTGGGGGCACGGCCACTGCCGCGGGGCCTGGCCAGACCGGATTCTGCATGCTGGGAGTCGCCGCTCCCCGCAGCACCCACTTCTGCGGATAGCCCGCCGACGCGGGATGGACGATTATGGCCACACCGCTCCTCGGCCGCGGCTCGGGGCCGAAACCGCCCGAGAAGTCGACCCAGTCGCCGGCATCGAGAGCCAGCCGGGCCGGTTCGACAGCGCCGGCGGCGGCCGTGAAGCGCAAGTCTGGCAGCACCTTCACGCGCAGCGAGAAGCCGCCGTAGCCCTTGTCGTCCTCCGAGCCCCCCAGCCGCACGCCGTCCTGCAGCGCCTCGAGGCGGATATCAAAGTCGATCAGCCGCGCGTCCGACTCTGCCGGAGCCACGGAGACCTCGGCGGTCTCCTCCAGGATCGGCTCGGCGCCTAGCGCGAAATCGGGCGAGAACCACCGATGGACGGCGCGCACGCCGTTGCCGGAAGGAAGGACAGCGGCATCCTGCACCTGCCAAGAAAACCGGCGCGCCAGCCACGGGTCGCCGGCGCGGACATCGCCGATCAGCACTTGGTGCCATGTCCAGTACACGCCGCGATGGTGGTAGTGGTCCTCGGGGAAGTCCTCGGTAAGGATCTCGCCGTCCAGTCCGTACAGAGGGTGGATGTAGTTGGAGCGCTCGTACTTGCCGTCGAGGGACTTGGGAGCTAGCTGGTAGAACAGCACGGGCCGGCCCGCTTCCCGCACCATAAAGCCCTCATCCTGGCGGGTGACGGCTATCGAGGGGCCGGCGGGGGCTGGCGGCTGCACCGAGCACCCACCGAGCAGGAACAGAGCAATGGTCGCGGCGATCAAGCGCAAGGGTCGTTTCGCACCAGCGCCCAAATTATAGCCAGCCGACGGCGCGCTGTTATAGTGGCCTTGCCGATGCTGGCCGTTGGGGACCGAGCTCCGGACTTCTCCGCAGACACCGACGGCGGCCGCATCCAGCTCTCCGAGCTGGCCGGCAAGCGGGTGGTGCTCTACTTCTACCCGAAGGACAGCACGCCCGGGTGCACGGTGGAGGCCTGCGGATTCCGGGACGCGCACGAGGAGTTCGCTTCCAAGGGTTGCGTAGTCCTCGGCGTGAGCGCCGACAGCGTCCGATCGCACAGCCGTTTCAGCGCTCGGCACCGCCTGCCCTTCCGGCTAGTGAGCGACTCCGACCACGCGATAGCCGAAGCGTACGGCGCGTGGCGCCAGAAGACGCTGTTCGGCAAGAAGTACATGGGCATCGTGCGCTCAACGTTCGTGATCGGCGCAGACGGCCGGATCGAGGCCGTCTACGACCGGGTCAAGGTTCGCGGGCACGTCGGCGAAGTGCTCGCCAACCTCTAGCGCCGCGCCGCCGGCCACGGTAGGCGCGGGTATAATTACAGCCGTGGACCCTGTTCTGGAAGGCAAGCAGGAGAGACTGTTCGAACTGCTGGCGGACATGGAGGACGTGCTCGTCGCCTACTCCGGCGGCACCGACTCGGCGTACCTGGCGTGGGCAGCGACTCGCGTCCTGGGAACCAAGGCGCTGGCGGTGACCGCGGATTCGGCGTCGATCCCGGAATCGCACAAGCGCGACGCGATCGCATTCGCGGCGGAGTTCGGGATTCGGCACCGCATGGTCAAGACCGGCGAGTTCGAGAACCCGGAGTACACCCGCAATGACAGCAGCCGCTGCTTTCACTGCAAGGACGAGCTGTTCAATCGCATGAACGAGATCGGCGCGGAGCTCGGGGTCGGCACGATCGCGTACGGAGTCAATGTCGACGACACGGGCGATTTCCGGCCGGGACATCGTGCGGCCGACGAGCACTCCGTGCGAGCGCCGCTGCTGGAGGCCGGCCTTGCCAAGTCTGACATCCGAGAGCTGTCGCGCACGGCCGGACTTCCCACCTGGGACCGTCCCGCCGCGGCCTGTCTGAGTTCGCGCATCCCGTACGGAACCGAGGTGACGCCAGAAAACCTGCGGCAGGTCGAACTCGCCGAGGAGGCGCTTGCGCGCTTCGGGTTCCGCGTCTACCGCGTGCGCCATCACGACACGCTTGCGCGGATCGAGATCGGCCGCGACGAGCTGCCCAAGGCCCTGAGCCTCGACATGGCCGCGGCGCTGGTCGAGGCCTTCCGCGAAATCGGCTACCAGTACGTCACGCTGGACCTAGCCGGATACCGCCAAGGCTCGCTCAACGAGGTGCTCGACGGCGAGGCCTTCCGCATCCTGAACCAATAGCTTCCGCCAATGCCCGCAAGGCCCTGGGGCGCTCCCGACGCGACGGCGCGAGACCGGTTTCCGTCCGCGTGCAACAGGCGCGCCACTTCGGATAGTAATACAATTCAATGCTCGATGTTGGATAATCGACAAATGTATTATCTCTGGATTTAACAATTTTGTAACACTACGTTTTCATCGAAAATTTATTCGAAATCGCCGGATTCAGCGTGCTAGACTCTGGAAGTTCACAAGGTTCAAGACGGCCCTGTCGCGTCCAAAGCGGCAAATCGACCTGATCCCAGCGACGAGCCGCCTTGGAGACCTCGACTGAGCATTCCGACTTGCGCGCGGCCGCCGCCCAATGAACCCGTGGAACCTCATTCAGGCAACGATTCGCGAGTCGATGACCGCGGAGAGCTACCGCAACTGGGTCGAGCCCGTGACGTTCAGCCACGTGGGCAAGGACCGGGTGCTGCACATCGAGGCGCCCAACTCTGACGTGCAGCGCTGGCTCGAGGCAGAGTGCGCGGGGCAGATTCTCGCCATCTCCGCAAAGCAGGGCCACAACCTGCGGTCGGTTTCCATCGGCATCCGGCCCGATCTCAGCCAGCCGGTCCAGGGCACGCTGGCGCTAGATGCCGACGAGCGCCAGTTCAACCCCAGCTACACCTTCGACCGCTTCGTGACCGGATCGTGCAACGAGTTCGCGCGCTCGGCTTGCGAAGGTGTAGCGTTGAATCCGTTCGGGACACTCAACCCGTTGTACCTGCATGCCCAAGTGGGTATGGGCAAGACCCACCTGCTGCATGCCATCGGCAATCGCGCGCGCGCGCTGGACTCGCGCCGGAAAATCGTCTACACGTCTGCCGAAGGCTTTATGAACGAGATGGTTAAGTCTTTAAGGTTCAATGACTTCACCAGATTTCACGAGCGCTTTCGGAGCACCGACATGCTGTTGGTCGACGACATTCAGATTCTTGGCAACAAACAAGCCATGCAAGATGAGTTCTTTCACACGTTCGAGGCCCTGTACCAGGGCGGGAAACAGATCGTGCTGACGAGCGACTCGAAACCAGAGGCGGTCCCAGGGCTCGTCAACCGCCTCAAGTCGCGGTTCCTGTGGGGCGAAATCGCCGATATTCAGGCACCCGACCTAGAGACGAAAATGGCCATCTTGGAGAGCAAGTCTAGCGAGGCAAAAGTCGTTCTGCCAGACCAGGTACGCTTCTACTTGGCCTCCCGCGTTCACACCAGCATCCGCGAGTTAGAAGGCGTGCTCAACCGGATGATCGCGCGCGCCCAGTTCGTCAACGGCGACATCACCATGGGGATCGCCGAGAGCGTGCTGCGCGGCGCGCGCCTGCGCGCGGCGGACCGACCCAGCATCGACACGGTCAAGCGCGAGGTCGCGGCCAGCTTTGGCATCGAGGTCGACACGTTGAGCAAGAGAAGCAACGCTCGCAGGATCGCCCAGCCCCGCCAGCTGGCCATGTACCTATGCCGGGAGCTAACCGGGGCCTCTCTCAAGGAGATCGCGCGCGCGTTTGGGAAAGACCATTCAACGGTTCTTTATTCTGTACGAATAATTGGAAAGAAAATCCAGAAGGATAGAACACTGAGATCTACTTTAGAATCGCTGGAATCGAGCCTAAAATAGATCGTCTTATTGCGTGGCATATCCTTTCAGGAAAACCGTCGCTTTTTATTCGGGCATGCCGATCCGGGCATGCCGGCCCAATGCGACGCGCCCAGCGGACCAGGGTGTCGGCTGCTCCCGCGCCGGGAGCCCGGCGCGGGCGGGCGCGATGCGACTTGGCTATAATCTTGTTTCCACTGGCCAGCCTCTGGAAACCCTGTGGAAGACTGTGGAAACCTCGCGGCAGCCAGTCGCGTGTGGAAGCATCGCGGGCTCTTTCCCCGCGCAAGGCCGGGCGGCAGTCCCAGCACGCAAGGGCTTGGGCGAGTTTTCCACAATTCCACACGGACTACAACTACGATTGGCAGGCAAGCAGGTTGGACACAGGTGTTGAAATCGTAACGCGCGTCGCAAACCTGAGCGACAATCAGGAGACCATCGCATGGAAGTCAAGTTCAGAGCGCAAGACCTCTTCAGCGAGCTGGCTCTGGCCCAAGGCATCGTAGACAGAAAGACGACCATCCCGGTGCTCGGTCACGTGCTGATCGAGGCCGACAAGGACCGGATCAAGCTGTCTGTCAGCGATTTGGACCTGAGTTTGCGAACGTCCTGTCAGGCGGAGATTTTGGCCGCAGGTTCAGCCACTGTGCCCCTGCAGTGGCTGCACGACTATTTTCGACTCTTGCCGCCCGATTCCGAGGTTTCCATCGCCGGTTCAGCCGGCGATGCCGTCGAAGTGACCCAGGGCTCTGCCCGCTCCCGACTGCGCGGCGGCGATGCGATGAAGTTCCCGGACTTGCCGGCCCTGCCGCAGGACACTGCCAGCCTCCCGCTCGCAGCCCTGGCTAACGCCATCCGCAAGACCATGATTTCGGTGTCGGCCGACTCCGGCGCCTACAGTTACCAAGGGGGCTGCCTGCTGATGCTGGCACACAATTCCTTGGGGATGGTCTCGACGGATGGCCACCGGCTCTCGCTGTACAGCGAGGAGACCAGCTTGGCCGGCTTGTCAGAAGAAAGCCGCTGCCTGATTCCGCGCAAGGCCATGCTCAATCTGGAAAAGGTGCTCGCGGTTGCCGCGGCGCCGGATGGCGAGGAGGGCGCGGTCGACTTCGCCCAAGATGGAAACCACATCTTTTTCCGGTCCGGCCGGCGCCTGCTTACATGCCAGAAGATGACGGCGGCCTTCCCCGAATACGCGCGCGTGTTGCCTAACGAGGGCGAGATCGCCATCTCTCGCGAGTTCGCAACCAAGGATCTCGCGGCGACCCTGCGACGCGTGGACCAGTTCGCCCCGCAGGAGAGCCACGCCGTGCAGTTCGTCCTGGACGACGGCGAGCTGCGGGTGACGGCCAAGACGGCCCTGTCGGGCGAGAGCGAGGCGTCGGTGCCGACCGAGTATGACGGCGAGCGCTTCCAGGTCGGCTTTAGCGCGCGCAGCGTTCTCGACTTCCTCGGCATCTGCGAGAGCGAAAAAGTGACTCTGGGCTTGAAGGATCCCGAAAGCGTCGCCGAACTCAGCGTTCCCGGGCTAGGAGAGGGCAAGCAGCATCGGTACGTGATCATGCCGATCCGGCAGTGAGAGGCCGCCATCGATCCGGCTGCCGCTGTCGTGCAGTGCCACTCCTCGGCGCTGATCTCTGCTAAGATAATGACTTGAACAGTGCCGCCTGGGTCTGTCTGACAGCTCGCCAAGGCGAGCCGGGGCACTTCGCGCTGCTGCGTGCAGGTAGGCCGGACGCTGGCTCCAGCCGCTTGCCGTCGGACGGTTGCGCGCCGCGATCGCGATCGCCCCGCACTGCCGCGAATATCGCTCACAACGCGCCGAGGGTCTGCGCGGCTGCCGCGCCCGGCGGACGGGAGGTTCCGACATGGAGTTGACCGCTAGAGTCCAAGCGCTGGTGGCGGAGCTGCAACTGGCGGAAGCGATCATCGAGAGGGAACAGCCCCGCAGCGACCTGATCCATCTGGAAGTGGTCGGAGACTCGTTGCAATTCACTTCCCAGGGCCACTCCCTCGTGCTGCGGACCAGTTGCCCCGTCGAAGTGGTCTCCGGCGGAGCGATCGCCGTGCCGATGCGTCGTCTGCTGGCCTACCTCCAGCTGTTTCCGGCCGATGCGGAGATGAGAATCGCTGCGACCGAGGCGGACATGGCGAAGGTGACGCTTGTCAGGTCCGAGACGCGCATTCCGGGCTTGGCCAGCGAGTCGTACGACGTGGGGCTGGAATCCCGCTCGGATGCCGGAGAGCCGGCCCCGGCGGTATCGATGCCGGAAGCGTCCATCGAGCTTCCGGCGGACTTGCTCCTCGAGGCGTTGAACCACACGATCTTCTCGGTGGCAGACGAACAGTCCCACTACACCATCGAGGGTGCTCAGCTGATCGTCCATCGCGACAAGATCGGGATGGTTTCCACCGACGGCCACCGCCTTTCGCTATACCTGCGCGAGGTGAGCGTGGGGACAGTGCAAGAGGACGTCCAGTGCCTGATCGGCCGCAAGGCGATGACGGAGTTGAAGCGGATCCTCGAGCAGTGCGAGGGCTCAGACGAGGAGCCGGCGCGAGTCGAGTTCGCGCTGGACGAGAGGCAGATCTACTTCCAGACACCGCGCCGGCTGTTGGTCAGCCATAGGCTGGGAGGCCGCTTCCCCGAGTACAACCGGGTCATGCCCAAGGAGTTCAACGCCACATTGGAGTTGGACAAGGAGACGTTCGCACCAGTGTTGCGCCGTGTCTCGCTGTTTTCGGAACGGCGCTCGAGCGCTGTCCGCTTCGACATCGAGAAGGGCGAGATGAAGATGCAGGCCCAAGTGTTCGGCGACGACGCCGACATGCTCCACAGCGAGGAGTCGATCCCGGTCGACTACGCCGGCGATCCGATTCGAGTCGGCTTCAATGCCCGCTACATTCTCGAATTCATGCAGGTCTGCAGCGGCGGTGCATTCCGCCTGCACATCGGCGACCCGAGGAGCGCGGCCTTGATGGAGATCCCTGACACGGAGCCGGGCACCGACTACCGTTACGTGCTGATGCCGATCAGGGTCTGAGGCAATGAAGGAGGCCACTCAGCTGGCAGCCATGGCGACAACAGCAAGCACCCAACCCGAAGACTACACAGCCGAGAACATCCGAGTCTTGGAAGGGCTCGAGGGCGTCCGCAAGCGTCCGGCGATGTACATCGGCTCCACGGGGGAGCTGGGCCTGCACCACTTGGTGTACGAGGTCGTCGACAACGCGGTCGACGAAGCCCTGGCCGGGCATTGCGACACCGTCGAGGTCAAGATTCACATCGACGATTCGGTCACGATCGCTGACAACGGCCGCGGCATCCCGGTCGACATGCATGCGGGCGAGGGCGTGTCCGCTGCCGAGGTCGTGATGACCAAGCTGCATGCGGGCGGCAAGTTCGACGCGAACAGCTACAAGGTGTCCGGAGGCCTGCACGGAGTCGGCGTGAGCTGCGTCAACGCGCTGTCGGACTCGCTGAAGATGGAAATCTGGCGCGACGGCCACGCATGGGAGCAGGAATACTCGCGCGGGATCCCCAAGACGCCGCTGCAGAAGAGCGGGCGCTCGCGAAAGACCGGTACGAGGATCACCTTCCATCCCGACCCGGAGATCTTCACCACCACCGACTTCAAGCACGAGATCCTGTCGAAGCGGCTCCGCGAGATGGCATTTCTCAACGCAGGGCTCAAGATCGTGCTGGACGACGAGCGCGACGAGCGCGAGCCGTACGTGTTCCACTTCGAGGGCGGCATCGCGGAGTTCGTGTCATACCTCAATCGAGGCAAGGCGACGCTGCATCCGGAACCGATCGCGTTCCATGACGAGCGTGAGTTCTCGGGCGGAATCGTAGCCAGCGACATTGCCCTGCAATACAACGACAGCTACCAAGAGAACCTGTTCTCGTTCGCTAACACGATCAACACGATTGACGGGGGCACGCACCTGTCGGGCTTCCGCTCGGCCCTCACGCGCACGATCAACGCCTACGGCAAGAGCGCCAACCTGTTCAAGAGCCTCAAGACCGGGCTCTCGGGCGAGGACGTCAGGGAGGGCCTCACGGCCGTCGTCAGCGTCAAGCTGCCGCAGCCGCAGTTCGAAGGGCAGACGAAGGGGAAGCTCAACAGCGATATCCAAGGCCAGATCGTGGCCGCGGTGAACGACCAGCTCGGCGAGTACTTCGAGCGCAACCCGGTCGTGGCCAAGAGCATCGTCAGCAAGGCGATCGAAGCGTCTCGGGCGCGGGAGGCGGCGCGCAAGGCGCGCGACCTGACACGGCGCAAGGGGGCCCTGGACGGAGCCGGGCTGCCCGGCAAGCTCGCGGACTGCCAGGAGCGCGACCCGAGCCGCGCGGAGCTGTTCATCGTAGAGGGAGAATCGGCGGGCGGCACGGCCAAGCAGGGCCGGGACCGGCGCTATCAGGCCATCCTGCCCCTGAAGGGCAAGATCCTGAATGTCGAAAAGGCGCGGGCGGACAAGATGCTCTCGCACGAGGAGATCCGGGCGATGATCACGGCGCTGGGAACTGGCATAGGAGAGGAGTTCGACGACTCGAAGCTGCGCTACCACAAGATCATCCTGATGACCGATGCCGACGTGGACGGATCGCATATCCGGACGCTGCTGCTGACGTTCTTCTACCGCCAGATGCCGGCGCTCATCAACACCGGGCGCGTCTATATCGCGCAGCCACCCCTGTACCGCATCAAGCGGGGTAGCAGGGAGACCTATATCAAGGACGATTCCGAGCTGGCGAGCCAGGTGATCGAGCTCGCGACCGAAGGAGTCACGCTGGAACTCGGCAGCAACGGAGCTCCGGGCCAGATCTTGGAGAAGGAGGGTCTCAGGCAGTACGTCTCGGCGCTGGAGAGCTTCTCTCGCATGCACCACAAGCTGCTGCGGCGCGTCCGCAGCGAGCGGGTGGTCGATGTGCTGGCGGATGCCAGCCTGGCCCTAGACACCAAGGACGACTTTCGGAGCCAGCTGTCGATGGAGGCCGCGGTCGCGGCGCTGCGATCGGCGGACATCAGCGCGGAGCTGGCCGAGGACGAGGAGCATTCCGCCTTCTGCATTCCGTTCCGCGAGGGGACCGAGGCGGAAGGAACGATCAGCTTGGACTTGGCCGCGCAGCCCGAGTACAGGCGGTTGCGCAGGCTCGCGGGCGAGCTGGCCAAGCACAACAGGCCGCCATTCGTGGTGGTGGGCAAGAGGGCGAGCAGCACGCTCCAAGAGCCTCTCGAGGTGCTCGCGCACTTGAAGGAGTCCGCGATGAAGGATGCCTCGGTGCAGCGCTACAAGGGCCTGGGCGAGATGAACGCGGACCAGCTGTGGGAAACGACGATGACGGCCGAGGCGCGGAGCTTGCTACAGGTGCGCATCGACGATGCCGTCGAGAGCGACAAGATCTTCACCACGCTGATGGGCGAGAGCGTCGAGGACAGGCGCAGGTTCATCGGTGATCACGCCCTCGACGTGAAAAACCTAGACATCTGACCTGCGCGCAACCGCGCGCCGCCATTGCGAGTCGTCCCGGAAACGGATGGTGCCTCGTCGATGGATGTCAGGCGGCGAGAACCTTCGCAGCCTCGCATGGACCGGCCCCTGACGGCGTCGCGCCGAGCGACCGGCAGGGTCGCCCGGAATCGGCTTGGCGATGTCCGGGCATGTCCGCTAAGGCTCGCTGCGCGCCAGACGCGCTTGCCGGAACGACCTGACGCACAGCCAGAGAAACGTTGCCAGGTCTACCGCCATCACGCCCTTTGCCGCCACGGCCAGCGGCCGCTCGACCGTCGCTCCCGCGATCATCTGGGCGAGGCCGATAATGCCGTCCACGGAGCCAAAGAATCCGAGCACGGAGATCACGGCCGCGGCATGCATCGCATGTTTGGTGGCCGACGGCCGCTTGGCGATGAATCCGAGCGCGACCAGTGCGAAGCCGAAGGCGGCCGGAATCAAGGCGGTCAGGCTCGAGCGGCCGCTCGCTAGGTAGACGCCGATGCCCAGGGCTAGCAGCGAGATCCCGAATCCTACGGAGATGCCGGGCATGTTGAGCTGCTTGGGGCCGCTGCTGGCTGGATCCGTCATGGTTTCATCATGGCACGGACCCCGATCGCGGGCCGAAGCCCGCTGGGCTCGTACACAGGCACAAGACCAACGCGCGGCCTAAGCCGTCAAATGGAAGTTGCAGGCGGCGTCGGAGCGCAGCCCTTGGCGAGCCTGCGAGCCGCGTCGGAGCGGCTCGCCACCGGCCGGGGGCAGGCCAATGGCATTAACTTGAGTCCGTGACTGGCGACGAAATCGTAAGTGATCGTAAGTGACTGAAATAGAGTGAGTTCGCGATCAGAGAGAATTTTTTCGCCGGGGCTTGACTTTTTCCGCTAGGTTTGCCATCGTAGGGTTG
>JAJEHF010000080.1 GCA_022823865.1 Bryobacterales bacterium
TACTGGACCGTGGACGGTGCCAACGAAATCTTAGCCCTGCGCTGTTGCGTTCTCAGCGGCAACTACGAGGACTTCTGGGCGGAACGCGCCAATAACCCATGCATCCCCGCCAAAATCCAAACATAGTGTCATGCACCCCGCCGCGTCGCAGCAGTTCTCAGAATGGAGACTCTGGCTCGGGTGAGGCGGAACTAGGGAGCGTTTGTAAGCGCATGTGAGAAGGCTCTGGTGGTGCAATCGGGGTGGCCGGGCACCAGATCGGGGCGGTTTGGTCGCATGTCATCGGCAACGCCACGGTCGCGAGCCTGACGAGGCGCACCTGTGTCGCCGGCTTCCGGAAGGATGCGCTAGCTGGTTGGCTGGCAGGTTGCGTCAGGAGGGCGCGAACGCGGCCTCCGGGGGAGCGGACGGAGGCGGGCGCTTGCGCGCGACCGTCTCGAACAGGGCGGTCCAGCTGCCGAAGCAGAACCACTCTGTGAGGAAGCCCAAGGTCGCGAAGAACTTGCGTCGCGTGCCGGCCCGGGCCCGGCCTTGCCGCCACACGTCCGAGACGCAGTCCAGCACGGCATGCAGCGCGAACGCGAACAGGTTCAACGTGGCGAGCAGGTTGGCCAGGCCCTGGCTGCCATGGCCGAAGTTGCGCTTGATGTTATAGCCGTGGCGCGCCAGGCAGTTGAAGCCTTCGTTCTCGATCTTCCAGCGGGCGCGTCCGGCCCGTGCGATGGCAGCCACGTTGTCGGCCGTGACCTGCAGGCTGGTGAAGAACGTGTTCGTGTAGGTGCGCTCGCCGTTGCGCTCGATCACGAACTCGACCCAGGCTCCCATGACGGCGTCGTCGCTGTCGCGCACCGGCAACCCGTTCATCCAGCGGAAGCGCTGCCGCTCGACCTGCTGGTGGCGGTTGCGGGTCTGGATCCAGCCGCTGGAATGGATGAAGTCGTCATGCAGCAATTCGTATATACGCTTGTGGGAACTGGGTTTGCAGACGAACAGGAAGTCCGCCCCGAGCTCGCGCACCAGCTGGCACAGGGGCTGGCAGCAGTACAGGTCGTCGCCGAGAAAGACCGGCCGGTAGGGGCGCAGCTCGGCGCTGTGTGCGGGCAGCCAGCGCTTGGCGGCGTTGCGCTCGCAGTCCTGCTTGCGCAGCTCCTCGGACAGCTCCGGCTGGTCGGCTGCCGGATCCTGCTGGGGCTGGACAAACACCGGCATCAGCGGCAGCACGCGCTGGTGGCCGTCGGCGACGACCGTGGCCGAGAGCATCGTATGGAAATACTGCTCGGTGCGCTCCTTGCCGACATGGCGGGTGGAGCACTGGGCGCAGCGAATGGAGTCCGAGCAGTGGATCTGGATGCCGTCCAAGGCGACCAGCAAGCGGCCGCCGAGGCGCTCGAACGGGGCCAGGGCACCGTGCTCGCGAAGCGTGTCGAGGCAGAGCGGGAACAGGTCAGCGAAGCGCTCGGGGGGCACCGCGTCGAGCAGGTCGCGAATGCGGTTATCGCAGGGGATGGCCTCGACGCCGAAGAGCGTGTGGCAATTGGAGCGGGAGGTTTCCTGCTGCATGCGGCGTTGGAACTCGAGGAAAGACGGAGCCTGGAAGAAGAAGACCGAGAGAGCACAGGAAGCGGCGTCGGTGAGGGCGTAGCGCTTGTTGCTACCGCGCCGGTGATCCGGCAGGGAGGCCGCTGTTCGGCGGAAGGCGCCCAGCAGGCCACCTAAAACATGTTCCATTCTTCATGTTTTTCCTGAGGGGGTCCCTGTGTCAACTGTGAGCGCCCGAGTGTTAGCCACTCATCAATTTGCAAAGCCCCAAAATAGACGCCTCAAACTGCAAATTGAGAATTGCTGGCCGCGTCGAGCGTCGAGGATTTCGCGGGGCGCAAGTGGCTCTCCCGAGGACACTTGGCTGCTCGCAGCATTGGTGATCGCCGGTGATTCGCGTCGCTAACCCAGAGCCCCGGGTAGAATACTCAGCTGACAGGCAGTGGCCGGGCGGGCTGGCCTAGCCTTGGGGCCGGCCCGGTCAAGGACCCGGGGCTGGCGGAAGCGCGGGAGGGGCGGGACTCGCCCCTTAGCGGGTCGGCCGGGAAGAGCCCGCTACCCAGGGCGACCAGTTTCTGGTCTAGTCAATTCGGGGTGAATTGACCATATCGAATGCGGCGCGTGCCGGCCGGAGCGGCGGAGGAACAGCCCTGCCGCGCGCCCGAGCGTCGCGATTCGAGCCTGGATCTGTCTGATTTGCGGTCCGATTGGCTTGAAATCCAACATTCTGCCCCGGAAGCGTTCATCAGTATATCGTACTTACACTCTCTTAATACGAACCACATGATATCTCTCGATTGGCAAGGGATTCGCACCGGTCTGAAGCCGCCTCTCCTGTCGCTAGATCCTGCGATTTCAAGCACATACGCGGGCATGTAGTCAATTCACCCCGTATTGACTACATGCCCGCCCGCCGCGGGGCCGGGCTTCGATCAACCCTCGCAAGCCTTGGCTGGGTCTGCGCCCCGCCCGCTCGGCGACTGCCCCGCCCACCCGCCCCGCTACGCCCCAGGCCGGCCCCTCGCTCCCGCGAGCCTGCCCGCTCCCCTCCGCGCCGCCGCCCCGCTCGCCCACGCCGCCAAGCCCGTCTTGCGCACCACCAACCCCATCACCGTCAGCGCCACTCAAGTCAACCTCCACTACGACCAGTCTCTGGCCTCAAGCCTGAGACCAAGTGTTTCTCAATTCACGGTCACCGTGGGGGGCCAGACGGTTACGCCCAATGGCACATCCATCTCCGGGAGCGAATTCCGAGTATTCGTGCGCTTCGACATCGCGCCCGACGAGGCGGTGACCATCGCCTATTCCGAGCCGACCCCCGCGGCCGGCAACCAGCCCATCCAGAACTCCTCCGGCGAAGAGGCCGACTCCTTCTCCGCCAAAACCGCCACCAACAACAAGATCTGGTCCGCCACCGCCCTCGACGCCGCGGCCTCGGAAACGAGCATTGCCGGGCATGTGGTCGCACTCCGATTCACGGCCACGCTGGACTCTTCGCCTCCCTTCTCGGTGCCCGCCAGCGCCTTCACCGTGACCGTCGACGGCACGGCGCAAACGCCCGGCGCCAACCAGTACGTTGCCAGCAGCGGAGCCAACAGCAAAGGCCTGATCCCCCTGCAGACCCTGCCCACCGCCATCAAGTGCGGGCAGACCGTCCAGGTCAGCTACGCCCCGCCCCTCGGCGCCACCCACTTCGTGAGCAGGAACCGGCTCTGGGGCTCCCACGACAAGCTCGTGCAGCGCTTCACCACCCAGACGATCACCAACAACGCCGCCCTGGTGGCCAACACCGGCCTGGGGGACTCCACTACCGAGAATTTCAGCGCCGGTCACGCCCGGGCGTTCACCACCGGCAGCCGCGACATCCGGCTGGCCGCCGCGGGATTGACCGTATCCAAGCAGGCCGGCAGGGGCGAGGCCTTCTACAAGGTCCATGTCCACGCGTCCGGCGATTCCGGCCTTCCGGACGACAGCTTGGGCGAGCTGACGAAGCCGACCGTGCTCGCGCAGGGCGTACCCGACCATACCCGCCACACGGTGCCGACCGCCGTCGGGGAGGAGATCGACCTGGCCGCCGACACCACCTGCTCCGTGGTGCTCGACACCATCGGTGCCCTCAACACTGCGACCTCCTTGTTCAGCACCACGGGTGCGGGCGATCTGGGGGCGAACGCGACCACGGGCTGGAGCATCGCCGACTCCGCCCTCGTCCGGGGCCATGCCGCCACCACCTGGGGGGCCCATGACGATGACGGGGAGATCAGCGTCCACGGCGCGCCGGTGGCGCCGCCGCTGGCCTCCGCCGCCGCCAACGGCACCGCGCTGACGCTGACCTTCAACGCGGATCTGGCCGCGGGCTCGGTCCCCGCGGCCAGCGCCCTCACGGTGAGGAACAGCCCGGGCGCGGAATTGCCTGCCCCTCTCCGAAGTTCCGGTGGCCTTCACGCCGCTTCCTCAAGGAGTCTGTAAATGCCTAGCCGTCAATCCTCACTACGTGCCCGAGCGGGTCTGGAGCCGACCTCCCGCGGCAAGCACTCGCGTCGGGCCGCCGTTGTGCGACCACTGGCGCTCTTCGCGCTCGGATGGTTGCTGCTGTCGCTGGCCGCGACCAGCGCCACCGCCCAGCCGACACCGGTGAGAGCGAAAGTCCAACGAACCACGGCATACGACCGCATCACCATCGATTTCTCCGAACGGCTAAAGGACGAGCTTGGTACGCCCGGCCCTCCCAACAACGTCTTCGGCATCCCCGAAAGCGCAGTGACGGTCAAGATAATTCGCGCCGGAACTGCCCGCACGGTGAGTCAGCGATACAACAGTGCAACCAGCTCATTCCTTCATATCTATGCGACTAAGTTAGCGTTTCGCGCAGACGACATTGTCACCGTGAGTTACTCGCCGCCGAACTCGGGGGCCAAGCTCCAGAGCCACGCTACGCCTCGCCAGGATGTCGCCGCTTTTTCCGATTTTACCGTTCTAAACACCATCCCGTTCACACGGGACTCGAGCGATACGACTCCTCCGGAGATTTCGTCCTTGACGCTCAACACCGCCGGAGACAAGGCGGAGATCGTGTTCAACGAAGCGATGGACACCCAGGTCGCGATCGTAGCCTCCCTCTTCACTCTCACCGGCACAAGCGCCGTCGTTACCGGCACTCCCAACTTCGGCGGCGGCAACACGACCTTGAGCCTGAGCCTGAGTCCCGCGGTGCAGGCTACGGAGAATCCCAAGCTCAGCTACGCCCCCGCTACCGAAAACGTGACCTATCTCGGCTGGTCCATCCATGCGTCGAGCGCCCACCTCGTGGACCGCAACCAGAACGCCATGCCGAGCTTCACGCGTCCCGTTCTCCGATCCACTGATACCGACACCACCGCACCGAGCGTGCGGAGCGCCGTAGTGGACGGAAGCGTGTTGACGCTGACCTTCGACGAGGACCTTGACCGGACGGCAACTCCGGCCGCGTCGCGCTTCACCCTGGCCGGAACGTCCAACAGCGCGAGTGTCAGTTCCGTCGCCTTCAAGCTTAGCGACCTGACAGCGCTCGAGCTGACCCTGGACAAGCCGGCCCGCGGCACCACGGTCACGCTGAGCTACGCCAAGGGCACGGATGCGAACCCGCTGAAGGACACGGCCGCCACCCCAAACGAGCTCGCGGGCTTCACCGGCCAGACGGTGACGATCGCGGGAGACACGACACCGCCAATCCGCTGGGACACCTGGGTCGACGGTTCGACGCTAACGATAAGGTTCAATGAGGCACTGGACACGACGGCGGCCCCGGACAAGTCGCAATTTGCGCTCACTTTCTCCGGCGGGAACACCACCACCACCGCGACGGTGACTGCCGTGGCGTTCAAGACCGGCGACGCGAACGCGGTGGAGTTGACCGTAAGCCCGGCAGTGACCGCGAGCGAGCCCGCCACCACCATCAGCTTGCAATACGCCAAAGGGACGCAGCAGCAGTACCCGTTGAAGGACCTGGCCGGCAACGAAGTAAGGAACTCCTCTCCCCAGTCCTCTCACTGGGCTGTGGAAAACTGGACCGGCAGGCCGCAGCCGCAGACCGCCACAGTGGACGGGACCAAGTTGACGCTGACGTTCACCGAAAACCTGGACACGTCGGCGGCCCCGGGCAAGGACGCCTTCTACCTGGACGGCACTGACACCTCCTCGTTTGTGAATGCCGTGGCGTTCAAGACCGGCGACGCGAAGTCGCTGGAGCTGACCCTGAACCTGGCAGTCGGGGAGGGCGACACCGGGGTCAACGTGTCATACGACCCCGGAGAGATATCTTCCAACTGGCTGAAGAACACGGCAACCACCCCGGTCCAGGTTGGCTACATCGGGGGCTGGCCGGTGAAGAACCTGAGGGACTCGACGGCGCCGACGCTTGGGACCGCCGCAGTGAACGGGACGACCTTGACGCTGACCTTCAGCGAGGAGCTGGACACGACGGCGGCACCTGCCGCGTCGCGCTTTGCCGTCTCCGGGACTGCCAGCGCCACGACGGTGACCGCTGTCTCGTTCAAGAGCGGCGACGCGAAGTCGCTGGAACTCACCCTGAACCCGGCGGTGGTCGGCAGCGACGCCGGGGTCGCCGTGTCGTACACGAAGGGGACAGATGCCAACCCGTTGAAGGACACGGCTCCCACCCCGAACGAGGTCGCGGATTTCTCCGGCTTCTTGGTGACCAACACCCTCGCGACGACGACGCCTCCGCCGGTCACCACGCCGCAGGGCCCCTCGGGCGGCCCCTCGGGCGGCCCCTCGGGCGCGAGCGGGCGGCGGGCCCGCGACTCCGTGCCGCTGCAGCTGGCGCTGTGGACCGACCGGCCCGCCTACCGCGCCGGCGAGAGCGTCCGCCTGTACCGCACCCTCGACCCCCACGACGGCGAGGCCCGCTACCGCACGTTCGTCTACCTGGAGCGGGCCGGGGCCGAGGAAGGCGAGGAAGGCGAGGAAGGCGAGGGGGGCGAGGAGGCCGAGGAGCGGAGCTATCTCTCCCCGCTGTCTGCCGCGGCGGAGTTGCACGCCGATCCCGTCAATGACCGCGGCATTCCGGAGGACCTTGCCAAGGCGTGGCGCCTCACCCCCGCCGACCGGGAACTGATCTTCGAGGGCCCCGCTCCCGAACCGGGCCTGTGGCAGTTCGTGCTCGAGCTGCGGCCCGGGGGGCCGATGGAGCAGGATCGCGGGTTCGAGGAGCCCTTGGAAACCCGCCGGGCCTGGGCCAAGTTCGTCGTCGCCGAGGGCGGCCAGCTGCTCAACCGGCGCGGCTTCACCCGCGAGGTCAAGACCGAGCTGACGCTGCGCGCCGACAGGATCCACTACCTGCTGCACCAGATGTTCGTCCGCGACGGGGCCACGCTGACGATCGAGCCCGGCACCTTCTTGCAGGCCTTCGGCGCGCAGGCCGCGATCATCGTCGAGCCGGGCGGCAAGATCGTGGCCGAGGGCACCCGCGAGGCGCCGGTGGTGCTGACCTGCGTCGATCCGGTCGGACAGCGCAAGCCAGGCTGCTGGGGCGGCCTGCGCCTGCTGGGCCGGGCGCCGGTGACCCGCTTGGAGGGCACCGTGCCGGGCGTGCTGCCCGCCGAGCGGGCGGTCTACGGGGGCACCGACGCCGAGGACTCCTCCGGCGTGCTGCGCTACGTGCGGGTAGAGTTCGCCGGGGCGGCCGCCGATCCGGAGGCGACCGCCCCGGCAGTCGGGCTGTACGGGGCCGGCTCGGGCACGGTCCTGGATCACGTCCAGGCGCGCGCCAGCGGCGGTGACGGCTTCGCTTTCGTCGGCGGCACCGCCACCTGCGGCTACTGCGCCGCCAACGCCTCTGCCGGTGCCGGCCTGTCCTGGGAGCGGGGCTGGCAGGGGGGCGCCTCCAATCTGTACGTCCAGCACGGCCGCGGGGGCGGCGACGGCATCTCTGGCGGCCACGACGCCGAAGGCCACGACCGCGAGCCGCGCTCGCACCCGACCCTGTCCAACGTCACCCTGGTGCACACCGCGCGCTATGGCCTCCACGAGCGCAGGGCGGTCGCCGTGCAGCTCTCCGACGGCAGCGCCATCCGCGCCTACGACTTGGTGGCGACCGGCTTCGGAGGCGGGGCGATCCAGGCCTCGGGCCGCTCGCGCCTGCTGTTCGGCGAGGGCGAGAGCTCGCTCGTCGGCGCGCTGCTGTGGCTCAACGGCCCGCCCCAGGTGCCGCGCAGCCTGGCGCGCGCCGTGGAGTTCTCCGAGCGCAACCCGGAACTGCGCGACGTGCGTGACTTCGCCAACCCCGACCCGCGCCCCAAGACATCGTCGTCCGTCATGAACTACGTCTTGGACATCCAGGCGTACGAGCGGGAGGGCTACATCGGAGCCTTCCACTGGGAGAAGAACTGGACCGAGGAATGGACCGTGTTCGGGCCCGAGTCCCTGTACGACATCCGGGAGCGGGATGAGGAAGCGAACTAGCCCCGCCCGGGACCGGCGACGCAGGTCCGCGCTCTGGACAGCCGTTGCCGCTGCCATGCTCGCGGCGGGCCTGCCCGCGTGGGCCGAGCCCTACGAGGCACCTCGGCCAGGCCCCGCATCCGGTCCCGACGCCGATCCCGGCAACGCGGCCGTCGTGGACCTGCAGCGGCAGGTCAACGACCTCCGCGGCGAGCTGCTCGACGAGCGCGAGCGGCGCATCAAGCGCTGGCAGGAGGCCAACGGCTTCGTGCTGGTCCTGCTCGGCGTCGCGATCGGCATCGGCGGGCTCTGGACCTACGCGAAATTCCGGTCCATCGCTCACCAGGCGAGCATCGGGGCGGCGGCGACCCACCACTACATGCCCGCGCCTCGGGACCTGCTCTCCGGACTCGGGGCATCACGGGGACCGCCCGCCGGCGGTCCCGGGCCGCTCCCCTATCTGGTTGCCGCGAATCCAGAATCCACGCCCGCCGCCCCAGCGAGCGCCGTGTCCGGGGACAATGCGGTCGCTCCGGCGGGCCTCCGGGCCGGTCCCGCCAAAGCTGCCGGCCAGCCCCGCCCGGCCCTTGACCTAGATGAGCTGCAGCGGCACGAAGAAGAGATCGCCGACTGCAGCGAGGCGATCCGTCTCGACCCCCGCAATCCCCGGCTGTGTCTCGAACGAGCCGGAATCCGCACGGCCATGGCTCTCCACGAGGAGGCCATCGCCGACTACGACCGGGCGATTCAGCTCGATCCGGACCTTGTCGCGGCCTACCTCGGCCGCTGCCATGCGAAGTCCGAGCTGGGGCGGCACGAGGAGGCCGTCGAGGACTACGACCACCTTGTCCGCCTCGACCCCGACACGGCCGCCTCCGTCGTGGACGGATGATCCCTCAGGCCGAGAACCGGCCGGGCTGGCGGTAGCGCCGCTTCCACGTACCAGATCATCCCTGCGCTCGGCACAGTGCCGCATCCTGACGGGATCTCAAGGGCTCGCTGCAGGCCCTTCGCGTCTTGCCTAGCGCAAGGAACGGCATGTAGATCCTGGCGGAAGAGTCGGTGCAGCCACTCTGCCTGGACCGATGAGGCCGCCACCCCCTGAGCGGTTGATCGCGGCCCGACGCGGCAGAACGATCTCACACCCCTATCCGTCCAGCCGTACGGGACGCCCCGGCCCGGGAACCGCTCCCTGCCAGCAAGGCTCAGGCATCCACGTGCAAGTCACGAGGAGAAGGAAATCGCGAGCACACTCACCCTGCTCGCCCTCGCGAGCCTATCGACGCTTCCGGCCGCAAACCTGCCTCAAATCACGCAGCAGATGGTTCAGTTCGCACGAACCCAGCCACTGCCCCGCATGGCCGTTCCCGGCACCAGGCAGCCTCGACCGTCGTCGCTGCACTTGGCCGCGCTCGAATGCGACTCCGAAGAAGTCACGCACCACCTAGCCGACGGCCTGGGCGAGCATGGCAGCTCGGCCGGAGAAGGGAATGAAGGCGGCACGGGGGGACGCAGCGAAGGCGGTCGGGAAGGCGGCGGAGAGCGTGACGGCGGTGGCGAGAGTCGCGAACGAGACGGCACCTAGCGTGCCGCAGCAATCTCGGGCGATCGCACGCGGTCGGATCGGAGGATAAGCGGCCCCGCGGGACTGGCGACAACCGCCGTGAGAACGGTGGCCCGCGAGGCCGCGCGGAGCATCCGTGGCCGCGTGGCCTTGCTAGCGGCTCGGAACTGCGGCCTCCCGCTGAAACATCCTCTGTTGTTCGGGCCTTTCCTCTGGCTGGCGAAACGGATTCCTTGGCACGCGCACACGCTGTTCCGCAGGCGCGGACTCTCGTTCCGTAACCTTCTCTCGCGTCCGGTCCAGCAAGTAGTCGCTCATCACCTGCGCGTCCTGAGCGGCCCGGTATATTTCCCGCGGGTCGTCCTTGAGCGACTGGACCCAGAAATCCACGTAGGCTGCGTGCCGTGATGAGTCGTGGCCCAGCTGCAGCCGGTCCCCCGTCATCATCGAGCTGATCTCTGCCCGTAACTCCTCCTGTGCGTACTGGGGCGAGCGGGCACCCTCGCGGATCCCCTCGATCAGAGTCGTCCGGTTGAGCCGGTCCGGGTGGCCCGTCCAGTGCCCCAGCTCGCGCAGGGCCGACTGGTAGTAGGTCGGAGCGTTCGGGAACTGGTCCCTGTCCGGCATGACGATGAGGTCGCGGCCCAAGTCGTAGTAGACCCGATTCTGCCGGATGTTCTCGATCGCCGCCCCGGACTCCCTCAGGACCCGTTCCGCTGCCTCGATCGAGTCCCAGGCGACCGCTTCGCTTGGCGGCTCGCGCTGCGGCAGCCCGGTGCACTGCTCGGCATTGAAAACCGTATAGGGATAAGACCCGGGCCTTTCCAGCGGTGTGGTCTCGTACACTGGCTTGCCCTCCTCGTCCAGGACCGGCTGGCAGCGCCCGTCGCGCGCCAGTTTCCTCGTCTCGAACTGCCAGAACAGGATGGAGGCGCCCTTTTGGCCGCGGCCGATTTGGCCTCCTAATGTCTCCACCTGCTTGTAGGTCCCCCAGCGTTCGTCCTTGTAGCCGCGCATCTGGCCGACGCTGGCCAGCCAGACCGAGTTGCCGCCGCGGTAGGCCTTGCCAGTGGAAACGTTGCGCGGCAGGGCCTTCTCGCCCGGCTGCCAAGCCTGCGTCCAGCTCGCCGTGCCGCTCTCGATCTGATCGATCAAGAGGTCCGCCACCTTGCGGTAGTGCGCATCAGTCCTCTCTGCCGCGCTGGCTGCGGCGCGATCCCGGAGTCTCCGGCCGCTCATCGGGAGTCCGCCTCCTCGTCGCCGAGCGGGTGCAGGAACGCCTCCAGGACGTCCTCGAGGGTGTCCACGACATCGGATTCGCCGGGTTCGGGAGCCCCGCACTGGGCGGCCACCTCCGGCGTCGTCTCAATTGCAAAGCCGAGGCCAAGGGCCCGGTCCACCTCGTCGGCCGTCATGCACTCGACAAGGAATTCAGGTGTGTCTTTCATGGCCCCAACGTATGCGTGATTCCGTGTTTTGTGAACCCCGCCGCGACCCCGGTTCGGCACCACGGCAGCCTCCGCCGGAGTCGCCCGTCAAGAGTCTGGAGGCCCGGTTTCCAAGCCCGGGAGTGCACATGCCGGGGCCTTCCGCGAAGGCTCCGCAACCTAGCCGGGAACGTTGCCGTGGAAGGGCTCGGGCATGTCCTCTCGGGCTCCCGGCCGGCGCGGCGCGGCGCTGGCCGCAGGGTCGTGGAGGATAATGGCGCCAGAGACGCGCGCGATGTCCGGAAGCGAGATCATCTTCGAGGTCACGGAAGACGAGGTGGACGGGGGGTATTCGGCAACCGCGCTGGGGTACGGCATCCACACGCAGGGTGACTCCGTGGACGAGATCCGTCACAACGTCAGGGAAGCCGTCGACTGCTATTTCGACGAGGGCATGCCCCGGCCGAAGCTGATTCGCCTGCACTTTGTCCGGGACGAGGTGCTCGCGGGGTGAAGCTGCCCCGCAACGTGAGCGGGGCTTCCTTGCTGGGGTCTCTTCGCCAGCTGGGCTATGAGGCCGTGCGGCAGCGCGGTTCCCATGTGCGGGTCACCACGCAGGTCAATGGCGAGCACCATGAGGTCGTCCCGCTCCACAGTCCGATCAAGGCTAAGACCTTGTCGAGCATCTTGAAGAGCGTCTCCCCGGCACCATGGCACGAGCGTGGAGGAGCTCTTGAACCTCCTTGGCTTGTGAGTCCGGACCGAATCGCGGCCGCGGTCCGGTTAGCGGGATCACCCTGAACCGCCAGGTTCCCGGAGGGCGTCGCGGGATCAGGGCGACACGGTTCCATGGGCATCGGATCGCGGCGGCCCCGGTGATTGAAGCCCGGGCCCTCTTGGCATGCTGCTGTCCTGCCCCGGCGCTCCTGTCGCCCGGTATCGACTCGCTTCTCGCACGTGCCGCATCCGCTCTCGGTTTCGCTCGCGGAGACCCTCGCCGCCGGACTTCCGGTAACGCTTGTTCTGGCACGCCTTGCAAACCGACTTTCGCGGCCCGCGGTGAGGCCATTCCAAACTCCGCGCTGCGCAATCCTCGCAGCTCCATTCGTACGAACCGTCCCTGAAGGTTCGTATGACCACGATTGGGCGCCGACCGCCCTATACCGCACTCGCACAGCCACGCCCGCGACGGACCGCGCCAAGGGTCCGCCAGTTGCAGGGATTGGGTGGCGTGTCGCGGGCCACCACTGCCCTAGCTACCGCAACGAGCGGTCCAAGTCGGCCCGGGGCAGGCCGTCGGAGTAGATCGCCCGGTCGTCGTCCAGACCGGACTTCCGGCAGTGGAACAGCAGGTTCCCGGAACCGGACAGCGCCTCGTGCCAGCCGCGGCCCTGCTCGATCCCGACCGGCCACGCCGAGCAGTCCGAGAAGACTGAGCGCAGCGTGCGCTCCGCTCGTGTCCGGAACAGCGCGTCCTCCGGCCAGGTCAGGTGGTTCACGCCCGGCGACCCGCTGTCCGAGAGCTCCGACCTTGCGAGCCTGTAGAACTCGGCCATGAGCAGGTGCTGGGGGATCGTGCGGCGGTTCGACAACGTGTCAACGACGATCGCCTGCCAGCCCCCGGCGTCGCCTCGCGGCAACGCTCGGGCGTCAGCCGCCGCGAACCCGCCCGCCTTGTCCCGCGGCACGCCGAGAAGGAGCGCCGCGATTCGCTCCTGGGCCGGATCGATGTCTACGAACGTGGCGTCCAGCGCGCAGGGAGCGCCGGAGCGCCGTGGCGGCGCTGCCACTCGCGCGGCAGCTGGCGCGGACTCAGGCCTAGCACGCGCGAGGCCACATGCGGGCTCCGGCCAGCCGCGTGCAACAGCGGGAAGAGGGTCTGATTTACCACCAGAAACAGACGCTGGCAGCGCCGCAGGGAAGTCCAGCCGATCCAGCGGTCGCGGGCGGCGCAGTGCAAGGCGCCGACATGCCAGCCCAGCAACGCCAGCCAGCGCTCCCCGTGCACCGCCAGTTGGCGCAAGCGCTTGCCGGCCATGTTCCGGAAGCCGAGATAGTGCTGCTCGCTCATCAGCGCGTTCCAGCGCGGCTCCTCGTCACGCCTTACCGTGCGGACCTGCACCTCGCGCAGCGGGATCGCGTCTGGGCTCACTCTGCGAGTTGTCGCACGAGCGCGGCGGATTTGTCCGCCCCTCCGCCTTACTGCTTTGTCTACCAGCGGGTGCCGTCGAACATTGAAATGCCCGCCGTCTGCGGCCTCGCGGACGCCAGGTCGGACGCGCGGTGCGAAAGCATCCGCCGAAGCTGGCGGTGGTCGCCTAGAATGGCATCGATGAAGGCGCGCCTGTGGCTGGTGGCCTGTCTGTGCGCCTGGACCGCTTGCTCCGGCCCGGACTTGGAACCGATCCCCGAGATTGCGCTGGACGACCTCGGGCCCAGCCTGGCGAACCAGCTCGGCCCCCAGCTGGACGCGCTGCGGGCCAACTCCGGCGACATCAACGCCGCCGGAAACGCAGGCATGCTGCTGCACGCCTACGGGCAGCACGATCTGGCCGTCGCCTTTCTCCAGCGGGCAGGCGAGCTTGACCGGCGCCAGCTGCGCTGGCCCTACTATCTCGGGATCTCATTGGCCAAGCTCGGCCGCGGCGCGGAGGCCGCGGAGGCGTTCCGCGAGTGCATCCGCCGTGACGAGGGGTATCGTCCGGCCAAACAGCGCCTGGCCGATGCGCTGCTTGCCGGCGACGAGATCGATCGCAGCCGCGACGTCTTCCGCGAACTCGTCGCGGCCGAGCCCGACGATGCCCGCGCGCTGCATGGCTTGGGCAAGGCCGAAGCGGCCGCCGGGCAGCTGCAAGCCGCCGTCGAGCATCTGCGCGGTGCCGTCCAGTTGGCACCCGCATTCGGCCAGGCGCACTACGCTCTGGCTCTGGCCTACCGGGAGTTGGGAGAGGACGACCTGTCCTCGGAGCATCTTGACCTGTACGCGCGCCACCGTGGGTCCGAGCCGGCGGTTGACGACCCGCTGGCGAGCGCCGTCGCAGGATTGCAGGTCAGTGCCGCCGAGTACCTCAAGCGGGGCGTGGAAGCGATGGAAGCGGGACGCCCCGGCGACGCCGTGTCCCTGCACGCCAGGGCCTTGCGGGAAGATCCCTCGCTCACGCAAGCGCACGTCAACTTGGTGATCCTGTACGGCTCGATGAAGCGACCTGAGGATGCCGCCGCGCAGTATCGCTCAGCTCTGGACGCCGGTCTCGCAAGCGCCGAGCTGCATTACAACTACGGCGTCGTAGCCTACCGCGAAAACGAAGCCGGAGCGGCGCGGCTGGCCTTCGAAGCGGCTCTAGAGATCAACCCGGACCACGCGCTGGCCAATCACAACCTCGGACAGATGCTGGAGGAACAGGGTCGCTTCGGGGAGGCGCGTGCCCGCTACGAGCGCGCGCTGGCCAGTCGCCCGGACCACGCGCTCTCGCACTACAAGCTGGGCCTGCTATGGATGCGCGAGTTCGATGCGCCCAAGGCGGTGCGGGCCTTCCGCCAAGCGACCGAGGAGCAGTCCGACCGCACTCCGACCTATCTCTTCTCGCTGGCTGCCGCCCTGCTGGCTTCCGGCGAGCGAGAGGCCGCCGTGGCCAGGTTCCGCGAAGCCCGCGCACAAGCCGCAGGATTCTCGCAGGCCGAGCTCGTCGCGCAGATCGATGAGACCCTGCGCAAGCTCGAGGCCGGCGGCCGCTAGAGCGAACCCGCCCGGCAGGGGCGCGCCAGCCCGGCCAGAGCGCGGATTCCATCACTGCCTGCAGGAAGAGCGAGGCTCGCTTGACAGCCGCGCCGAGATGTGTAATTATGCATAATTATGAATATTCATTCAGGAGTGGCGGCACGGGAGCAGCCTGCACCGGTGCGTCACTTCCTACGGGACGCTGACCTTTCGGCCGACGAGCTGCGCGAGGTCTTGGACCTTGCCGCCAGCGTCAAGGCTGACCCCGGCCCGTTCCGGCGGGTCTTGCAGGACCGCTCGATCGTGATGCTGTTCGAGAAGCCGTCGTTGCGCACTCGAATGACCTTCGAGCTCGCCGCAGCGCAGCTGGGGGGTTTTGCCGTCTTCCAGGACCACCGTGACGGCCCCATCGGCCAGCGCGAGCCCGCGCCCGACATTTCGCGCAACCTGGACCGGTGGTTCGACGCGATCGTGGCGCGCACGTTCTCGCAGAAGACCCTGGACCTGCTCGCCAAGTGGTCCAGCGTCCCGGTGATCAACGCCCTGAGCGAGTCGTTTCACCCGTGCCAGGCGCTGGCGGACTACCTGACACTGCTGGAGCGCTTCGGCTCCTTTGACGGGCTCAAGCTGGCCTACGTGGGAGATGCCAACAATGTCGCGCACTCGCTGCTGCACTGCGGCCCGCAACTCGGCGTGTCAGTCTCGATTTGCGGCCCGGCGGCCTACGGGCCGCGCCCGGACGACCTGGCCAAGGCGCGGCAAGTGGCCGAGCGGAACGGTTGTACTGTCGAGGTGGGGGAAGATATCCGCCAAGCGGTGCAGGGCGCGGCCGCGGTGTATACCGACGTGTGGACCAGCATGGGCTGGGAGGCCGAGACGCAGCAGCGCAGGATCGCGTTCGCCGACTACAAGGTCGATAGCGCCGTGATGCAGCTGGCAGAGAAGCGCGCGGTATTCATGCATTGCCTCCCGGCGCAGCGCGGCGCGGAGGTGACCAACGCGGTGATCGAGTCGCCCCAGTCGGTCGTTTTCGACCAAGCCGAGAATCGGCTGCACGCCCACAAGGCGATCCTGATCCACACGATGGAGGGCAAACATGTCTAGGCATCCCAAGAAGGTGGCCCTTGCGTATTCGGGCGGGCTCGACACTTCGATCATCATTCCTTGGCTGCGGGAGAACTACGGCTCTGACGTCGTGGCCGTCTGCGGCGACGTCGGACAGGGCAGCGAGGAGCTAGCCGGTCTGGAGCAGAAGGCGCTCGCCAGCGGTGCCTGCGAAGTGTACGTCGAGGATTTGCGCGAGGAGTTCGTGCGGGAGTATGTCTGGCCCATGGTCCGCTCGGGCGCCGTGTACGAGCACAAATACCTGCTGGGCACCTCAATCGCCCGTCCGCTGCTGGCCAAGCTGCAGGTGCGGGTGGCCCTCGAATCGGGCTGCGACGCGCTGGCGCACGGCGCGACGGGCAAGGGCAACGACCAAGTGCGATTCGAGCTGACATACAAGGCCTTGGCTCCGCACTTGCCCGTGATCGCTCCCTGGCGCGAATGGGATATCGTCTCCCGCGAAGACGCCGTTGACTACGCCAAGCGCCACCAAGTGCCGATCCAGCAGAGCAAGGAGAAGATCTATAGCCGCGACGCGAACCTGTGGCACATCTCCCACGAAGGCGCGGAACTTGAAGATCCGGCCAACGAACCCGGGCCGGCCGTGTGGACGCTGACGGCAGATCCGGCGAGCGCCCCGGCCGGCGGCGCTCACGTCAGCATCGAGTTCGAGGCCGGTACGCCGGTCGGCCTGGACGGCGAGCGCATGAGTCCCGCAAGCGTTGTGGAGGCGCTCAACACTCTGGGCCGCGAGCACGGCATCGGCCGCATCGACTTGGTCGAGAACCGCTTCGTCGGCATGAAGTCTCGCGGCTGCTACGAAACGCCGGGAGGAACCATCTTGATGGCCGCGCACGCCGAGCTGGAGGCTCTGACGCTGGATCGCGCCACCCAGCACTACAAGCAGAAGCTGGCCATCGACTACGCCGAGCTGGTCTACGACGGCAAGTGGTTCACCCCGCTGCGCGAGGCCATGGACGGGTTCGTGGACGTCACGCAGCGGCACGTCACCGGAAGGGTCGTGGTCAGCCTCTGCCAGGGACGCATTGCCCCGGTCAGCCGCACCTCGCCGTATTCGCTCTACGCTCCCGAGATCGCGAGTTTCACCATGGGCAGCGAGTATGACCAGCGCGATGCCGAGGGTTTCATCAATCTCACCGGCCTGCCGATCCGGGTGCATGCCGCGGTCCAAGGCGGCCTGCGGGAAGCGGAAGGCGGTTCGGAATGAAACTCTGGGGCGGCCGGTTCGAGACCGGCCCGGCGGAACTCTTCGAGCGCTACTCGGGCTCGCTGGACTTCGACCGGAAGCTGTTCGAGGCCGATGTGGTCGGATCGAAGGCTTTCGCGAACGCCCTGTGCGGAGTCGGCATCCTGACCTCTGCGGAGAGGGACAAGATCAATGCGGCCTTCGACGGCATGCTGGCGGAGGCCGGCGCGCCGGGCTATTTCGACGCCGACGACGAGGACATCCACACCTTTGTGATCCGCAAGCTCGGAGAGGCGGTAGGAGAGCTGGCGGAGAAGATCCACACCGGGCGCAGCCGCAACGAGCAGGTCGCGACCGATTTCCGCCTGTGGATGAAGGCTGCGATTCGACGCGTGCAACTGCAGCTGGAAGCGCTGATGAAGTCCCTGCTGCGACTGGCCGAGCGGGAGTCCGACGCGCTGCTGCCCGGCTACACGCATCTGCGTCGCGCCCAGGCCGTCCTCTTCGCGCACTACCTGCTGGCGTACTTCGAGATGTTCCTGCGCGACTGGCAGCGCATGCAGCAGGCGTACGAGCGCACCGACGTGTTGCCGCTTGGCAGCGGCGCGCTCGCAGGCAGCGGGTTTGCGTTTGATCGAGGGGAGATGGCCGCCGATCTGGGATTTGCCGCGATCTCGGCAAACAGCTTGGACGCGGTGTCGGACCGTGACTTCGCGCTCGATTTCCTGTACGCCGCCTCGGTCGCGATGTTGCATGCCAGCCGTCTGGCGGAAGATTGGATCCTCTACAGCAGCGAGGAGTTCGGATTTCTCGAAATGGGCGACGAGGTCACGACCGGTTCGAGCCTGATGCCGCAGAAGCGCAATCCGGACGCGCTCGAGCTATTGCGCGGAAAGGCGGGGCGCGTTTGCGGCAGCTTGCAGTCGCTGATGATGACCCTGAAGGGGCTGCCGATGGCGTACAACCGGGATCTGCAGGAGGACAAGGAGGGTGTGTTCGACAGCGCGGCCCAGGTGACGGACTCGCTGGCGATCCTGGCGCTGTGCGTCGATACCGCCAAGCTGAGGCGTCCGGCAATGGAGCAGGCCGCCGAGGACGGTTGGGTTTCGGCCACCGCCTTGGCGGAGATTCTGGCCCGCAGGGGCATTGCGTTCCATCGGGCGCACCAAATCGTGGGCGGCATCGTGCTCGCCAGCGTCCAGCAGGGCAAGCGGCCAACGGAGTGGACCCCGGACGAGCTGCGCGAGTTCGCGCCCGAGCTTGACGAGTCGGTGCTGCCGGCCCTCATTCCCAGCAATGCCCTGGAAAACCACCAAGTGCCAGGCGGCACGGCTACCGACCGGGTGGGGGAGGCCTTGGCGGCGGCTGGAGCGAGGTTGGCTGAGTTGCCGCCGACGTCAGCTAGCGAGGGAGCCCGAGCTACGTGAAGTCCCGGCGGCAGCGAGAGATTCTCAGCCTGATCGAGTCCCAGGCGTTCCGCACCCACGGGCGACTTGCGGAAGCGCTTGCCGCGCGTGGCATCGCTGCCAGCCAGGGCACGCTCTCGCGGGATCTGCGCCAACTAGGTGTCGTCAAGACCGCCGCCGGCTATGCCGCGCCCGCAGAGGCCCAGGGCGAGGACGCCGCCAGGGCCGTCCTGCAGCAGCTCGTCGGACAGTTCTTGGTGAGGATCGAAACGGCTCAGAACCTCGTCATCCTGCGCACCGAGCCGGGCGGCGCGAATGCGCTTGCTCAAGGGCTCGACGGCGCGAACCTGCCCGAGATCATCGGCACGCTGGCTGGCGACGACACTATCTTCGTCGCCACCGCGGATAACGCTGCCGCGCGCCGGGTCCGCGCCATGCTGGAGGAACTCTAGGCGAAGGCCGGCTGTCGTTGGCTTGCTATTCTAGGCGTCTCGGAACCTGATCGGGGTTCCCGCGCAGGGTTGAACATGAGCACCGTTTCGTTAGAGAACCACGTCGCCGTGGTCACCGGAGCCAGCAAGGGTCTGGGGCGCGAGATGGCCGAAGCCCTAGCCGGGGCGGGGGCGAAGGTGGCCTTGGTGGCGCGGAACGAGGAATTGCTCTCCGAGGTGGTGCAGGGGATTCGCGCCCGCGGCGGCACTGCCGAGTACATCATGGCGGATGTCACTGACGAGACTGCCGCGGCGGAAGTGGACCAGATGGTCAAGGAAGCCTTCGGCGTCTGCGACATCCTGATCAACAACGCGGGCATCAACAACCGCAAGCCGATCGAGGAAATGTCCCTCGACGAGTGGCACGAGATCCTTGAGGTCAATCTGACCGGTCCGTTCTCGATGTCGCGCACCTTCGTGCCGGGCATGAAGGGACTGCGCTGGGGCCGCATCATCAACATGACTTCGATCATGTCCCACGTCTCGCTGCCGAACCGCACCGGCTATTCGACCACGAAGAGCGGCCTGCTGGGCTTCACGCGGGCGCTGGCGCTTGAGCTGGCTCCCTACAACATCACGGTCAATGGCATCAGCCCAGGCCCGTTCGCAACCGAGATGAACCGGCCGCTCATCGAGGATCCCGACAAGAACAGCCAGTTCCTCGCCAGCATTCCTGTGGGACGGTGGGGCAAGGTCGAGGAGATCGGCAGCCTCGCCGTGTACATGTGCTCGGAAGCCGCGGGCTTCCTGACCGGCACCGATGTCGTAATCGACGGCGGCTGGACCGCGCGCTAGCTGCTAGTCATCCGCTTCCCAGCCGGGGACTCGCACGAAGCGATAGCCGCGCTCGCGCAGGCGCGGCACGATCTCCTTGAGCGCTTCAAGGCTCTCCGATCTGTCCGCCCGGGGCCGCGTCGCGTGCCCGTCGTGCAGGCACACGATGCCGCGTCCGCGGACGCCGTCCAAGACGCGGCGCGCGATGCGGCCGGCATCCCACTTCCAATCGTTGCCGATGACCGTCCAGTGGACCGATGTCAGGCCCGCGGCGGGCAGCGCCGTCGCCAAGAACGGCGAGCGCAGGCCATAGGGTGGCCGGAACAGCTTGACCGCGCGGCCCGTGGCGGTACCGATGGCGTCCTGTGACGAGAAGACCTCTTCGAGCACCTGCGCCCGCGAGCACAGGGTCAGGCAGGGGTGCGAGAACGAGTGATTTCCGAGCGCATGCCCGGCTTCGACGATCGCGCGCGCGACGCCGGGGCGGCGTTCCACGTTCGCGCCGCAAGCAAAGAAGGTCGCCTTGACGCCCAGCTCGTCGAGCGCCTCCAAGAAACGCGGCGTCTCGTTGCTGGGGCCGTCATCGAACGTTAGCGCGATTTCGTCCGGCGGACCGTCCAGCTGCCACCTGCTGGGACCCCAACGCTGCGCGCGCGGATGTGCCGCCGCATAAGCGGCGTAGCCCGCGGCCGGCAGGGTCAGTGCGAGCGGCAACCACACCATCCAGATTCTAGCTAGGGCGGGCGAATGACTGATTTCAACGTTGGTTTCGATCCGAACCGTCCCCTCAAGTCAGGCGTCGAAATCTAGGGTTGTGCTGGCGTCAGAGCGGCCCTTATACTAGTTCTTTCGGCTCGATTCGGGCCGCCGGATGAAGCACAGTGCCGGGCACCAAGGAGCGCGAGTTCCAGGCGCCGCATCACGAGGCGGCGATGTTCTACGGCCTGTTCCTGCGCGGGCATCCGGTCGCGTTGCTGCGACAGCAAATCGACATCCCGCCAACTGTATTCAGGAAGTTGATGCGTCACCGAGAGTATGACGCGGACTTCCGGGAACACCTGCGGCGGACCTATCGCTACCGCAAGCAGGTGCTGACGATCTTCAACTCGCTGGTGACATCCGCGCAGACCCAGAGCGCCTGCCAGTGACGCGCGTTGCCGCGGGCCGCCCAGCGCGTTCTGTTTGAGGGCGGGCCGGACAGAATCAGCCAAAGCAATCTCGATGGATCTCTACCACCCCTCCGAAAGCTTCGCCGCCCGGGCCAATGTGCAGCCCGGCGAGTCGCACGAAGCGCTTATCGCAAAGGCGTCCGCAGATCCGGAGGCCTTTTGGTCCGATCTGGCCGAGAGCGAGCTGCACTGGTTCCGCAAGTGGGACAAGGTGCTGGACGACTCGGAAGCGCCGTTCTACAAGTGGTTCACCGGCGCGACCACAAACATGTCGTACAACTGCTTGGATCGGCACTGCCAGACCTGGCGCAAGAATCGTGCCGCGATCGTCTGGGAGGGTGAGCCGGGCGACCAGCGCACTCTGACCTACCAAGAGCTGTTGCAGGCGGTTGAGCGCTTTGCCGCCGTGCTCAAGGCACAGGGGTTTCAAGCCGGCGACCGGGCGATCCTGTACATGCCGATGGTGCCGGAGCTGCCGGTGGCCATGTTGGCGTGCGCCCGCTTGGGCATCACGCACAGCGTGGTGTTCGCGGGCTTCTCGGCGGAGGCGCTCAAGACGCGCATCCTGGATCTTGATGCCGGGTTGGTGGTCACCGCCGATGGCGGCTGGCGCAGAGGCAACATCGTTCCCCTCAAGCAGGCGGTCGACGAAGCGCTCCAGGACTGCCCCGGCGTCAGGAGCGTGGTTGTCTATCGCCGCACCGGCAACGCGATCGAAATGACGCCCGGGCGGGACGCCTGGTGGCATGATCTCGATGCCGATGTCACTGCCGGTTGCCCGGCGGAGAGACTGGATGCGGAGCATCCGCTCTACGTGCTCTACACCTCCGGCACGACGGGAAAGCCGAAGGGGATCGTGCACTCCACCGGCGGGTACCAGTTGCAGGTCTCGATGGCGATGCGCTGGGTGTTCGACATCAAGGACGAAGACACTTACTGGTGCGCGGCGGATGTGGGCTGGGTGACCGGCCACAGCTACATCGTGTATGGCCCGCTGCTGGTCGGCACGACCACCGTGATGTACGAGGGAGCGCCGGACTTCCCCGAGCCGGATCGGTTCTGGAGCTTGGTGGACAAGTACAAGGTGAACGTCTTTTACACCTCGCCTACGGCGATCCGGGCATTCATCAAGTTCGGAACAGAATATCCCGGGCGCCACGACCTGTCCAGCCTGAGGCTGCTGGGCTCGGTAGGCGAACCGATCAACCCCTCGGCGTGGGAGTGGTACCACGGCGTGATTGGCGGAGGGCGCTGCCCGATCGTCGACACTTGGTGGCAGACCGAGACTGGATCCATCATGATCTCGCCGCTGCCGGGGGTGACTGCGCTCAAGCCCGGATCGGGTACATTCCCTCTGCCTGGAATCGTCGCGGACGTGGTGGATCTCGAAGGCAACTCCGTGGCGCCGGGAGGAGAGGGCTACTTGGTGGTCCGCAAGCCCTGGCCCTCGATGTTCCGCACGCTCTGGGGGGATCCCGAGCGCTTTCACCAGACGTACTGGAGCCAGATCCCCGGACTCTATTTCGTGGGCGATGCAGCCCGCAAGGACGAGGACGGATATTTCTGGGTGCTCGGGCGCGTAGACGACGTGATGAACGTCAGCGGGCACCGCATGTCCACCGCCGAACTGGAATCGACGCTGGTGCGCCACGCAGCGGTGGCCGAGGCAGCCGTGGTCGGCATGCCCGACGAGCTGACCGGCCAAGCGGTGATCGCCTTTGTCACTCCGATCCAAGGGAACGATCCCACCGACGAGCTGGCCGCCGAGCTCAGGGAATGGGTCGCGCAGCAGATCGGCAAGTTCGCGCGGCCGAAGCAGATCCGCTTCAGCGACGCCCTGCCCAAGACCCGTTCGGGCAAGATCATGCGGCGCCTGCTGCGCGAGATCGTGACAACCCACAAGGTCAGCGGCGACATCACCACCTTGGAGGACCTCTCGGTTGTCAACCGGCTCGCGGCTCAGCAGGACGAGGACTGAGCGCGATCCCGGGCGACGCCCGCTGGTGCCCGAGGCGATAAGCTGTGACCGGCTACACCGACGAACACGCCGCAGCCGGGATGGACGCGGAGCTTCCAGCGATCGAGACCTGGGCAAACCAGTACAAGGGCAGGGACTACACCATCGAGATTGCCTGCCCGGAATTCACGTCGGTATGCCCCAAGACTGGTCTGCCCGACTTCGGCACGCTGCATCTGAGGTACAGGCCCGCAGATCGGTGTATCGAGCTGAAGTCGTTCAAACTCTACCTGCAGCAGTACCGCAATCTCGGCATCTTTCAGGAGAATATTGTCAACAGGATCTTGGAGGACGTCGTCAAGGCGGCCAGTCCGGTACGGGCCACTGTGGAGGGAGATTTCGCGGCGCGGGGCGGGCTCACCACTTATGTGGAAGCGTCCTACAGCCAGGAGTCGGGATTTGCGGAGGGTTGACGAGGCGCTGTTCCGCAGCGGGTGGCTGATCGCTGTAGATCGCGTATTCCACGCTGTCCCGCACACCTTGTAGTTCTGCCTTCGAGGACAACCATGGCTGACAGCAATCCCGACCCGATGCGCACTCCGATCTGTGACGCGATCGGCATCGACTATCCCGTCTTGCAGGCCGGGATGGGAATGATCGCGCAGGCCGAACTCGCCGCCGCAGTCTCGGAAGCGGGCGGGCTGGGCGTGATCGGCACTGGCCTCAGCATGCGCCCGGACGAGCTCAGGGAGCAGATTCGCACCGTCCGCGGCGTCACCGACAAGCCGTTCGGGGTGGACATCCTGTTCGCGACGGTCCGCGCCAAGGGAAGCTCGGTCGCATCCTATACCGACAACGTCCAGGGCTTGATCAGGGTGACCCTGGAAGAGCGCGTCCCTGTCCTGATTTCGGGGCTGGGGAGCCCCAGGGGGGCAGTCTCCGAGGCCCACGAGCGAGGGATCTACGTCATGTCCGTTATCGGGGCCGAGCGGCACGCGCTGAAGGCCGTCAACGACGGCGTGGACGCGGTGATTGCCTCCGGGCGGGACGGCGGCGGGCACGTGGGAGAAGTCGGCACCGCCGCGCTAGTCCCGTCCGTGGTGGCCGCGCTCGACGTGCCCGTGATCGCCGCCGGGGGATTGGCCGACGGTCCCGGCTTGGCCGCTGCCCTGATGTGGGGAGCGCAAGGCGTCTGGCTCGGGACGCGCTTCATCGCGACGGCGGAGGCGGGAGCCCACCGCAACTACAAGGCCAAGATCGTCGACACCGGCTCGTCCGGCACGGTCGTGACCCGGGCCCACAGCGGCAAGCCGTGCCGCATGATCCGCAATGACTTCACGGACTATTGGGCCGAGCGGGAGAGCGAAATCCAACCGTACCCCCGCCAGGCGCTTGAAGTTGGCAATCCGGCGTCCACAAGGGGACGGCTCGAGGGAGACGCGGAGCGTGGCGTGCTGCCGGCCGGGCAGAGCGTGGGGGTCATCCGAGCGGTTGAACCGGCCGGAGACGTGGTTCGCGCCATTGTCGAGCAAGCTAGGGCCGCGATCGCGGCTGCGGCGGGGCTCTGAATCGAACCCTCTGGCCGTCCGACGCCGTCCAAGGCTGGCTCTCCGCCATCCCCCGACTCAATTCACGCGAGCGCGGGCGACCGATCGCTTAGGCGCTTGGGCGCATCGCGGTCCACGGCTGTCCTCGAACCGCGGCGCAGGACTGCGCGGAGCTGTTCGGATTCAGAAGCTGGGGATAGGCGACGGCCCGACCTATCGGCTAACTCAACAGCTGCGGGATCACTTCGCCGTGCACGTCTGTCAGGCGCATGTGTCGGCCGTTGAAGAAGTAGGTCAGCCGCTTGTGGTCCATTCCCAGCATGTGCAGCATGGTCGCGTGGATGTCGTGGTAGCTCAGCACCTGCTGCTCGGCCTTGTAGCCGAACTCGTCCGTGGCGCCGATCGACTGGCCGCCGCGAATGCCCGCGCCAGCCATCCAGGCGGTCATCGCATGCGGGTTGTGGTCGCGGCCCAGCCCGCGCTGCGAGATGGGCATGCGCCCGAATTCTGAGTGCCAGACCACCAGGGTGTCGTCGAGCAGCCCGGTCTGCTTGAGATCCTTCAACAGACCCGCGATGGGCTTGTCGACCTCGCCCGCGTGCAGCGTGTGGTTCTCGATCAGATTGCTGTGCGCGTCCCACGTGTCGATGTTCTGCTGCCGCAGCGCCCCGCTGTAAAGTTGCACGAAGCGCACTCCGCGCTCGACCAGCCGCCGCGCCAGCAGGCATTGCCGCCCGAACGGCTCGGTGACCGGATCGTCCATGCCGTACAGGGACTTCGTCTGCTCGGATTCTTGGGAGATGTCGACCGCTTCCGGGGCGCAGCCCTGCATCCTGTAGGCGAGTTCGTACGAGGCGATCCGCGCCGCCAGCTCCGTCGATCCCGGATGCTGCTTGGCGTGTTCTTCGTTCAGCGTTGCCAAGTGGTCCAAGCGGGCGCGCTGCTGCTCCTGGGAGAGCAGCTCGCTGGGCGGCCGCAGGTCGAGGATGGGGTCGCCCTGCGAGCGGAACACGGTCCCTTGGTAGGTCGCCGGAAGGTAGCCGCTACTCCAGTTCGAGGGGCCTGAGAACGGCCCTCCGCGATGGTCGTAGACCACCACGAAGCCCGGCAGGCTCTGGTTCTCGGAGCCGAGTCCGTAGGTCACCCAACTCCCCACGCTGGGGTGCCCCATCAGGACCGAGCCGGTGTTCCATTCGTAGTGCGCCAGCACGTGGTCGTTCGAGCGCCCTTTGCAGGAATGCACGAACGCCAGGTCGTCCACCATCGCGCCCATGTGCGGGAAGAGCTCGGAGACGAGCTTGCCGCACTCGCCGTAGCGCTGGAACTCGAACGGGCTGCGCATGAGCGGGCCGGGGTAGCCCTGCCGCACCCGCACCCTGCCTTTGCCCGTCAAGGGCTGGCCGTGGTGCTTTTCGAGCATCGGTTTGTGGTCGAACGTGTCCACGTGGCTGACGCCGCCGCTCATGAACAGCGAAATGACCGCCTTGGCGCGCGGCTTGAAGTGTGGGTCCCGCGGGGCGGTCGGCGATGCGATGCCTTGTGCGTCGCAGGCAGTCTCGGCCGCCAACAGGCCTTCCTGCTGGAGCATGTGAGCCAGCGCGATGCCGCTGATGCCCTCGCCGGCGCGGAACAGGAAGTCGCGGCGTGAAACGAAGCGTTCTTTAGCTGACATAGAGGAACTCGTTCAGGTTCAGGATCACGTCACACAGGTCGGTCAACGCCTTGAGGGCGTCGCCCTGATGGTATTCCCGCTGACGCCGCAGGAATTCCAGGTTCGCATCCATCTCGCCCTTCGTCGGCTCGCGGCTGAGCGCGATGGCGTAGGCGGCGCGGACGCGCCCCTCATCGCTGTCAGCCAAGCCCACGACGCGCTGCGCGTAGGCGCTCGCCTGGCGCAGCGCGAACTCGTTGTTGAGCAAGGTCAGGGCCTGCGTCGGCACCGTAGTCGTGGTGCGCTGCTCGCAGGTGACGTTCATGTTGGGCTGGTCGAAGACCTCGAAAAGCGGGTAGCGCAGGCCGCGCTTCGCATAGGCGTAGACGCTCCGGCGCCAGTTGACGGGTCCGGGCTCGCTCATGTCCCACTTGCCTTTCGGGAACGACTCGCGCACCTCATCGGGAATCGGGGGGAAGAATCCCGGGCCGCCCGCCTGGAGATTCAGGTTGCCGGACGCGTTCAGGATGATGTCGCGGATGACCTCGCCCTCGAGCCGACGTTGCCGGTAGCGCCACAGCAGGGCGTTGTCCGGATCGGCCTCGGCCGCTGCGGGATCGCTGTGCGCCGAGGCCATCTGGTAGCTGTCCGAGCTCATGATGAGACGGTGCATCGCCTTGATGCTCCAGCCCCTGTCCACGAACTCGGTCGCGAGCCAATCCAAGAGCTTTGGATGGGTGGGATGGGTGCCCATGCTGCCGAAGTTGCTGGCCGTGCGCACGATGCCCTCGCCGAAGTGGTGCATCCAGATGCGATTGACCATCACCCGCGCGGACAAGGGATTCTCGGGCGAGGTGATCCACCGCGCCAGTGCAAGGCGGCGCCCGGTGGAGATCCGGTGCTGGGGCGAGGCGGGTTCGAACGTCCCCTTGCCTGCCAAGGCCTCGATCACGCCGGGCTCGACTACATCTCCCAACGTCCGGTAGTCGGCGTTGGGCATGAAGCGGGCTTGGGGCGGCTGGTAGCCGCTGACCGGCAGCCAGGTGCCGTCGATGCCGCTGAAGTCCTGCCGGTCGCCCTTGCCCGGCTGGGGCTCGTCACCCAGGCCATCGGGAGCAAACCTGTAGTCGCCGTCCCGGACGCCCATCGCCATGGGCAAGGGGGCGGGCAGTTGTTCTTCGAGCTTGCCGACCTGGGCCTTGAGTTCCGCTATCAGCTCGGCATCCGATGCCGAGATCAGTTCTTCGTACCCGCTGACCCCCACCGACTGCACTTGGGCGGCCAGCAGCTGCTGGCCCTGCGTCCGCTGGTCTTCCGGCGTTCGCACTGCGACCTGGATTTCCTCGGGATATGCCTCCAGCGCCTTCTCGCGGGCTAGCTCCTTGTAGGGCGCCTGCACTTTCGCGATCCGGCGCTTGAGCGGCTCGATCTGAGCCTCGATCTGCTCGCTTGCCGCCTGGTGGCGCTTGACGGTCTCCGGGTCGGCCAGCGGGAACTCGTAGCGCACGTAGGGGAAGAACACCGCCATGGTGCGGTAGTAGTCCATCTGCGAAATGGCGTCGAACTTGTGGTCGTGACAGCGTGCGCAGTCCACCGTCAGGCCGAGGAACACCCGCCCGGTCGTCGCGATAATGTCGTCGAGGTAGTTGTAGCGGTACTGCGGGTTGTCCTTCTCGCGGAACAGCACGCGCGGCCCGATCCGCAGCATTCCGGTCGCGATCAGCGCGTCGAAGCTCGGGTTCTCGACCTCATCGCCGGCGAGCTGTTCCTGGACGAAGCGATCGTAGGGCTTGTCCTCGTTGAACGCCCGGATCACGTAGTCTCGGTAGCGCCAGGCGTGCGGCTGGTCGTAGTCGTGCTCGTAGCCGGAAGAGTCCGCGTAGCGCACAGCGTCCAGCCAGTGTCGCCCCCAGCGCTCGCCATAGCGGGGCGAGTCCAGCAGTTCGTCCACCAACCGCGCGAACGCTTCCTTCGACGGGTCCTTTTCGAACGCTGCCACCACTGCGGGCGGCGGCAGCAATCCGACCAGATCGAGATAGGCTCGCCTCACCAGCGTCCGAGGGTCGGCGCGCGGCGCGCGTTCGACGCCGTCTTCGCTCAGCCGGGCGGCCAGGAATGCGTCGATCGGATTTGCTTCGCCCGCCGGCGGATCATGCCTCTCCGGGTTTCGGAAGGCCCACCAGACCTTGTCCTCCGGGGCTTCTTCCGCGGCGGCTTCCCACGGGGCGCCGGCATCGATCCAGCGCTTCAAGGCGGCGATTTCCTCGGTGTCGAGAGTGCTGCCGAAGGGCATGCGCGGCTCGGCCATGCCAGCCACGTGCCGGTAGAGCAGGCTCGCAGCGGCATCGCCCGGCTCTAGGGACGGGCCCTTCGAACCGCCCTGAAGCAGCGCCTCCCTGCTATCGACGCGCAAGCCAGACAGCTGCTGCTTGTCGCCGTGGCATTGCACACAACGCTGCTCGAGGATCGGCGCGATTTCCTCTGCGTAGTTCGGGGCGGTGGCCTCCGCTGCGACCGGGGCTGAGAACCCCGTGCAGGCTACGATCACAGAAACCACGAGCGATACGCGAAACATATTTGCTGTTCTCCGCCGTTAGCAGTGTACTTTAGGGACGCCGCCCGGGACAAGGGGCTAGTGGCTCATATATATCGCCGGGACCCGAAATCAGCGCGGTTCTGAGCGCTTTCGGCTTCTCCCCGCACGCTTGGGGGATTCTGACCCACCGCACGTCGCCAGCGGGGCTGCCGGTGCCGCACTCGTAAAGGCTCGGCGCCATCGAACGCGTGGCGGCCGGATTCCGGAAGCCGAGAACCGCGCCGCCGGGCTCCCGATACCTCGACCGGACCCCTCGATTTCTCCTTTCAAGCGGGAGAAATCGAGAGCGGAAGTGTCCTTTTCCAAAGGGGACCTTCTGGACCCCAACGGGCTCGCAGCCTCCAGTTCGACGGTTCATGGGCGAGTTCTCGGCCGGCTCGTCGGCAAGGCCCCTGCCGGCGTTCGCATCGTGCGGGGATCCAGGAGGGGCCTCCCATCACGGAAAGGCCACCGCTGCCAAAGCGCAGCAGCGGGTCTTGATTGTCCAGGGACGCGAGAGGCGAACCAGCGAACTCTCGCCGTGGCAGGGACGGGTGTTCGGCGAGGGCCTACGCCTTAGCGATCAGAAGTACCAAACCAGGATGGCGCCGACGCTGACTGAATCCGGTGTCAGGTCGAGTGGCACGGAGACGAAGACGTCATCGAATGGAATGACTCTCCCCCCCTTGGAGTAGTCGGTGAAGCGCACTTCGCCGCGAAGCGAGAAGGCCCCGACTTTCTGCTCTATGCCGCCGCCGTACGTCAATCCGCTGAAGCTCTCGCTAAAGTCATCGGAGCCCGACCCGAACTGGTCAGGTTCCGTGCAGGGTGTGGCGGTGAAACACCCTGCGTACCTTGACTCGAACCCGGCTGAGAGGCGGCGCATCCCGACAAGCCCGTACACGCTCGGTCCGAACCAAGTGCCGATGAGAGGAATTCCGAACCCCAGGCGGCCTGTGAGGCCGAAGGTCCGGTCCTTCTGGAAGGTCCAGTCCTCAGCCCAGACTTCGCCGAGCTGGTTCCTAGTGTCCGAGGTCCCCGTGCCCGCAAGACGGCCGGCGGCGATCCCGCCGTGGCGCAGCATCTCCCCTTCCAACGCCACGTAGATGCCCGTTATGCTCAGCGGGGCTTTGTATCCCGCCAAGAATCCGTAACTGTATCCCAGCTTGGCGGCGGACGCCTCGTCTCGAACCATCAGTCCTTGGTTCAGCGAAGCGTTCTGCGGGTTCGAATTGTCGACGACTTTCTCGTACAGCACGTTCAGGCGGTCGGCCGCGGCCGAAGCCCCGATGTAGAAGTCTCCGGCCGTTGCCGGAGCGCTCCCCGCAAGGCAGGCGAGAAGGAGAGCTACGACAAAGTGGACAGGTTTCCCGGGACGCATCGAGCGCATGCGGTACCACCTCCTGAAGGGAGAGCTGCACCAGTATATCAACCAGTGGACCGGGCGCTTCCCGACCTGTGGCGGCAAGTCTGTAGCCGATCGCCAGGTTCTGTTTTCGTCTGATCTTAAGTGACTGCCCGCATTAGAGATATCCCAAGTTCTCTGACGTGGCGGTCAAGGGCCGGACGGAGCGCGGCCGGTAGCGGGCGAGGCCCTCCGTTGCAACGGCGCCCCCCGCTCGGCAGGCGGTGACTTCGCGGGTCTGTGGCCTCCCGGGCACGATGCGTGCCGGCGCCATGCCCGTCGCGCTCGTCGTTGCCAAGGCTCGCATCTCCGGTTCCTGTATTTCTCGCGGTAGGCGCGTTGGGTATGATGAGCGCCATGCCGAACCTGTTAGGGCTGTTTGCACTATTCGCCGCCGCGATCCTGGGTGCTGCCGAGACTGCGGTTCCCGTCGACCTGACCGATTACCGCGGCGGCCCGGTTTCGGCCGAGGTGAGCGACGAGTTCCTGATCGTGACCTGGCCGGACTCCTCGGGCGAGACTTGGCGAGCGAGCTTCAATCGCGATCCCTCGAAGCCGTTGCTGGAGTCGGTGGCCAGCGGCGACATGCAAGTGCTGAGCGAGGCGCGTCCGTTTTATCGCGTCGAGACCGGCGTGCGCTCGAAGGGGTGGAACGCGTTCTTCGACTACCCTCCCGCCCACCCGCAGGGCACGGCGGCCTATTTCGGCGAACTGGCCCTGGACTCGCTACGTGTCGAGACGGCGGGCAGCCGGGTCCGCGTGCACTGCGGCGGCTTCAGCGCGGGGCCGTTCGAAGGATCGCTGGTCTACACGTTCTTTGCCGGTTCCCGCCTCATCCAACAGCAGGCTGTCGCCGTCACCAGCCAAGAGAACGTTGCCTACTTCTATGACGCTGGAATCGAATTCAGCGGCGAGGACCAGGTCCAGCCCGGGCGCAACATGGACACGCCGCTGGCCTACTACGACACCGAGGGCCAGCTTCGGAACGAGTCAGCCAATGGCCTGCAGCCCGAGCGGGTTCCCTTCAAGGTCCGCTACCGCGCCCTGTCCACGGCCGCAGGGCAGGGCAGCGTAGCCGCCTTCCCCGCGCCGCACCAGTTCTTCTTCCCGCGCGACTTCACGTCGAACCTGTCGCATAACTGGCATCGCTCGTGGCGCGGGCGCGTGTCGCTCGGCATCCGCCAGGTCCGCGACACCAACTGGCGGTTCTATCCATGGGCCAACGCCCCGCCCGGAAGCCGTCAGGCAATGTCGCTGTTCCTGCTCGTAGGCGCCGCGGCGCCGGAAGCCGTTCTGGAGGATGCCCTGCGCTACACCAACCGGGACACGTTCCCGGAGCTGGACGGCTTCAAGACGCTGGCCTCGCACTTCCACCTCGCCTACACCGTGCAGGCGCTGGAAAAGGGCATGGACTGGACCCCGCCCTTCAAGACCGTGCTGAGCGAGATGGGCGTCAATGCCGCGATCATCATGGACTTCCACGGCGACGGGCACCCGCGGGACCTCACAGAACTGCGCCTGAGAGAGCTGGCGAGCTTCTTCGAGGCGTGCAAGGCGCAGTCCGGCAAGGACTTCTTGCTGATCCCGTCCGAGGAGGCCAATGTCCACCTCGGGGGCCACTGGGGACTGGTCTTTCCCAAGCCGATCTATTGGTGGATGAACCGCCCGGACGGCGGCGCGTTCGAATCCAAGCACAAGCGCTATGGCACGGTCTACAGCACCGCGGATGCCGCGGAAATGCTCGAGCTGGTGCGCCGGGAGGAGGGCTGGATGTATCAGACCCATGCCCGCACCAAGGGGTCCACGGGGTATCCAGACACGATTCGCGACACGGAGCACTTCCGCGACCCGCGCTACTTCGGGGCTGGCTGGAAGGCCATGCCGACGGACTTCTCCTCGCCGCGCCTTGGCGAGCGCACGCTCAGGCTGCTAGACGACCTGCAGAACTGGGGCATGGACAAGCGCTTGGTGGGCGAGGTGGACGTATTCCAGTTCGACCACACGCACGAAGTCTACGCCCACATGAATGTCAACTATCTCAAGACGGACCGGCTTCCGAGTTTCGAGCGCTACGGCGAGCTGCTCGCCCCGCTGCGACGGGGCGACTTCTTCGTCACCACGGGCGAGGTCTTGTTGCCGTCGTGGGAAATCGGTGGCAGCGAAACCGAAATCGAGGTCCAGGCGGACGTGCGGGGTACCTTCCCGCTGCAGTTCGCCGAAGTCGTGTGGGGGGATGGAGAGGGCACGAAGCGCCAGATCATCGACCTGTCAGACACGCCCGAGTTTCACCGCGGTTCCTACCAGTGGAAAGTGTCCGCCCCTGGTTGGACGTGGGCTCGGCTGGCAGTATGGGACGTGGCTGCCAACGGCGCGTTCGTCAACCCGGTGAGGCGCTGAGCAAGCAAGGCTTGACCGCGTGTCCGGCTGTAAGGCGGCAAAGGGGGTACTAATGCAACAGGTCTCGGTCTCAGAGACAGATCTGGAGTTGTCGAAGGTCTGCCTCGGCACCATGACCTTCGGGTCGCAGGTCGCGGAGGCGGAAGCCGCCCGCATGGTGGACTTCGCTCTCGACCGGGGCGTCAACTTCATCGACACGGCAAACGTCTACAACGCCGGGCTCTCCGAAGAGATCACCGGCCGGATCCTCGGGGCGCGCCGCTCCCAGGTCGTGCTCGCCACAAAGGTTCGCGGGAACATGGGAGCGGGAGAGGATGCGTACGGCGGGCTGAGCCGCGAGGCCATCTTTCGCGCTGTCGATGAGAGCCTCGAGCGGCTGGGGACGGACTATATCGACATCTACTACCTGCACCTGCCGGACCGTTCGGTCGAAATCTACGAGACGCTCAGGGCGATGAACGATCTGGTCGCCGCGGGGAAGGTCCGCTGGATCGGCACCTCGAACTACGCCGCTTGGCAAATGGCGGAGATGGCGGAGATCTCCGAGAACCTGGAATTCCAAGTGCCGAAGGTGGCACAGCCGATGTACAACGCGCTGGCCCGAGGCGTCGAGCAGGAATATCTGGAATGCACGCAGCGGTACCACGTCACCAACGTCTGCTACAACCCGTTGGCAGGCGGGCTGCTGAGCGGCAAGCAGTCGCTGGAGCGGGGACCGTTACCCGGCACGCGCTTTGATGGCAACGAGCGGTACTTGAAGAGGTTCTGGCACGAGGAGTACTTCCAGGCAGTCGAGGCTCTCAAGCGCGTTGCCAACGGCCTGGGGGTAGCTCTGGCGGAGCTGGCGTTGCGCTGGCTCTTTCATCGAGAAGGAGCTGACTGCGTGATCCTGGGCGCTTCGAAGTTCGCGCATCTCGAGCAGAACATCGAGGCGTCGCAGGCGGGGCCGTTATCGGACGATACGCTCGAGGCGTGCGACGCAGTCTGGAGTGCATTGCGGGGTCCGACGCCGCAGTACAACCGCTGACCTAGATGCGGTGCCGCGGTTGCCGCCGACGACTTGCCCCATCACCGGTCTTGGACTCGTGACTCGGCGAAGCCAGAGGCGACCGGGACTGCCGGATGAAGCGCCGGCTAGGCCGGGAGTGGCACGACGATCGGAAACCCTGGGAACAGGTCTTGCGCTCGAGGCTTGGCCGCGTCGAACGCATGCCTCCAGATTTCGAAACTCGCCGTCATTTCCTTGCGGTCCAAGATCACAATGGCGTGGCCCGAGCCCTTGCGGTGAGCGACTTGCTCCGCATCGAGCCCTTCCTGGCCCTCCCTCGTATTGCTGTTCCTGTCGGGGTTGGCCGCGCCAAGGACTGTGATCCGGTTGCCCAGCCCGTCGCGATAGCGGCCGGTCCAAGCAGGTGCGCTCGGATCACGATTCTGGCCTGGCTGGTCTGGCCACCAAGCCCGCGGGAAGCCGTTCGACGTTCCGGGAGCCATGCAGGCAATCGGGCCGTCCTCCCACTCCTCGATCCCATGGCGCACGAGCGAGCCGATGTGCTGGTCGCCGTGCAACATGATCACATTGCCTGCGGACCGCAGGATGGCCAGCGCACGGTTGCGCGCAGCCTGCGGCCATCCCCCGCAGTCGAGGTCAATCAACCGGCGCTGGAGCCTTCCCCCGGCGTGCGTGGTGGCCTTGCAAAAGATCGTCTGTGAGCAGACCAGGCGGAAGTCGGCGTCAACGCTGTCGCGGGACCAATGCTTCAAGGTAACTACTCACACCTCGGTTGGTGTCGAGGCGGGAGTTGGTGTCGGGCCATAGTCTTGTTCGAGCGTGGCGACAGCGTTGCCGGCGAGCGCGATTTGAATGGCGACCAGAGGATTGTAGCCGAGCGCTTGCATGGACT